>DASXIW010000275.1:0-6296 GCA_036497785.1 Acetobacteraceae bacterium | reverse complement strand
TTTAATCTTGGGGCCGAGGGTTCGAGTCCCTCCGGGCTCACCATCCTTTACAACCGGTTACATGGGGGCGCCTGCGAAGGCTCTTCCGGGTAGCACCTTGGACAAACATTGGCCGCATATGCGGATCATGCTGTCCATGGGCATAGAATCAGCAGGATTTCGATGAAGCGAGCTTTCTTATCCGTCGCCGCCACGATGTTCATGGCGGCAGCCGCGATGCCGGGTATCGCCGCGGCGACGCCGGCCGGCTTTTCGCAGGCGACGGTCCAGGCCGCCACGGACCATTCGGCGGCGATCCAGCATGTCGACTATTACTACCGCAACGGGCATCGCTACTGGCGCGACCCGCCGCGTCGCCTGCCGCCGCGGCATTACGTGCCGGTGCGTCATGTGCCGGTGCGTCATGGGCCGGTGCGTCATGGGCCGGTGGAACATGTGCCGGCGCGTCCGTGAACTGACGGTCTGATATTTCGTGCCGGCGCCGGGATTTCTGGCGCCCGGGGCGGGTTATTCGCGCAGCGCCATCCCGACCCCGTCGCGGCGGGGATCGCCGCCGGCCAGAACCTGGTCGTCCTGCAGCACCACGCATTGCGTGCCGCCATCCAGGCGCTTCAGGCCGATCCAGTGGCCGCGCGCGATCAGTCCCGCGCGATGGCCGGCGAGATCGGGTTCGATTTCCGTCACGCCGTTCCAGTTGAGCGCATGCGGGCTGGCGAGCAGCGCCTGCGGGTCGCGCATGCCGCCGGCGAGGCGGAGCAGCGCATTGGCCACGTAGCCGATGATGCGGTAGCCGCCGCCCGCGCCCAGTGCGGCGAGCGGCGCGCCTTGTGCGTCCAGCACAATGCTCGGGGCGATGGTGGTGCGGGCGCGTTTGCGGGGCGCCATGGCGTTGGCGGAGGGTTTGCCGTCTTCCGTGGCGGCGGCGGCGAAGTTCGTCATGACGTTGTTGAGGTAGAAGCCGTCAACGGCGATGCGGGAGCCGAAATTCAGGTTGATCGTGGTGGTCATGGACACGACCTGGCCGGCGCCGTCGGCGATGGCGACATGGCTGGTCATGCTGCCGCCCAACTGGTCGATATGGCCAGGGGGAATCGCCTCCGTGCGACGCCGAGGGTCGACCAGCCGGGCGCGTTCGGCGAGGTAGCCGGGGTCCAGCAGCAGGCTCGCGTCCATCGGTGCGAAATCCGTGTCGGCATAGGGGGTGCGATCGGCGAAGGCGACGCGACCGGCCTCCGCGAGGAGATGGATTTCGTCTTCGTCCGGCATGGCGGCGATGCCGTGCAGACCGAGTTTGCCGGCGATGCCGACGATCTGTCCGGCGGCGACGCCGCCATAGGCGGGCAGCGGGGCGGTGTGCACGGTCATTTCGCCCAGGCCGAACTTGACCGGCGGCCGTTCGACAGCGTTATAGCTGGCCATGTCCGCGGCGGTGATGGTGCCGGAGAAATCATCTTGGCGTACGGCGGCGCAGATATTGGCCGCGATTTCACCTTCGTAGAATTCCGAGGCGCCGCCTTCGGCGATGCGGCGCAGTGTGCGGGCCAAGGCGCGGTTGCGGAGCATGCTGCCGGGGGGAAGCGTGGTCGCGGTGCCAGCGCAATACAATATGTGCGCCATGGGTTCGTCGCGTATGGCGGGATTTTCCTGAATGGCGCGCCACAGATAGGACGAGAGGGGAAATCCGTCCGCGGCCATGGCGATTGCCGGCGCGAAGAGTTGGGCCCAACCGAGGCGCCCGAAGCGCCGGTGCGCGGCTTCGAGCGCCCGCAGCGCGCCGGGCACGCCGACAGTGCGGCCGCCATATTCCAGCCGGTCGGCCGGCACGCGCCGTCCGTCGAAATCGGTGCCGAGACGTGGAGGCACGCGGGAAGGGGCGGCGGATAATCCGTCGATGGCGTGAACCGTGCCCGCTGCGTGGATCAGGATCATCGCGCCGCCGCCGATACCCGAGGCGTTCGGTTCCACCAGCGTCAGCATGGCCTGCGCCGCCACGGCGGCATCCACGGCGCTGCCGTCGGCGCGCAGCATGCTGGTTGCCGCCCAGGAGGCGAGCGGGTTCGCGGTGGCCGCGGCGGCACGGCCGCGCGCCGGACGCTGGCGCGAGGGGTCGTAATCGAGCCACGCGCCCATCTCAGGGCCGAACAATCCCGCTGCCGCGTTATCACCGTTCATGTTGCTGGATACTCCATCTTTTCCGTTGCCGAAGATCGGAATTTATGTTGCTGCTGCGTTCTTACCGTGCGAGGGGGGACAATGCGATGCCAAAATCCCGTGGTCTGATCTGGGCCGCCGCCCTGGCATGCGCGATGCTCGCGCGGTTGTACGCGGCCGGGCATGACACGCTGACGATCGGCATGGTGCAGTTTCCGCCGGACATGCACCCCGATATCACGGCGACCAGCATCAAGGCCCATATCAGTGCCGCGGGATCGCGCGACATGACCGGCTTCAAGCGATCCGGCGCGGTGATCTGTGGGCTGCGCACGGAAGTTCCGAGCATCGCGAACGGGCGCGCGAAGATCGTCAGGCGCGTCGACGGGACCTGGGGCATGGAGGTGACATACACGCTCAAGCCTGATCTGTTCTGGGCCGACGGCGTGCCCGTCACCGCCGGCGATTCTGTGTTTTCCTTCGAGGTTACGAAGGCGTTTTCGCCGCCCGTGACAATCGACCATGTGGAGGCGCCGGATGCACGGACCGTAAAAGTGGTGCTGAACCGCGTGCGGTATGATTTCGATCGGTCCGGTCCGGCGCCGCTTTCCGAGCATATCGAGGGGCCGATTTTCCGTGCCGCGAAGGATCCTTTGGATTACGGCGAACATTCCGAATTCAACGCCATCCCGAGAACCCCGGATTGTGGATGGGGCCGTATCGGATCACGAATTTCGCGCCGGGTCAGTCGGTCACGTTGGAGCCGAACGCCTATTGGCATGGCGACAAACCGGAATTCGCGCATGTCACGATGCAGCTTATCGAGAACACCGCCGCGCTGCAGGCGAACCTGCTTTCCGGCGATGTCGATATGGTGGCACCCGGCAATCTTGGCCTGACGCTCGATCAGGTGAACGCCTTGGCGAAGTCGCAGTCCGCGCGGTTCGATTTCAGTTTCCAGCCCGCGGTGAGCAGCTACGAGCATCTGGCGATCCGGCCGGACAATCCGTTGCTGGCGGATAAGCGGGTGCGGCAGGCCATGGCGATGGCGATCGACCGCAAGACCATCGTGGCCAGACTGTTCGAGAATCGCGTCGATCCCGCCTATAGCTTCAAGTATCCGTCCGAGTTCGGCTGGGATCCGTTCGTCAGGACCTTCGGCTACGATCCACAGGCGGCGAAGGCATTGCTCGCCGCGGCCGGATTCAAACCCGGGCCCGACGGCATATCGGTCAGCCCGGCCGGGGCGCGGTTCTCGATCGATATCGTCAGCTCCGCCGGCAACCGCACGCGCGAACTGATCGAACAGGTGCTGCAGAGCGAGATGAAGGCGATCGGCATCGAACTGGTGATCAGGAATGAGCCGGCGCGCGTGATGTTCGGCCAGAGCCTGCGCATGCGCGGGTTCACCGGACTGGTCGAATACCAGTCGGATCAGCCGCTGGATTACGTGCCGTATTATTCGCTGCATAGCGACTGAGTGCCGGCGGCGGCGAATAACTGGTCCGGCCAGAATTACATGGGGCCGCGCGATCCCGCGATGGATGCGGCACTGAACGACGCCTGGGCCGCGCTGGAACCGGGCAATCGCAAGGCGGCGTGGAAGCGCATTCTTGACATCTATGCCGACGAGGTGCCCGAGATCGACCTGTTCTTCACCACCACGGCGACGATTTCGCCGAAATGGCTGACCGGCGTGGTCAACGATGTTCGCTGGGGCAATCCGACCAACTGGATCGAGGATTGGCGAACACGCTGAGAGCCTGTTTGACAACTCTACTATGCCGGCCATCTGGCGCGCTTTTCTGCGCTTCCGGTGTTCACGGGCCAGTGTCCGCTCCGCGCCGGCTCTCGAAAATCACGCCAGCTGACTCGGCCGAGCGAGTTCTCAAACAGGCTCTGAGCCGATCAGCGTGGATCGCTGCGTGGGTCGATGGCGGCCTGCAATCCGTCGCCGAGGAAATTGATGGCGATCACTGTCAGCAATATGAGCAGGCCGGGATAGAGCGCCAGCAGCGGCGCGGTGGAAATCAGTTCCTGCGCGTTGGTCAGCATGCTGCCCCAGCTCGTGGCAGGGGGCTGGATGCCGACGCCGAGATAGCTGAGCGCGGATTCCGCCAGGATCACCCGTCCCATTGCCAATGTGGTGGCCACGATCACCGGCGAGATGGCGTTGGGCAGGATATGGGTACGCAGAATCCACCAGGAGGATGCGCCCTGCGCCCGCGCGGCCAGCACGAATTCCCGCTCGTTCAAGGCCAGGGTCGCCGCCCGCACCAGCCGCGCGACACCGGTCCAGCTCAGCAGCGTCACGATGGCCACGATCCGCCAATAGCCGGCGGCGCCGGAGCGGATGAAATCCTGCGAAAAGCCGAGTTTGGAGAGATCGAGTGCCGCGAGGATGATGAGCAGCGGCAAAGTCGGCAGGGCGATGATGCCGTCGGTGAGGCGCATCAGCACCATGTCGGTGCGGCCACGGAAATATCGGGCCACGGCGCCGACCATGGTGCCGAGCAGGCTTGCGCCGAGCGCGCCGATGAGGCCGATGGACAAGGATATCTGTCCGCCCCGCAGCAGCCGGGCCAGCTCGTCGCGCCCGGCATCGTCGGCCCCAAGCCAGTGTGCCGCCGATGGCGGATCGACCCGGCTGAACAGATCCGTGGTCACGCCGCTGACGCCCAGGCAATTCTCCAGCAGTGGTGCCGCGTAGCTGGCCGCCAGCAGCACGAGCAGGGTGATGGCGCCCAGCCAGGCCGCGCGATCCGCGCGCAGCCGCCGCCAGCGCAATTGCCAGACCGAAACCGCCCGAGTGCCGCTCATTGCCGTTCCCCGTCCAGGCTGATGCGCGGATCGAGCCAGCTATAGGCGAGGTTGGCCAGGATGTTGGCGGCAAGGATCATCGCCGTGGTGAACAGCAGGCAGACCAGGGCGAGATTGTAGTCGTTGCCGAGCACGGCATCGAGAATGAGATGCCCCATGCCGCGCCAGGCGAAGATGCTTTCCACCAGCAGCGCGCCGGAGAAGAGATAGCCGAAGCCCAGCGCGACGATCGTGACGACCGGGATCAGCGCGTTGCGCAGCGCGTGCCGCAGGATCATCCGGCCCTCGGTGATGCCCTTGGCGCGTGCGGTGCGGATATAGTCCTGTTGCAGAACTTCCAGCATGGCGCTGCGTGCGTAGCGTGTGAGCCCACCGGTTTCGACCATCACCAGGGTCGCCACCGGCAGCGCCAGATGCGCCGCCATGCCGGCGAAGCCCTCGCCGGCAGCACGCCCAGCGCCACGGCGAAGATGTAGATCAGCACAAGGCCCAGCCAGAAACTGGGCACCGAGATCCCGGCATAGGCCAGCAGATTGATCAGCCGGTCGCGCCAGGTGCCGCGATACAGCGCCCCGATCGTGCCCAGCGTGACGGCGATCGCCACGCCGATGGCGAAGGCGATGGCCATCAGCAGGACGGTGTTGCCCAAGGCCGGCAGCACCACTTCCATCACCGGGCGGCCTTCCAGCCGCGAATAGCCGAAATTGCCGTGCAGCGCGCCTTCCAGCCAATGCCAGTCGCGCAGCGACAGCGGCTGATTGACGCCGTATAGCGCGCGCAGCCGGGCGACGTCCTGCGGCGTCGCGTCGGGGTTGGCGGTGGCCAGCATATCCACGGGATCGCCGGGCATCAGGCCGATCAGCGCGAAGATGATGAAGGATTTCACGCCGAGCGTGACGACAGCGCCGGCGATGCGGCCGATGAGGAAGCGGATCATGCGCGCTATCCGAGCGGGTTGTGGCAGGCGACCATGTGGGCGGCGTCGCCGCGCAGGGCGGGGATCTCGGCGCGGCAGGCGGCGACGGCGCGCGCGCAGCGCGTGTGAAAGGCGCAGCCCGGCGGCGGGTCCATCGGATCGGGCATCTCGCCCGGCAGGGCCGTGCCCGGCACGCGCTTGCCCGCGCCGATGCGCGGCACGGCATCCAGCAGCGCGCTTGTGTAGGGATGGGCGGGGGCTGCGAACACCGCGTCGCGCTGGCCGATTTCGACGATCCGGCCGAGATATAATCCGAGCTTCCCTCTTCGCGCGACTACCAAACCGGCAGAAGTCCTGACAAAATGGTCCCAGAGCCATTTAAACGTGGCCATGTAATGACGCATTTGTG
>DASXIW010000274.1:0-34191 GCA_036497785.1 Acetobacteraceae bacterium | reverse complement strand
GATCGGTCTCGTTCCAAGGCATCACGAATCACTCGGTCTTGTTGCAGAGCCAGCGAATCGCAACCTGCGAGACCGGTCAACCCTTACAATGAGTTAGCCTATACCTGGATTTGATTCCGATACTGTTTCCGGTCAGGCTCTAAAGCTGGATGACCGGGCGCTGCTGGCGGAGTGGAAACCAAGCTACAAACAAGGATACGCGATGCAAGCGAGCCTTGCTGTTGTCAGCGGAATATGTGGCGTGGTTGCGTGGCTCATCACGTCCGACCGGCGCTGGCTGCTCGGCGCGCTCGTGATCCTGGCAAATTGGCCGTTTACCCTGCTCGTGATTATGCCCACGAACAACAAACTGATGGCCACATCAGCCGGCGCGGCCGATGCCAACACACGGCGACTGGTCCAGCATTGGGGATCGCTGCACGCAGTCCGCAGCGGGCTCGGGGTGTTCGCGACGGCGATCTTCTTCGTGCTCGTCGTATAGTTCGAGGTTGCGCCCTCGCTCATCGGTGCGTGAGGGCTTGCTCCATCAGCATCCTGATCAAGCGCGTATAGGGGATACCCTTTTCGCGTGCACGCTCTTTGATTCCTTCGAGCAGAGCGGCAGGTACCCTCATATTGATCTGAGACTCCTTGGCCGAGAATTCGAAGCGGGTAGGCTTCCCGCCGGACAGGTCGTACTGGGACAGATCGGCGGTATCGACGAAGGCCTCGGCCTCGGAATCACTTTTGAAGCTGAGGATAGGCTTTTTCAAAGGCTGCGCTCTCCTTGGCGTGCATGTAGCGAGCGGAAATCGGCCGGATCAACTGGCGACGGACCGTGTACCAGAAACACGAAACGGCCCGAGCGGTACGACCGATAGCCCGCTGACGGATTTCGGTGGTGGACGGGTCAGGCAGGATCACAACGACACCAGCAAACACGCTCTCTATATCGGACTGGGTCAGGCCATGCTTTTGGCACTTGGCTATGTTGCCATCGTCCCATTCGAATCCGATGACCGCGTTACTCACGCGGAAAGTATACACGTTTGTATATACATCGCAAGCGCTAACTTGCCGCGCGATGCGCCACAGAGCAATATGGCTCTAGGTGGAATCACCGGGCCATAGAATTGCTCGCTCAAACAAAGAGCTAGAGCTTGATGGCTTCGCCTACCGGAAGTCATCAAGCTCTGGTCGTCGCCAACGCTTCAGCCGCTCGGCAGCATCAGCCATGTCAGCCTCAGCTCCGCAATAGCTGAAGCGCAGGAAACGCCCGCCGCGCGTGCGGTCGAAATCAACACCGGGGCTCGCGGCGATCCCGGTCTCCGCAAGCATGTGGCGGCAGAATTCCCGGCTGTCGTTGGTGCGGTCGGAGATGTCGGCCCAGACATAGAACGCGCCTTGAGCGGGGGCCAGCCGGGCGAAGCCAGCTTCCGGCAAGGCCGTCAGAAAAAGGTCGCGGGAACGCCTGTATTGCGCGACATTGGCCTGTAATACCTCATGGCAGTCGAATGCCGCCTCGGCCGCGATCTGGGAGATATGCGGCGCACTGATGGCCATGTTCTGCGCAAGGCATTCTACCGGGCGCAGCAGGTCCTCGGGCAGGACCATCCAGCCGATCCGCCAACCAGTCATCGAAAAATATTTTGAAAAGCTATTGATAACAATAGCACTCGGGCTGAATTCGGCAGCCGTTGCGAGCCCGCTAAAGGGGGTCGCGGGCGCCGCATCGTAGGTCAGGCCGTGATAGATCTCGTCGCTGATCAGCCGCACACCATGGGCGTCGCACCAGCGCGCGATGTCGGCCAGTTCTGCCGCGCTCAGCATCGTGCCGGCAGGGTTGCACGGGCTCGCGACAATCAGCCCGTCCGGCAATTCGTCCAATTGTTCCAGCAGGGCCACGCTGGGCTGGAAGCGGGTTTCGGGGCCGGTGTCGAGAATTACCGGCCGCATACCCAGCGCGGTCAGAATATTCACGTAGGGCGGGTAAAACGGCGCGGCCATGGCGATGCGGTCGCCGGGATCGAAGCCCGCCAGGAAGGCGAGCGGAAATGCACCGGATGCGCCGACGGTTACGGCCACACGGTGGGGTGGCAAGTCCAGGCCGTACCAGTCGCCGTAATGCCGGGCGATGCGGGCGCGCAGGCTGGGCCGTCCGAACGCCTCGGTGTAGCCCATGGGCAGACCGGCCTGCAGGGCAGACTGGGCGGCCGCGACGGCGCCGGCAGGCGCGCCGGTGGCGGGTTGGCCCACTTCCATGTGGATCACATGGGGCGCGCCTTGTGGCAGTGCCGCCTGCAGCGCGTTGGCGGAGGCGATGACATCCATCACCAGGAAGGGTGGGGCTGCGGCACCCCGGCCAGTCTTCAGCGCCATCGTGCTAATTGCTGCCGACGGCGAGCCCCGCGCCCCGTGGATCCGTGGCCCAGCCGCACGAGTTTTGGTTTCCAGGCAGATAGCCCGGGCAGTTGATGATGTTCAGCCGTCCTGGGTCGGGGGCAACCTCTGGCTTGGGCTGTGCGACGGTCTGATGGTCGCCGAATGACTGGAGCAGGCCGATCGCCGTCGCCAGCGGGGCGCCAGCCTGGCCGGAGGCACCGACGGCGATGCGGAAGGCGCGCAGATTCGGGTTGTAGGCCAGGGCGGCGGAGAGCAGCGGCGGCGGCACGGAGGCGGGCGAGGCAGCCAGCAACACACCGGTGCCGGGCGCGATCCGCCCGGTGCCGAACAGGTTGCCCATCGTCAGCGCGCACACCACGGCATTGCCGTTATGGTCCAGCGTGGCGAAGCTGGTGGATGCGGGCAGCGCCGGCAGATTCGGCGGGGGCACGGGGCCTGTCAGGATCGCCTTTGGATCCGCGCCTCCCTCGCGCCAGAGCGTTGCCACGCCGAGGGCGCGCGCATTGGCCGCGTCCGGTGCCGTCGGGTTGGCCAGCAGCGCCTGGAAGGCGGCCGCATCCGCAAGCCCGCCATCGACGGGTGGCGGCAGGAACGCCACCTGGTCGCCTTGTGCCACCGGCACCGTCAGCGCCGGCAGAACCTTGGGCAATGCCGTGCGCAGATCCGCCGCCGTGATGGTGCCGCCCACCTGATCGGCGGCATTGGCCAGGCGCCGCGCCAGCGCGCCCTGATACAGATCGCCCACGCCGGCAATGCGGATCTGCGACAGCGTCACGCTCAGATCCGGCTGCACCAGCGGCGCACCCTCGGCGAGCGGCTGGCCGTCATGGGTGAACACGGCGCGGGCGCCGGCATCGCCGGCCAGCGGGGCAGCCACCACCGTCAGATCCCGCACGAAAGCGCGCGAGGCAGGCACGCCGAAGCGAGCCATCTGCTCACCCGGGCTCACCAATGTCTCGAACGGCAGGCTGCCATAGCGGGCATGCAGCACATATAGGCCACGCGCCAACATCGGCACCGCGGCGGGGCGGTCCGAGCCGGCGGCGCTGGCCGGCGCCACGGACGGGAATAGCACGGCGTTGGGCGTGCCATCCGGGTTGTTGCGCGTGGCCCCGGCGCTGCCGGCGCTATAGACCAGGCAGCCGCCGCCGCCGCCGAGGCCGGCGCGCGAGGGCAGCGTGACCGATAAGGCGAAGGCCAGCGCGACCGCCGCATCGGTCGCGTTGCCGCCAGCGGCCAACACCTGGCGCGCCGCAAGTGCTGCCTGGGGTTCGTCCGCCACCACGCTGCCGAGGAATCCACTCACGCGGCCAGGCGTGCCCGCCGCCTGGTCGGGGCCGCCGAACAGACTGTTCTGGACGGACCCAAGGGCGGAACACCCCGATGTGCCGAGGCTGAGCGCCAGTAACGTTGCGAGTCCGCGATGGGCCAGGCCGGTACGCCTGACCGCCTTGCCCAGTATCGACGCCGAGACGCTGCTGCGCACCTGTACCGAATCCCTGCTTTGCCAGAGGCTGCCATAGACTCGTTCGCCCACATCGGCAACCGCCCGCGGGCCGTGGGGCAGGGGTGACGCCGCTCCGCTATCGCCCATCCATGGCGACCTGATAGATTATGTCCTGGTACGCCGCGGCCGAGCACGGCGGCATGTTTCAACGCGTCCCCGAGCGGGCGCCACGCGAATGCGAGCGAGGACGACCCCGCCCATGATCCGACAGATTGTCGCCATCCTGCTGCTGAGCCTTGCAGCGATCCTGCCCGGCGCCAGCAGCTGGGCCCAACCCGCCCAATCCCAGCTTGCCCAATCCCAATCAATGCCCGGCCAGTCCGCCATGCCGCAGTCATCGTCCGGCGGGTTCACCGCGCAGCAGCGCCAGGCGATCGTGGACATCGTGCGTCAGGCGCTGAAATCCGATCCCAGCATCCTGCGCGATGCGGTGACGGCCTTGCAGGCCGATGACGGCGCCCGACAGGAAGCCGCTACCAGTGCGGCCATCGCCAGTTCCGAGCACGCGTTGATCCACACGCCCGGCGACCCAGTGGGCGGCAACCCGAATGGCGACGTGACGCTGGTGGAATTCTTCGACGTGCGTTGCCCATACTGCCGCCGCATGTTGCCCGTTCTGGCCGAGCTGTTGCGCCGGGACCGCAATATACGGCTGGTCTACAAGGACATCCCTATCCTGGGGCCGGCCAGCGTGCTGGGCACGCGCGCGGAACTCGCCGCCCAGAAGCAAGGCGGGTACCAGAAGATGCATGATGCGCTGATGGCCGGCACGCCCGATATCGACGAGAGCGTGGTGCAAAGCGCCGCCCAGCGCGCAGGGCTGAACTGGAGCCAGCTACAGCGCGACATGAACGACCCGGCGGTGCAGGCCCGGATCGACGCCAATCTGCAGCTGGCGCACGCGCTGCAAGTGCAGGGCACACCCGCCTATGTGGTCGGCGACGAGATGCTGCCCGGCGCGGTGGCACTGGCGGATTTGCAGGAGGCCGTGGGCGCCGCGCGCAAGCGCTGAGGCGCGAGATCTATGCGGTGGATCTATGCGGCCTGGGAAATCTTCCGCGGCAGCACGGCGCGCAGCGCTTCGACCAGCACATCCATCATCGCATCCGTGTGCAGCGGCGTGGGCGTCAGCCGCAGGCGCTCGCTCCCCTTCGGCACGGTCGGATAATTGATCGGTGTCGCGTAGATCGCGAATTCCTCCAGCAGTCTGCGGCTGACATCCCGGCACAAGGCGGCCTCGCCCACATGCACCGGCACGATGTGGCTCACCGTCGGCAGGCGCGGCAGGCCGGCGCGATCCAGGCGCGATTTCAGGGTCTCGGCCCGCTCAAACAGCCTGGCGCGGCGGGCGTCGTCCTGGCGCACATGGCGCAGGCTGGCCAGCGCCGCGCCCACCGTGGTGGGGGGCAGGGAGGTCGTGAAGATAAAGCCGGACGCGGTGGAGCGGATGAAATCCACGATCTCCGCGTCGCCGGTGATATAGCCGCCATGACAACCAAAGCCCTTGGCCAGCGTGCCCTCGATGATGTCCAGCCGGTGCGCCACGCCGTCCCGCGCCGCGACACCAGCCCCACCTGGACCGTACATCCCCACGGCATGCACCTCATCCAGATAGGTCATCGCGCCGTGTTGCTCGGCAAGATCGCAAATGGCGGCGATCGGCGAAATGTCGCCATCCATGGAATAGACGCTCTCGAAGGCGATCAGCTTCGGCGCGTCGGCGGGTGAAGCGGCCAGCTTGGCCGCCAGGTCGGCCACGTCGTTATGCGCGAAGATGTGCACCGTCGCCGGTGCGCCCTTGATGCCCGCGATCATCGAGGCGTGGTTCTTGGCGTCCGAGAACACGTGCCAGTTCCGCAGGCTGCGCAGGATGGTGGAGATCGCGGCCTGGTTGGACACATAGCCGGAGGTGAACAGCAGCGCCGCGTCCTTGCCGTGCAGCCTGGCCAGCTCGGTCTCCAGCGCGTCGTGAAGATGGCTGGTGCCGGCGATGTTTCGAGTGCCTCCGGCCCCCGCACCCATGCTCCGCGCGGCTTCCATGGCGGCCGCGACAGTCACCGGGTGCACCCCCATGCCGAGATAGTCGTTGGACGACCACACCGTCACGTCGCGCGACCGTCCGCCCTGTTCCAGCGTGAACACCGGAAAGCGGTCGGCATGCTTCTGTAGCGGCGTGAACACGCGATAGCGCCCCTCACGAGCGATATCGGCCAAGGCGCTTCGGGCAGCGAGGCGAAAAGCGTGCATGCAAGGACCCCCTGGCAATCGGCGCCCTGGGGAACGCCAGGGCCTAACCGCTACTCAGATCGGATCTGATTATACCAAACACCAGGGGAAAAAAGACGCGAGCCCCACAAACCTGCCCATGCCGCACCGCAGCGCAGATCAGCGGGCGAAAACCAGCACTTCCCGCGGCGGTGTGCCGGCATCCGCGCGAAATCCCATATGCACCTGATCCGGCGACACGCCGTACATTACCAGCGCGTTGGCGACGTCCTGGGCATCGATGATGCCCTGCCGGGTGAAGCGGTCTTGCACCTCCAGGGTGGCCGATGTCGGCACCGGCGTCAGCACGTCGAATGCGACATCGGGTTTGCGGGTGGTCGCGTCATTCACCGCTTCAGCCAAGGCCGGCCCGTAATCCTGATCCAGGTTGCCGAAGCGGATCACCACCAGCGGCTGCGGCGGCAGGTCGGCGCGGGCGACGTCGGTGCTGGTCGGGGCCGGCGTGCGCGCGAAGGTCTGCTGATCGATCAGGCGAAAGCCGGGTATGGTGCAATCGCCCAGCAGCAGCAGCAGCGCCAGCAGGAAGGGAGCGCCGCGCGTCAATGCCGATAATCCGGCGCGTCCCGATCGAGCTGGCGCTTGATGCTCTCCAGATGCAGCCGGGCGCTCTCATCATCGCTCTGGCGCATCTGGGCGTAGGTGCGCTGGGCGATCGCCGCCGGCACCGGCTTCAGCGTCCGCCCAGTGGACAGCGCCAGACGCTCCGCCTCGCAGGCACGCTCCAGATAGTAAAGATCGTCCCAGGCTTCGGCGATGCTGGGGCCGACCACCATGATGCCATGGTTTTTCATGAACACGATGTCCGCATTGCCAATGCTGGCCGCGATGCGGTCACCCTCGGCCTCGTCCAGCGCCAGGCCGTTATAATCCTCGTCCACCAGCGTGCGGCCGTAGAATTTCAACGAGGACTGGCTGGACCAGGACAATGGCGCCCCATCCAGCATCGCCAGCGCGGTCGCGTTGGGCATATGCGTGTGGAACGCCGCCCGGGCGCGCGGAACGTTCTTGTGCAACCGCGCGTGGATATAGAACGCCGTCGCCTCCGGCTCGCCGCTGCCGGACAGCACGTTGCCATGGAAGTCGCACACCAGCAGCCGGCTCGCGGTCACTTCGCTGAAGCCCCAGCCATAGGGATTGACCAGAAACAGATCATCCCGCCCCGGCACCATGGCCGAGAGGTGGTTGCAGATGCCCTCATTCAACCCCATCCGGGCGGCGGCACGGAAACACGCCGCCAGATCGACCCGCGCCTGCCAGACCGCGTCACGGTCCAGGTCGGCGTGATGTGATATGCCGGGGGCGGCAGGCAGTTTATGGGCCATGGCTGGGGTGCTCCTTCATCGGGAAGGTTGCAGGATCGGCACGCTTGGGCAAGCTATAAGGATAGCTCCCTCGCTGCCCACTTGTTGCAACAACAGCCTAAAAATCCAGATCCGCGTAATGCTCGGGCGGGATCATGCCGGGGACCCGATCGGCGAGCAAAGCCCGAAAGCTCGGCCGCGACTTCATGCGGGCGTACCACTCCCGCGCCGGCGCGCTGACCGCCCAATCCACGTCACCGGCGAAATCCAGCACCGAGAGATGCGCTGCGGCCGCGAAATCGGCGAGCGAAATCCGGCTGCCCGCCAGGCATTTCCGCGTCTCCGCCAGCCAGCCGATATACTGCAGATGCCCGCGCAGATTGGTATAGCCCGCCCGCAACGCACCCGCATCGGGCTGGCCGCGTCCGGACAGGCGCTTGAGATATTTCTCGCCGTTGAGGTTGCGGGTCACCTCATCGGCGAATTTCCCGTCGAACCACGCCACCATCCGCCGGACCTCGACCCGCTCGGCCAGAGTCTCGCCCATCAGCGAGGTGTCGGGATACGCCTCCTCCAGATACTCGCAAATCACAGCGGAATCCGGAATGGCCAGCCCACTGTCCTCCATCAGCGTCGGTACGGTACCGGCCGGATTAATGTCGAGATAATCCGATCGCTGCTCCCACACCTTCTCCACCCGCAACTCGAACGGAAGGCGCTTCTCGGCCAACACAAGCCGAACCTTGCGGCAATAAGGCGACAACGGCAGGTGATAGAGGAATCGCATCCCCACGCTTATGGCACCGCCCGAAGGGGGCGCCAATATCGCGCTGCGGAACGCAGGCAGGAAAGGCGTCAGATGGAAACGTCGTGGCTTCCTACGATCCGCTGACCCTGAGCGCCATCCAGTGCGGATCGCCGCCTTGCTGCGCCTTCGGCTGCACCAGCACCATGATGAACGCCTTGTGCCGGGCGCGCGCCGCCTCAATCTCCGCCTGAACCTCTTGCGGCGATCCCACGTCGCTGTCCTGCGTCCGCAGGATCACGTCGCCGGGCGCGAGACCGCGCTCGAATGCATCGGTCCCCGCGGCGACGCCGCCGACCAGCACGCCCGCCTGCTGCATGCGCAGGCCGTGTTGGGTGCGCAGATCAGCCGTGAGCGGGCTAAGCTGCAGGCCGAGATTTTCCGGGACGACGATGGCCCTGGGTGCCTGGCCGGCACTCGTGCCAACTGGGTTCTCGGATTCCGGCCATGCGATCGGCACGATCTGCACGGCCCGTTCCTGTCCGGCACGCAGCACGACAGCCGGTACGGCCTGGCCGATGGGGGATTTGGCGACAGCGCGCAACAAGGCGCGTTCGTCCGACGGCGTTTCGTTATTGTAGCGCAGGATCACGTCACCGACCTGCAACCCTGCGACCGAACCCGGCTGGCCCGCATCGACCACATTGACGATCGAGCCCGTCGCTGCCGGAAGGCCGAGCGCGGTCGCCATGTCCGCGGTCACCTGTTCGATCCTGACGCCGAGATAGGCCGGCCGCACATGGTCATTGTGCAGCATCTGGTTGGTGACGAAATGCGCGTCATTCGCGGGAATGGCAAAGCCCAGCCCGACCGAACCCGTCGTGGGGGAGAGGATCGCGGTATCGATCCCGATCACCTCGCCATCCCGATTGAACAGCGGCCCGCCGGAATTGCCATGGTTGATCGCGGCATCCGTCTGGATGAAATCGTCATACGGCGTGTCCATGATGTTGCGGTTCAGCGCGCTGACAATGCCGGAGCTGACCGACAGGCCGACGCCGAGCGGGTTGCCGATGGCGAAGACCGGGTCGCCGATCTGCACCTTGTCGCTGTCAGCCCAGCTTACCGCCGCGAGCGGGTGAGGGGGGACAAGCTTCACGAGAGCGAGGTCGGTGCTGGGGGCGGTGGAGATAACCTGGCCGGGCACGCGCACGCCATCGGAAAACATCACCTCGACGGCATACGCGCCGGCGATGACGTGGGCGTTGGTCAGGACCACGCCGCTCGGGTCGATAATGAGGCCGGAGCCTTGGAAGGCTTTGGGGCGCCCCGGAACCTGGCTCCCGGCCTCGATCGTCAGGGGAGGGGCAGCGTCAGCGACCAACGTCGTTATGTTGACCACGCTGGGCAGCAGGCCGCGGATGAGTTCGGCCTGGCTGGCCGGCATCATCATCATTTGCTGCGCCGCTGCCGGCACAGAGACGAGCACGAGAAGGCCGGCAGCGAGGATTGGGCCGGACTTCATAACGGATACCGTCAGCAACGCGGCCCGCGCCCAGGCGGCCCCACCACGGCACAGCCAAGCAGCGCGACGGCCAAGGCGATTGCTGCAACCAGAAATGTTTCCAACATCTTCTCCTCGTGACCATGCCGCCCGGGATGATCCACGGTGCGACGTCAGCAAGATGAAGACACCCGGGAGAGTCGGTTTATTCCCGGATTTTATTTAGCTGTCGGCTCTCAGGGCATTTTTCCTACGCCCGCAACGCGATGTCGCCCGCCTCCACGAGCGGCGAGGACAAATATTTCACGTATTCCTTCGGCACCACCTGCCAGAAGCGCGGCAGCGAACGGCCCCAGTCATGCAGCAGCATCTGGGCATAGCGGCTGTTGGTCTCCCGGGCATGGGTCGTCACCAACTCGTGCAGGAGTTTCTCCCAATGCGGGGTGGCAACGCGCTGCCAGCTCAGCGTGTCCGGGTTGACCCGCAATTCGAACAGCTTCTCGGGGTCGTAGATGAAGGCTATGCCGCCGGTGAATCCGGCGCCGAAATTATCGCCGATATCGCCGAGCACCACCACGGTGCCGCCGGTCATATATTCGCAGCCATTCGATCCGCAACCCTCCACCACCGCATCCGCGCCGGAGTTGCGCACGGCAAAGCGTTCCCCGGCCTGACCCGCGGCGAATAACTGGCCGGCGGTGGCGCCGTACAGGCAGGTATTGCCGATGATGGTGTTCTTCTGGCTGACCAGAGTGGAGGAGGGGGCCGGACGCACCACGATGGTGGCGCCGGACAGGCCCTTGCCCACATAGTCGTTCGCGTCCCCGAGCACTTCCAGTTTCAGCCCCTGCACCGCGAAGGCGCCCAGCGACTGGCCGGCGGAGCCGCGCAGCCGCACCGTGACGTGGCCGGGCTGCAGACCCGTCATGCCGAATTTCCGCACGATGCCGCTGCTGAACTTGGTGCCGATCGCGCGGTGTGTGTTGCGGATATTATATTGCAACTGCATCTTCTCGCCGCGCGAGAAGAAGGCGGCGGCATCGGACAGCATCTGCGCGTCCAGCGTCTCCGGCACCTCGTTGCGTCCCGCCATGGTGGAATAGCGCGCATGCGGACCGGGATCGGCCTGCACCAGCAGCGGGTTCAGATCGAGGTCGTCGAGATATTCAGCACCACGGCTGACCTGGTGCAGCAGATCGGTGCGCCCGATCACCTCGGCCAGACTCCGCACTCCCAGGGAAGCGAGGATATAGCGCACATCCTCGGCGATGAAGCTGAACAGGTTGATCACCTTCTCCGGCGTGCCGGTGAACTTCGCCCGCATCGCCTCGTCCTGGCTGCACACGCCCACGGGGCACGTGTTGCTATGGCACTGGCGCACCATGATGCAGCCCATGGCGACGAGCGAGGCGGTGCCGATGCCGAATTCCTCGGCACCCAGCATGGCGGCGATCACCACGTCCCGCCCGGTCTTCAACCCGCCATCGGTACGCAACCGCACCTTGTGGCGCAGCCGGTTCAGCGTCAGCACCTGATGCGCCTCGCTCAGCCCCATCTCCCAGGGCAGGCCGGCATATTTGATGCTGGTCTGCGGGCTGGCCCCTGTGCCGCCGGAATGGCCGGAAATCAGGATGGCGTCCGCCTTTGCCTTGGCCAGCCGGCCGCGATGGTGCCGATGCCGCTGCGCGAGACGAGCTTCACGCAGACGCTGGCATCCGGGTTGATCTGCTTCAGGTCGTAGATGAGCTGGGCCAGATCCTCGATGGAATAGATGTCGTGATGCGGCGGCGGGCTGATCAGCATCACGCCGGGCGTGGCGTGGCGCAATTTGGCGATCAGCCCTGTCACCTTGAAACCGGGCAGCTGGCCGCCTTCGCCGGGCTTGGCGCCCTGCGCGACCTTGATCTCGATCTCACGGCAATTATTGAGATATTCGGCGGTCACGCCGAACCGGCCGGAGGCGATCTGCTTGATGGCCGAGGAAGCGTTGTCGCCGTTCGGCCGCGGGGTGGCGCGCGCCGCGTCCTCGCCGCCCTCGCCGCTGTCGGAGCGGGCGCCGATCCGGTTCATGGCGATGGACAGCGTCTCATGCGCCTCGGGGCTCAGCGCGCCGAGGGAGATGCCCGGCGCCACCAGCCGCTTGCGGATTTCGGTGACGCTCTCGACTTCCTCGACCGGAATCGCCTTGCGGCCATCCATGCGGAAATCCAGCAGGTCGCGCAGCGCCACCGGCGGCATGCGTCGTACGCCCTCGGTATAGCGGCGGAAGGTCTGGAAGCTGTCGGTGGCCACCGCCTCCTGCAGCATATGGATCAGCGCGCCGTCCAAGGCATGCGTCTCGCCGCTGCGGCGCAGCTTGTAGATGCCGCCCACGGGCAGGACCACACGTTCGGACTCCCAGGCCGCCCGGTGCATGTCCAGCACCTTGCGGGCGATGCCGGTCAGTCCGATGCCGGAGATGCGCGACTGCATGCCCGGGAAGAACTCGCCCACCAGGGCGCGCGACAGCCCGATCGCCTCAAAGCTATAGCCGCCGCGATAAGAGGAAATGACGGAGATGCCCATCTTGGACATCACCTTCAGCAGCCCCTTATCCACCGCCTTCTTGAAGCGCTGTACGGCGGCCTTCAGCGAGATGTCGCCGAACAGGCCGCGCCGGTGGCGGTCGGCGATGCTTTCCTGCGCCATATAGGCGTTCACCGTGGTCGCACCCACGCCGATCAGCACGGCGAAGCTGTGCACGTCCAGGCATTCGGCGGCACGCACGTTCAGGCTGGTGAAGGTGCGTAGGGACGAGCGAACCAGATGGGTGTGCACGCCCGCGGTGGCCAGGATCATGGGAATGCCGGCGCGCTCGGGCCCGGTATCCTCGTCGGTCAGGATCACATGCGTGCAGCCGGCACGCACGCCTTCCTCGGCCTCGCGGCGGATGCGTTCCAGTGCCGCGCGCAGGCCGGACTCGCCTTCGGCCACCGGGAAGGTGCAGTCCACCACGCAGGCCGCCTCGCCCATCATGCCGCGCATGGCGGTGAATTCGGCGTTGGTCAGAACCGGGGTTTCCAGCTGCAACAGGTCGAACTGGCTGCTGTCCTCGTCCAGCACGTTGCCCAGATTGCCAAGCCGCGTCTTCAGCGTCATCACGCGGGTTTCGCGCAGGCTGTCGATCGGCGGGTTGGTCACTTGGCTGAAGGCCTGGCGGAAATAATGATGCAGGCCGCGATATTTGTCCGACAGCACGGCGATCGGCGTGTCGTCGCCCATGCTGCCCACGGCTTCCTGCGCATCCTCCACCATCGGGTGCAGGATCATCTCCAGCTCTTCCAGCGTGGTGCCCGCCGCGCGCTGACGTCGCCGCAACTCCTCGCCCTGATACATCACCGGCTCGGGCGCGTCGGTCTTGACGATATGGTCGATTTCGCGAATGCGCTTGGCCCATTCGCCGAAAGGCTGGCGCTGGGCCAGCAGGTCCTTCAATTCCTCATCGGTGTAGAAGCGCGCGGCATCCAGATCGACGGCGATGGTCTGTCCGGGGCCGACGCGCCCCTTCTCCACAATCTCGCTTTCGTCCAGCTTCACCATGCCGGTTTCGCTGCCCACGATCAGCACGGCCTTGTTGGTGATGGAATAGCGCAGCGGCCGCAGCCCGTTTCTGTCCAGCCCCGCGATCGCCCAGCGCCCGTCGGTCGCGGCGATGGCGGCCGGGCCGTCCCACGGCTCCATCACCGCGTTGCAATACAGGAACATGTCGCGATGCGCCTGCTTCATGGTGGCGTCGTTGCCGATGCTGGCCGGGATCATCAGTGCCTTGGCCATCGGCGCGTCGCGCCCCGCACGCACCAGCACCTCGAACACGTTGTCCATGGTCGCCGTATCCGATCCGGCGGCCTGGATCACCGGCTTCAGATCGTCCATGTACGGATCCAGCGCCGGGTCCGCCAGCCGCGTCTCGTGCGACTTCATCCAGTTGATGTTGCCGCTGACGGTGTTGATCTCGCCGTTATGCGCCAGCATGCGGAAGGGCTGCGCCAGCTTCCAGGTGGGGAAGGTGTTGGTGGAATAGCGCTGGTGATAAATCGCAAAACGGCTGACGAAGCGCTCGTCCAGCAGGTCCGGATAGAAATCCGTCAGGCTCTGCGCGAGGAACATCCCCTTGTAGATGACCGACCGGCAGGACAGGGAGCAGAAATACAACTCGGCGATCTGCGAGGCGATGGCCTGCTTCTCGATGCGCCGGCGGATCACGTAAAGGTCGCGCTCGAACGCGGCTTCGTCCGTGCCCTTGGCGTTCCAGATCATGATCTGCTCGATCTCGGGCCGCGTGGCATTGGCCTTCTCGCCGATGCATTCCACGTTGATCGGCACCTGCCGCCAGCCATAGATGGCATAGCCGAAGGCCAGGATCTCGCTTTCCACTATCTGCCGGCAGCGTTCCTGCGCGGACAGATCGGTCTTGGGCAGGAACACCTGGCCCACGCCGATCGGGCCGGGGCGCAGTTGCTGGCCGCCGCGGCGGATCGCGTCGGCGAAGAAATCCTGCGGGATTTCGATATGGATGCCGGCGCCGTCGCCGGTCTTGCCGTCCGCGTCCACCGCGCCGCGATGCCACACGGCCTTCAGCGCATCAATGCCGCCCTGCACCACGTCGCGCCGCTTCCGCCCGTCCAACGCCGCGATGAGGCCGACACCGCAGGCGTCATGCTCCATCGCGGAATTATAGGTCTCGGCAAGCGCCGTGGCGTTCGCATCCCAGGAGCGTACGAATTCTTCACCGGTTTCAATCCGCTGGATCATCGGCCGCCCTTTCACGAAAACAATCTCGGAATCTCAGAACTTCAAGCCACGCAGGATCAGCTCGTCCTTGTGTCTGGTAATCGCCGCCTGATAGACGCGCTGGCCCCAGGCCTGGCCGGTCTGCATACCCTGCTGGGTCACCTCCGGCAGTGTCTGGATCAGCTTCTGGCCAAGCGGGGTCTGGTAGAAGGCTTGCAGGCCCTTTAGGTCGTCGACGGTGAAATCGCGCGCCCACACATCGATGATCTGGTTGGTCAGCTCGTTCTGCTGGGCCAGGAAGTCAGGCATCAGCACCTCGTCGACGATCTTGGTCGCATCGTCCGGCGTCTTGTTGCCGGAGCGGATCACCAGCTGGATCATCTGGCCGCGCATGATGCCGATCAGCTGTGTGCTCTGGCGGTTCACGCCGATCATTTCGGTCAGGGCGGCGGCCTGCTTATGGGCCTCCTCGCTGACCGGCGTCAGAACGGGCGCGGTGCTCAGGCTCCCGGCAGCCGCATTCGATGGGGCAGCCGGCGCCGGCGTGGCGGCGGGCGCTGGGGTCGCGGCCGGCGCGGGCGGGGTCTGGGCCTGGGCGCGCGGGACGGAAAAAGACGTCCCTGCCAGGAGAATGGCCGCCAGGGCCAATGGGATTCGGCGCATATTCCTCACTCCGCTGCCACCGCTACGGTGGTGGATTGTTCCATGAAGGCGTGCATCTGCGCGGCCGCATCCCGACCGTCACGGATAGCCCACACTACCAGCGAGGCACCGCGCACGATATCCCCGGCCGCGAACACGCCGGGCAGGCTGGTCATGAAGCTGCGATGGTCCACCCGCAACGTGCCCCAACCGGACACGCCCAGCGCCGGCTCGTTGAACGCCACCGGCATGTCCTCGGGGTCGAAGCCCAAGGCCTTGATCACCAGATCGGCGGGAACCGTGAAATGGCTGCCCTCGATCGCCTCCACGGATTGCCGGCCGGAGGCGTCGGGCAGGCCCAGATACATGCGCGCGGCGCGCACCCCGGTCACCGTATCATCCCCCAGGAAGGCCTCGGGCGCGGATAGCCAGATGAACTCGATGCCCTCCTCCTCGGCGTTCCGCACCTCGCGCATCGAGCCCGGCATGTTGGCCCGGTCGCGCCGATACAGGCATTTCACCGAGGTCGCACCCTGGCGCATGGCGGTGCGCACGCAATCCATGGCGGTGTCGCCGCCGCCGATAACCACCACGGCCTTGCCACGCGCATTCAGCCGGCCGGTCGAGCCCGCCTTGCCCTGGAAATCGGGGGCCGCGAAATCGGGCACCGAATCGCCCAGGCCATGGCGGTTGGAGGCGGTCAGGTATTCCAGCGCCGGCACAATGCCGGGCAGCCCCGCGCCCGGCCCGCCAATGTCGCGCGATTTGTATACGCCGGTCGCGATCAGCACCGTGTCATGGCGCGCGCGCAGCGCGGCAAAGCTCAGGTCACGGCCGATCTCCGTGTTCAGATGGAACACAACCCCGCCTTCCTCCAGCAGCTTCCATCGCCGCATGACGATGTGCTTCTCCAGCTTGAAGTTCGGGATGCCGTACATCATCAGGCCGCCCACGCGGTCGTAACGGTCGTACACATGCACCTGATACCCCCGGGCGCGCAGCATCTCCGCCGCCGCCAGGCCGCCCGGTCCGGCACCGATGATGCCGACGGATTGCGCCCGCTCGGCGCGCGGCCGCAGCGGCTTCACCCAGCCATTGTCGAAGGCGGTATCGGTGATAAAGCGCTCCACCGCGCCGATGGTGACGCTCTCGAACCCCTTCTCGATGACGCAGTTGCCCTCGCAAAGGCGGTCCTGCGGGCAGATGCGGCCGCAGATTTCGGGGAAGTTGTTGGTGGCGCTGCTGACCTCGTAGGCCTCTTCCAGCCGCCCCTCGGCGGTCAGCTTCAGCCAATCCGGGATATTATTGCTCAGCGGGCAATGCACCTGGCAGAACGGCACACCACACTGGCTGCACCGGCTGGATTGGGCGCCGGCCTGCTGCGGATCGAAATCGCTATAGATTTCGCCAAAATCGGCGGTGCGCACGGATTTGTCGCGCTTTGCCGGCGTCTGTTGTGGCAGGCGGACAAATTGCAGCATGCGCTCCGGCATTTCCGACTCCATCCATCGACAGGGTGGACACGCCAACGCATTGCGCAGCGACGTGCATCGCGACTTCTATACGGCCGCCTTTTCGGGATCACGAGTCATTTTTGGCCGAAAGGACAGAACAACTGACCTTATATCTGCCCTGCCGTTAGCGCTTGTCTCGTCTCCGCTTGAATGCCCGCCAAAATAGGTCCGTTTGGGGACTATATCATCGCGAGCAGATCATGCCGCCCACCGCCCGGCCGATACCGCGCCAGATAAGCGGGCACCACCAGCTCGACGGGTGTCGGCGCGATGTCCAACTCGCCAAGGCCCGGCATGCCCGCGCCCGCCACATTGTCGCGCTGCAGCAAAAGCAGCTGATCGCGCGTCAGCAGCTTGCCCGGCAGCCTCTCCAGCACGGCGGCCTGCAGCCGCGCGAGACCCATCGGCACGTTCATCAGACAACGCTTGCGCTGGGTCTCGGCCAGGATGAAGGCCACTAACTCGCGCATGGTCCAGATGCGCGGGCCGCCCAGCTCATAGGTCTCGCCCATGGCCACGTCCCGGGTCAGGCTCGCCATCACTGCGTCGGCCACGTCGCCCACGAAGACCGGCTGGAATTTGGTCGCGCCGGCGATCACCGGCATGACCGGCGATCTCTGCGCCATGGCGGCGAAGCGGTTGAACAGCTTGTCTTCCGGGCCGAACACCAACGAAGGCCGCAGGATCGCGGCGGCGGGGAAGGCGGCGCGCACCGCCTGTTCGCCCAGCCCCTTGGTCTTCGCATAGGCACTGGCGCTCGCGGGGTCAGCGCCGATGGCCGAGATATGGGTCAGCCGCGACACGCCGGCGGCGGCGGCATGCTGGGCCACCAGCCCGGCGCCGTCGGCCTGCAGGCGCTGGAAATCGCCCGCCCGGCGCTCGGCCAGTATGCCCACCAGATTCACCACCAGATCCGCACCCTCCACGGCACGGCTGATCGTCGCGGGATTGGCCAGGGTGGCATAGAGCGGCACTACTTGCCCCACCGCGCCCATGGGCTTCAGAAACAGCGCACCTTCCGGATCGGGCACCGCCACGCGCACGATATAACCCGCTGCCGCCAGGCGCTTGACGACGTAGCGCCCGATAAAGCCCGAGCCGCCGAACACGGTGGCCACGTGCCGCCGCGCCGCACCCGTTGCTGGCCTGCCGAGAGTCGGATTCCGCGCCATTGTTCGCCCCCGCAATATCTATCCGCTTGATATGCGCGCAACGCCGATCGCTCAAGCGGCGAACCGATGACTCCTGTCAAAGCGACCAGGAGGGCGCGGCCGCCCGGGCACTGAGAGGACAATGACATTGTTTCGTGCGATGCCCAGTTGACGCGGCGTGACGGGGGGGTTACATCGCCCGCCCACCGCATGCCCCGGATTGCCCAGGTGGCGGAATTGGTAGACGCGCAGGTTTCAGGTACCTGTGGCCGTAAGGTCGTGGAAGTTCGAGTCTTCTCCTGGGCACCACTGGCGTGACAGCGCCTCGATAGGGCGGTTGGCGCGGCCAGCCGGTAGGGTTGGCGGCAGACATGGCGGGCATCACGCAATTCATGGCCAACGCGACCATTCATCTCCATAAGCATGATCTCCCGGAAGGTCTCGATCTCGGCCCGGTGATCGCTGTCGATACCGAGACCATGGGTCTCAACCCGCATCGCGACCGGCTATGCCTGGTGCAGATCTCGTCGGGCGACGGCCATGCCCATCTGGTGCAGATCATTCCGCCATCGCTGGGCGGCCGCGGGGCCGACTGTCCCAATCTGAAGCGGGTAATGGCCCATCCGGGCACCGTCAAGCTGATGCATTTCGCCCGATTCGATGTGGCTGTGCTGCAGCACGCGCTCGGCATCAGGGTGGCGCCGGTCAAATGCACCAAGATCGCCGCCAAGCCGGTCCGCACCTTCACTGACCGGCATGGGCTCAAGGATCTGTGCCGCGAGTTGCTGGGCGTCGAGCTGTCCAAGCAGCAGCAAACCTCCGACTGGGGGGCGGTCGACCTTTCGCCCGAGCAGCTCGCCTATGCGGCGTCCGACGTGCTGTATCTGCACGCGCTGTGGGCTAAGCTGGAAGCGTTGCTGCAGCGCGAGGGGCGACTGGAACTGGCGGAGGCGTGCTTTGCCTTCTTGTCGGCGCGTGGCCAACTCGACATGCTGGGCTATGAGGCGCCGGATATTTTCGCCCATTAGCGCAATATGGCTTTAGGTGGAATCACCGAGCCATAAAATTGCTCGCCAGAACAAAGAGCTAGAGCATGATTGCTTCGCCTACCAGAAGCCATCATGCTCTAGCCTCTGATCGCGGCGGCCGTCTTGCGATCCATGTTATGAAGATCGCATTACGGATCTGTGTGGAACCATTGATTGACCGGCCGCCCCGGCGCCGCCTACAGCATCATCTTGCTGCATCGGGACGAAACACACCATGACGGCTGCCGTCGCGCCAATATTGGCCGATCTCGACGTCGCCCGCACCGTTCTCTCGACGGAAGCGGCGGGATTGCGCGCCCTGGCCGATGCGCTGGATGACCGTTTTGTCACGGCAGTCGACCTGCTGGCGGCGGTGAGCGGGCGAATCGTGGTCTCCGGCATGGGCAAATCCGGCCATATCGCCACCAAGATCGCCGCCACACTGGCCTCGGTCGGCACCCCCGCCCTCTTCGTGCACCCCGCGGAGGCGTCCCATGGCGATCTCGGCATGGTGGTGCCGGGCGATGCCGTCCTGGCGCTGTCCAATTCCGGAGAGACCGCCGAACTCGCCGATCTGATCGCCCATACCAGGCGCTTCGGCATGAAGCTAGTGGCCATCACCGCCAAGGCCGACAGCACCCTGGCGCGCGCGGCGGATGTCGCCTTGGTGTTGCCACCGGCGCGGGAGGCCTGCCCGATGGGGCTGGCGCCGACCACCAGCACCACCATGCAGGTGGCACTGGGCGACGCGCTGGCGGTGGCGCTGCTGACCCGACGCGGCTTCGGACCGCAGGATTTCCGCCAGTTTCACCCTGGTGGCAAGCTGGGAGCGCGGCTGCGCCGGGTGCGGGAGCTGATGCATGCGGGCGACGCGGTGCCGCTCGCCGCGCCCGATTTGCCGATGGACGCCGCCCTGTTGGTGATGACGGAGAAGCGCTTCGGCTGCCTGGGCGTGGTCGCCGGGGATGGCCGGCTGGTGGGCATCGTCACCGACGGCGATCTGCGCCGCGCCATGGGGCCGGACCTGCTGTCGCGGACCGTTGCCGAGATCATGACCGCTTCGCCCCGCAGCATCGGCCCGGACGCGCTGGCCGCCGAGGCGCTGCACGAGATGAATGCCGGCATCCGTCCGATCACCGCCCTGTTCGTGGTCGATCCATCCGGCTACCCGGTCGGCATATTGGGCATTCACGACCTGCTGCGGGCCGGTGTCGCATGAAAACCCTGCCCGCCGGCACCCCGAGCACGCGCCAGAAGCCTCACGCAGGTGGCAACGCCGGCCGCAAAAAGATTCCCAGCCTCGCCTCGGTGGCGCGGCGGCGCTGGCTGGTGGGGTTTACCAAGCGCACGCTGCCGGTGGCGGCGGTGATGCTGCTGGCCTGTCTCGCGCTATGGCCGGAATTGACGCGGGATGCGGACCGGGCCCGGATGAGCTATCGGCGCGGCACGGTCTCGCCTCAGGGTGGCCAACTGAAGGGCGCTCGCTATAACGGCGTGGATTCGCATGGCCAGCCCTATACGCTCACCGCGGTCACCGCCAACCAGGTGGGGCCGGACCGGTTCGATATGACTGACCCGATAGGCGATCTGACGCTGAATTCCGGCGGTTGGCTGTCCGTCACCGGCCTCACCGGCGTCTATATGCAGACTGCGGCCCAGCTCGACCTGTCCGGCAACGTCACGCTGTACCGCGATGACGGCACCACGCTGCACACGGATACGGCGACGCTGGACGTGCATGCCGGCGTCGCCACCAGTGCCGATCGTACCCATGTCGAAGGTCCGTTCGGCACGCTGGACGCGCAGGGTTTCGTGGTGACCGATCACGGCCAGCTGATCCGTTTTGCCGGTCCAGGCCGGCTGGTGCTGAACGGGGCCACGAAATGATCCGCCGCCACGTCGTCATCCTGCTGGCCGCCCTGTGCTCTGCCGGCGCCTCCGGGCTGTGGGTGCGCGCCATGGCGCAGGGCATCGATATGTCCAGCGGCGGCCCGGTGGAAGTGACCTCGCGCGACGGCTTCGAATGGCAGCAGAACCAGCAGAAGGTGATCGCCACCGGCGATGCCCGCGCCGTGCGCGGCGACGTGACGGTGATCGCCGACCGCCTGACCGCGCTGTACCGGAAAAAGGCCGGCGCCGCCCAGCAAGCGGCCACGGCCGCCAAGCCTGACGACCCCACCGGACCGGATACGGGCGATAACGAGGTATACCGCCTGGAGGCCGACGGTCACGTGCACATCTACACGCCGACAGATCTCGCCGTCGGCGACCACGCCGTGTACGATATCGATCAGGCGCTGCTAGTGATGACCGGCAAGGCGATGAAACTGACGACGCCGCAGGACGTCATGACCGCGCGCGACAGCATGGAATACTGGTCCGCGCAGCACATGGCGGTGGGGCGCGGCAATGCGGTGGTGGTAACGACCGACGGGCGCCGGCTCTCCGGGGATGTTCTAGTGGGCTATACTACGCCGGCTGCCACGCCGGCAGGCGGCGCCACGCCGGCGAAGGCCGCACCGGCGAAACCCGCGCCCGACGCGGCCGGCAAGCCGCCGGTCGACCCGATCGCCGCCTCCGGCAAGTTGCAGCGGGTCGAGGCGTTCGGCAATGTCGAGGTGCGCACCGCCGTCGATACGGTGCGCGGCGATCGCGGCGTGTACGTTCCCGATACCGGCATGGCGCGGCTGGTGGGGCATGTGCGCATTACCCACGGAGAGAATCAGCTGAACGGACCGGCCGCCGACATCAACATGAAAACCGGCATCGCCCATCTGATCGCCGCCCCAGGGGGCCGCGTGGAAGGGCTGATCATGCCGAATGACGCGGCGTCCGCCACCACGCCAGGGGTGGACGCGCCAGCCGGCGCAAAAAAAACCCCCGCGCCAGGCGGCGCGAAACCCGCGACGCCCGCGAAGAAACCCACCGGAGCATCCTCTCCATGACCACGCTGCGCGTCGTCGAAGGGGGCTCCGGCCTGTCCGCCCGGGCCGTCGGCAAGGTGTACAAGAAGCGTCCCGTGGTCCGGAACGTCTCCGTCTCGGTGCGCCGGGGCGAGGCGGTGGGCCTGCTCGGCCCCAACGGCGCCGGCAAAACCACCACCTTCTACATGATCGTCGGGCTGGTGCGGCCGGACACCGGTTCGATCAGTCTCGATGGCCACGACATCACCGGCTTGCCCATGTATCGCCGGGCAAGGCTGGGCATCGGCTACCTGCCGCAGGAGGCGAGCGTGTTCCGCGGCCTGAACGTCGAGCAGAACGTGATGGCGGCGCTGGAGGTCGTGGAATCCGACCGGGACCGGCGCGACCAGATGCTCGACGAATTGCTGGCCGAATTCGGCATCGGCCATCTGCGCCGCACCCCGGCGCTGGCACTCTCCGGCGGCGAACGGCGCCGCGTGGAGATCGCCCGCGCTTTGGCCTCCCAGCCCAGCTTCATCCTGCTGGATGAGCCGCTGGCCGGCATCGATCCGATTGCCGTGGGCGAGATCCGCGACCTCGTCGGCCATCTGAAGGATCGCGGCATCGGCGTGCTGATCACCGACCACAATGTGCGCGAGACACTGGAGATCATCGACCGCGCCTACATCATGCATGATGGCCAGCTGCTGATGGAGGGCCGCCCGAACGAGGTGGTCGCGCATGAGGATGTCCGCCGCGTCTATCTGGGCGAGCGCTTCAGCCTGTAGCGCGCCCGTCGGTAACGCGCCCGTCTGTAGCGCGTTGACCTATCCACATCCGCAGCGAATCCTAACCACGGATTAAGAGATGTAACCTTACATTCGTTACGATTTATGAAATCTTTAGCATGATTTTTGCTGAAGCACGATTCTTGCTAGGGCCCCGTATTGCCTTGCTTGGCACTTCGTGTTGCAGTGCAAGCAAGTGTGGCATGCCGCTTCACGGAGGGACTGGGTATAGCGGTCATGGCGATGGGCCCCCGTTTGGATCTCCGCCAGTCTCAATCGCTGGTCATGACGCCGCAGCTGCGTCAGGCGATCAAGCTGCTGCAATTTTCCAACCTGGAAGTGGCCGCCTTCGTCGAGGAGGAGCTGGAGCGCAATCCGCTCCTCGAACGTGACGAAATCGGCGAATTCGGTCCGATAGAGCGCCCGGCACTCGACCAGGGCCCGGTCGCCCTCTCAGGCGAACCGGCCGACGTGTCCGACGCGGTACGGTCGGAGATCCTTCCCGCCGAGACTGTCGCTCCGCTCGATTCCGCCGAATACGCCGAAATCTACGACCCCGGCGGCGCGTCGGACGGGGTGCGCCTGTCGGACCGTGCCGGCGGATCGCAGGGTTTCGACCAGGACGATCGTAGCATCGAGGATTACGCGGAATCCGCCGCGACGCTGCGGGAACATCTGGGCGAGCAGCTCCGCCTGTCCTTCCACGATGCGGCCGACCGGTTGATCGGTGCCCATCTCATCGCCCTGCTGGAACCCTCCGGCCGGCTGACCGTGGGATCGGACCTGCTGGCCCAGGCCATGGGCACCGATACCGCGAGGGTCGAGGCGGTGCGCCAGCGCATGATGCGCTTCGACCCGACCGGCATGTTCGCCCGCGACCTGGGCGAGTGCCTTGCGGTGCAACTGGCCGAGAAGAACCGGCTCGACCCGGCCATGCAAACCCTGCTCGACAATCTCGATTTGCTCGCCCGCCGCGACATGCGCCGGCTGATGGCACTGTGCGAGGTCGATGCCGCGGACATGAACGACATGGTGGCCGAAATCCGGCGCCTGGACCCCAAGCCCGGCGCTAGCTGGGACGCCACGCCGCCGCAGCCCGTGGTGCCCGACGTGCTGATGCGCGTTGCCGCCGACGGCGCGTGGCTGCTGGAACTCAACCCCGAGACCATGCCGCGCGTGCTGGTCAACCAGAGCTTCACGGCGAGGGTCCTGCCGCGTGCGACGCGCGAGGAGAAAAACTTCCTCGCGGAAAAATTGCAGACCGCGAACTGGCTGGTGAAATCCCTGCACCAGCGCGCTCAGACCATCATGAAGGTCGCCTCGGAAATCGTGCGCCAGCAGGATGCCTTCTTCCGCCAGGGCGTCGGCTATCTCCGCCCGCTGATCCTGCGCGACATCGCCGCGGCGGTGGAGATGCACGAGAGCACCGTCAGCCGCGTGACCGCCAATAAATTCATGGCTACCCCGCGCGGAATCTTTGAACTGAAATACTTCTTCACAACCGCCATCGCGGGCACCTCCGGCGAAACCCATAGCGCTGAAGCGGTTCGCCATCGCATCCGCGCAATGGTCGCCGCCGAAACCCTGGATGATGTCTTGTCGGATGACGCCATCGTGGCGATCTTGAGGAGGGAAGGCGTGGACATCGCACGCCGGACCGTGGCCAAATATCGCGATGCGCTGCGCATCCCCAGTTCGGTGCAGCGCAAACGGGAGAAGGCCGTGCCGGCCTGACGCCAACGCCCTGAGTGATGGGGGTCGCGAGGCCAAACGCCGGCAGGCGGTCCCGAACAAGGACGTTAGGAACGGCGCACCATGCAGATCACGGTTTCGGGAAAGCAGGTCGAATTATCCGACGCGTTGCGGACTCGCGTGGCTGATCAACTCGATACCATCGCATCGAAATATTTCGACCACGCGCAGGAGGCGAACGTCACGTTCAGTCGTGCGCGCAGCTTCTTCACCTGCGATATCAACGTTCATGCCGGGCGCGGCTTGATACTGCGCGGCGAAGGCGAGGCGGCCGACGCCAATAGCGCCTTCGACGACGCGGCGGAACACATCGCCAAGCGCCTGCGGCGCTACCGAAGAAGAGTGAACAACCACGCCCGCGACCTGGCGCAGCGCGAGCGGCCGGAAGCGGCCCGCCAGTATATTCTTCGCCAGGAGGAGGAGGCCGCCGAGCCGACGCCTGGTGCCACCAAAAATGCCGAAACCTACGCCACGGTGATCGCCGAGGTGCATACCGAAATCGCGCTGCTCAGCGTGGGCGACGCGGTGATGCGCATGGATCTGGCCGACCAGACCGTCCTGATGTTCCGCAACAGCGCCACTGGCGGCCTGAATGTTGTGTATCGCCGCGACGACGGCCATATCGGCTGGATCGATCCGGGCAGCACCGGCTGACCGGCAGCTTGGGCCTCGCCCGAGATCGGGCTGACCACGGCGGCCATGCCGCCGTGGTCTCGTGGCTTGGCCGCAATAAGCCAGTTGAACCTTCGCCCCCGATCCGCCATGTTGGCCAAGTTCGGGTTATCCCGGGCGGGAGAGCGCGGGGTGCAAGCCTCGCCGCCGAAGGCGCAACCGGCCCCCGGAAACGCTCAGGCAACCGGGACCGCATCGGGAGTAAGAATCTCTGGAAAGCCGGCCGCTTCCATCGCGGCCGCACCGACGGAGTAAGGACGGCGATCGTCTGAATCTCTCAGGTTCCGCGACAGAGGGGGGTCGTTTCCGCCAGCAATCCGTTGGCGGTCGACCCGCGAGCGGAGTATGGCCATGTCCACCCTTGAAGCGCCGACGACCACGCCCGATGCGGCGCTGAAGACCACGCCGCTCGATTCGCTGCATCGCGAACTGGGCGGGCGCATGGTTCCCTTCGCCGGCTACGCCATGCCGGTGCAGTACAGCGCCGGCATCATGGCCGAACATCTGCATTGCCGCGCCAAGGCAGCTTTGTTCGACGTCTCGCATATGGGCCAAGGCAGCCTGTTCGGCGCCGAGGCCGCCGCGGCGCTGGAGCGCCTGGTGCCCGGCGACATGGCCGGGCTGAAGCCGCAGCGCCAGCGCTACACGCTGCTGACCACCGAGTCGGGCGGCATATTGGACGATCTGATGGTCGCCAATCTCGGCAATGATCGCCTGTTCCTGGTGGTGAATGCCAGCCGCAAGGATGTCGATTTCGCGCATATCGCCGCAGCCCTTCCCGCCGGCATCCGGCTGGAACGCCATGAGGACCGCGCGCTGCTGGCGCTGCAGGGCCCCAAGGCGGTGACCGTGCTGCAGCGCCTCGCGCCCGACGCCGCCGCCCTGCCGTTCATGGCGGTGGGCGCGGTTGCCATCGCCGGCACTAACTGCCTCGTCTCCCGCTCCGGCTACACCGGCGAGGACGGGTTCGAGATCTCGGTTCCGGCGGATCAGGCCGAAACCCTGGCCCGTGCCCTGGTGGCCGAGCCCGAGGTGATGCTCGCCGGCCTGGGCGCGCGCGACAGCCTGCGGCTGGAGGCCGGTCTGTGCCTGTACGGCAACGATATCGACGAGACCACCAACCCGGTCGAGGCGGCCCTGACCTGGGTGATCGGCAAGCGCCGCCGCACCGAATGGAATTTCACCGGCGCCGGCCCGATCCGCGCCATGCTGGAGAACGGCCCGGAGCGCCTGCGCGTCGGCATCCGCCCGGATGGCCGCGCCCCCGCCCGCGACGGCACCGGCATATTGGATGCGGCCGGCCAGATCGTCGGCGCCATCACCTCCGGCGGCTTCGGCCCCAGCCTCGGGGCTCCGGTCGCCATGGGCTATGTGCCGCGCGCCCTGGCCACTGACGGCACGAAGCTTGAATTGCTGGTGCGCGGCAAGCCGCTCGCCGCCACCGTTGTCCCCACCCCCTTCGTCCCCCACCGCTATATCCGCTGAAGGATCTGCTTCATGTCAGAGACGCGTTTCACCAAAGATCACGAATGGGTGCGGCTGGAGGAGGGCGTTGCCGTCATCGGCATCACCGATCACGCGCAGGAAGCCCTGGGCGATGTGGTGTTCGTCGAACTGCCCGAACCCGGCCGCGAGGTCGAGGAGGGCGAGGCCTGTGCGGTGGTGGAAAGCGTGAAGGCGGCGTCGGACGTCTATGCCCCGCTGGCCGGCCGTGTCACCGAGAACAACCCCGCCGTGGTGGAAGATCCTGCGCTGGTCAACAAGGACCCATCCGGGGACGGCTGGTTCTTCAAGATCCAGCTTACCGATGAAGGCGCCTTCGCCGCACTGATGGATGAGGATGAATACACCGCCTTCGTGGAGGCCGAATGATGGACGCGTTGAGCGAGCTCGCCGCCCTGGAGGCGGCCGACAGCTTCGTCAGCCGCCATGTGGCGCCGTCCGAGGCGGAAATCGGCGAAATGCTGGCTGTGTTGGGGGCAAGCTCCCTCGACGATCTGGCGCGCCGCACCGTGCCGCGGGTGATCCGCACCCAGCTGCCGATGGACCTGCCGCCCGCGATCGACGAAGCCGGCGCGATTGCCGAACTGCGCGGACTGGCGGCGCGCAACGTGCTGAAGAAGTCGCTGATCGGCATGGGCTATCACGGCACCCACACACCGCCGGTAATCCTGCGCAATGTGCTGGAAAACCCGGGCTGGTACACCGCCTACACGCCGTATCAGGCCGAGATCGCGCAGGGCCGGCTGGAGGCGCTGCTGAACTTCCAGACCATGATCTGCGACCTGACCGGCCTGCCCATCGCCAACGCCTCGCTGCTGGACGAAGCGACGGCGGCGGCCGAGGCGATGAGCATGGCCCACGCCCTCTCCAAGGCCAAAAGCGATGTGATCGCGCTCGCCGCCGATCTGCACCCGCAAACCCGCGCCGTGCTGGCCACGCGCGCCTGGCCGCTTGGGCTTACGCTCGTTGACGTGGCGCCGGGCGACGCCGCCGCGATCCGCGAGACGAAGCCCTTCGCCGTCATCCTGCAATATCCCGGCACCACTGGCGCGGTGCGCGACCTCACCGCCGAGATCGCGGCGGCCCATGCGCTGGGCGCCGTGGCCATCGTGGCCGCCGACCCGCTCAGCCTGATGCTGCTGACCTCCCCGGGCGAGATGGGCGCGGACATCGTGGTCGGCTCCTCCCAGCGTTTCGGCGTGCCGATGGGTTTCGGCGGCCCGCATGCCGGCTTCTTCGCCACGCGCGACGCGTTCAAGCGCGCCATGCCCGGCCGCCTCGTCGGCGTCAGCCAGGATGCGTCCGGCGCGCCCGCCATGCGGCTGGCCCTGCAGACGCGCGAGCAGCATATCCGCCGGGAAAAGGCGACCTCCAACATCTGTACCGCCCAGGTGCTGCTGGCGGTGATGGCCGGGATGTACGCGGTGTGGCACGGACCGGAAGGGCTGGGCCGCATCGCCAAGCGGGTGAACCTTCAGGCCCGGCTGCTGGCCGGCGCCGCGCGCCAGGGCGGCTACACGCTGCGCCATGAGCAGTTCTTCGACACCATCGCCATCGAGGCCGGCAGCCGTGCGGATGCGCTGATGGAAGCGGCGCTGAAGGCCAGCTTCAACCTGCGCCGCATCGACGACACCGGCGTCGGCATCGCGCTGGACGAGACGGTGCTGCGCGAGGACCTCACCCGCCTCGCGCGGCTGCTGAACGGCGAGCTGCGCGGCGCGCCCGCCAGCATCCCCGACACGCTCGCCCGCAAATCGCCGGTGCTGCAACAGGCCGTGTTCAGCGCCTATCACGCCGAGCACGAGATGCTGCGCTACCTCAAGCGACTGGAAGACCGGGACGTGGCGCTGAACCGCAGCATGATCCCGCTCGGCTCCTGCACCATGAAGCTGAACGCCACGGCGGAGATGATCCCCGTCACCCTGCCGGGCTTCTCCGACATCCACCCCTTCGCCCCCGCCGATCAGACAATTGGCTACAAGGCCCTGATCGACCGGCTGGCCGGCTGGCTCGCATCGGCCACCGGCTTCGCCGGCGTGTCGCTCCAGCCCAATGCGGGCAGCCATGGCGAATATGCCGGCTTGCTGACCATCCGCGCCTGGCATGACAGCCGGGGCGAGGGCGGCCGCGATATCTGCCTGATTCCGTCCAGCGCGCACGGCACCAACCCCGCCAGCGCCGTCATGGCCGGCTACCGGGTGGTGGTGGTGGGCTGCGACCGCGACGGCAACGTGGATGTGGCCGATCTGCGCGCCAAGGCGGAATTGCACGCCGACAAGCTCGCCGCGCTGATGATCACCTATCCCAGCACGCATGGTGTGTTTGAGGAGAATATCGGCGATATCTGCCAGATCATCCACGCCCATGGCGGCCAGGTGTATATGGACGGGGCCAACATGAACGCGCAGGTGGGCCTCACCAGCCCCGGCCGGATCGGCGCCGATGTCTGCCACCTGAACCTGCACAAGACCTTCTGCATCCCGCATGGCGGCGGCGGCCCGGGCGTGGGGCCAATCGGGGTTGCGGAACATTTGCTGCCGTTCCTGCCCAACCACCCGCTGCGCACGGATGCCGGCCCCGCGACAGGCTTCGGCCCGGTGTCGGCAGCCCCCTATGGCAGCGCGCTGATCCTGCCGATCAGCTACGCCTATATCCGCATGATGGGTGCCGACGGCCTGACCCGGGCGACCGAGGTGGCGATCCTGAACGCCAACTACATCGCCCGCCGGCTGAAGCCGCATTACCCCATTCTGTACGCCGCGCCCTCCGGCATGGTGGCGCATGAATGCATCATCGATTGCCGCGGCTTCCAGGCCGAGGCGAATGTGATGGTGGAGGACGTGGCCAAGCGCCTCCAGGATTACGGCTATCACGCGCCGACCATGTCCTGGCCGGTCGCCGGCACGCTGATGATCGAGCCGACCGAAAGCGAGTCCAAGGCCGAGCTCGATCGCTTCTGCGACGCCATGATCGCCATCCGCCAGGAAATCGCCGACATCGCCACCGGCGCGCTGGACGCCTTGGACAACCCGCTGAAAAACGCCCCGCACACCGCCCGCGAGGTGACAGCGCAGGACTGGACGCATGGCTATTCACGCGAACGGGCGGCCTATCCGCTGCCCTGGGTCGCCACCAGCAAATACTGGCCGCCCGTCAAGCGCGTGGACAATGTGTACGGCGACCGCAACCTGATCTGCACCTGCGCGCCGCTGGAGGCCTACGCGCTGGAAGCCGCATAATACCGACGGGTGTTGACCTGTAAGCATAGGTCAACACCCGCTAGTATACCCCGCGTGCAATATCAGTCGCTTGAAATGATGGAAGAGCCATTATTTCAGGCGGTTGTTACTACACCGGCCGGATTCCGTCGGATGTAACCTCAATCGGTCGCCAAAGCGGCGTAGATAGATGCCCATGTGCCACAAACCGCGGGGGCGGTTGAGGGGCCATGATGTTGAAACGCCGCGATGTTCTCGCTGCTGCGACGGCTCTCGCAGCCGCACGCGTTGCTTTTGGGCAAGGCGCTCGCGTGTTGAAAATGGTTCCGCAGGCGAACCTGACGTCGCTCGACCCGGTTTGGACGACGGTCAACATCACCCGTAACCATGCCTACATGGTCTACGACACGCTTTACGGCCGCGATGTCGATTTCCAGGCGCAGCCGCAAATGGCCTCGGGCCACGCCGTCGAAGATGACGGGCGGCGGATCACGATCACCCTGCGCGACGGTCTCACCTTTCACGACGGCACCCGCGTACTTGCCCGCGATGCGGTGGCGAGGCATACGGCGCTGGATGAAGCGCAACCCCTACGGCTAGAAGCTTGAGCCGGTCACCGACGAACTGACCGCGCCCGATGACCGCACCATCCGGTTCCGGCTCAACCGGCCGTTCCCGCTGCTGTTCGAGGCGTTGTCGGTGATCGGTTCGTCGTGCTTCATCATGCCCGAACGGGTCGCGGCGACGGACCCGTTCAAGCAGATCGACGACCCGACGGGATCGGGTCCGTTCCGCTTCAAGCGCGACGAGTTCAACAGCGGCAGCCTCGTTGTCTATGAGCGCAATCCAACCTATGTGCCGCGCGAGGGCGGCATGCCGAGCCTGACCGCCGGCCCCGAGCGCGTGTTCTTCGATCGCGTCGAATGGAAGATCATCACCGACACGGCGACGGCGACCGCAGCACTGCTCAATGGCGAGATCGACTGGTTCGAGCAGCCGTCGCTCGAGCAGCAGGAATTGCTCGCGCGCAACAAGAACGTCGCCATTGGCCTGATCGACACGAGGCCATTCACTGGCGTGCTGCGGCTGAACCATTTGTATCCACCGTTCGACGATTTGCGCGTACGGCGCGCGCTTTATCCGGCGATCGTGCAGGCCGATTTCATGATTGCGGTGGTCGGACCGGGGCCAGATGGGTTCCTGACGAATGTCGGCGTGTTCACGCCGGACACGCCGTTCGCGAGCAATGCCGGCCTGGACGTGCTGACCGGCCCGCGCGACGTGGCGCGGGCACGCCGTCTGCTCCAGGAGGCTGACTACCGGGCGCACCGGATGCGGCTCATTGGGCCCACCGACATCCTGGCCCCCGCCGCGCTGACGCGGGTCGGGGCCGATCTCTTCCGCCGGCTCGATTTCGATATGGATGTTGCATTGACCGATTGGGGCACCGTCATGCAGCGGCGCGCCTCCCGCGAGCCGCTGGACAAGGGCGGCTGGTCGGCGCTGCTGACCTGTTTCTCCAGCTTCGACTTCGCCGATCCGGCGGGGCATCCACTGGTCCGCGGCAACGGCCTTCAGGGCTGGCCGGGCTGGCCGACCAGCCCGCGTGTGGAAGCGCTCCGCGATAGCTGGTTTCAGGCACCGACACTCCAAGCCCAGCAGGCAGTCTGCGCCGCGTCTGATTATTCGGTACGGATTCGGGCGCCGGAGATGCCGGAAATCTCGGATTTTGCAAAAGTTCCCCGCGCCCGACGCGTTTTCGATGGGAAACTCAGAGGAAATTGGGGATAAGATGGAATAATTCGAGATCGGAAAGTACCGCCAGCCTCACGCCGCCCTCACCATCGCCGCCGGCGCATACACGCCTGCCTCTCCCGGCACTGGCGCCAGGCGATCCGTCAGCCCAATCATCGTCTCCGCCCCGCCCAGATACAGCCGCCCATCCGGCGCCATCTGCCGAACGATCGCATCCAGCACACGGGATTTCGTCGGCTGATCGAAATAGATCAGCACGTTGCGGCAGAACACGATATCGAACTGCCCCAGCGCCCCCAGATCGCCCAGCAGGTTCCATTCGCGAAACGCCACCATCTCCTGAAGCCCGTCGGCAATCCGCCAGTGCAGCCCGTCCCTGCGGATATACTTCGCCAGATACTGCATCGGCAGCTCGCGCTGCACCTCGAACTGCGTGTAAAGCCCGGCCTGCGCGCGGGCCAGCGCCTCGCGCGACAGATCGGTGCCGATAATCTCCACGCTGCGCCCGTTCATCTGCGCGCGAAAATCCGTCAGAATCATCGCCAGCGAATAGGCTTCCTGCCCGGTGCTCGCGGCCGCCGACCAGATGCGCAGTTGTGCGCCGGCCGGCCGCACAGCCAGCAACATGGGCAAGGCGCGCATCCGCACATGGGCAAACGGCTTCTCGTCGCGAAAGAAGAAACTTTCATTGATGGTCATCGCCTCGATCACCGCGCGCTCTGGCGATGCCCGCTCGCCGCCCGCCCCGGGCCGCAGCCGCTCCGCCAGCGCATCCAGATCCGCGATCCCATGGCGCGTCAGGATCGGCGCCAGCCGCGTCTCCAGCAGAAAGATCTTGTCCGGCCCGATCGCGAGGCTGGAGCCACCGCGAAGCAACCCCGCGATCAGTTCGAAGGAATGCGGCGTCATTCCGCGTTTCGCCCGATCAGGGCTCGCGGCCTTCCGGCGATGGCCGGCAGCGACAGCACCGCATGGCATAACCCCGCCGAGGCGATGGCGCCGGGCATGCCCCACACCACGCTGGTGGCTTCGTCCTGCGCGATGGCGGTCCCTCCGGCAGCGACGATCTGTCGCGTGCCCGCCAGCCCGTCATGGCCCATTCCGGTCAGCATCTCCGCCAGCACCCGCCCGCCACAGGCAAGGCTGGCGCTGCGCCGCATCGGGTCCACCGCCGGCCGGCAGAAATTCTCTTGCGGATCGTCGCTCACCCGCGCGCGCAGCACGCCGCCCGCCTCCTCCACCAGCAAATGCTGGTCCCCAGGTGCCAGAACAATGCAGCCGGGCTCCAGCGTTTCGCCGTCGCGCGCAACGTGGCATGGCATGGGGTGAACAGCGCCTGCGGCCCGCCGGTAGAACTGCCGACCAACCCCCGCCGCCCGCAACACCGGCGCGGCACTCAGCGTGGCACTGGCGGCCATGCAAGCGGGCGCACGCCGCAGCCGCGCCAACCCCTTCACCTTGGCCAGCAACTCCCGGCGAAAACTGTCATCGGCGATCGCGGCCGCAGCCGGCTTGGGCACGTAATCCGCGGCACCCAAGCGCAGCGCGCGCATGGCAATATCCGCGCCGCGCGTGGTCAGCGTGCTCGCCATGATCACGCGCAATCCCGGCGCCGCGCGCAGCAGCAGCAGCAGCAGCAGCAGCAGCGGCAGCGGCAGCGGCAAGGCTTCCATCCCGTCCATGACAGGCATTTCGATGTCGAGCACCACCATGTTGATCTCGCCGCGCAGCCGCGCGATCTCGGCCAGGGCCTGGCGTCCGTCGGCGGCCCGCGCCACCACGCGGATCTGCGGATCGCCCTCCAGCATGCGCGTCACGGCGCCGCGTATCACCACGGAATCATCACATATCATCACCCGCGCCACATCGCCGGCACGCGCCCGCACGGGGGACAGGATCACAGCAGGCCGACCTGCGCGAACTTGCCCAGCAATATCTCCGCATCGAACGGCTTCATGATGAACTCCTGCGCGCCGTGCTCGATCGCCTGCTCGATGAATTCCAGGTCGTTCTCCGTGGTGCAGAACAACACGGCCGGATGATCCGGTCCGAATTCCCGGCGCCGCGCCCTCAGAAAATCGATCCAGTTCATGACCGGCATGTTGCAATCCAGCAGCACGCAGGCGGGCAAGGACCGGCGGCAGGATTCCAGCGTGATCGCCCCGTCCGCCGCCGCCTCCACATGCACGCCCTGGCCCTCCAGAATCCGCCGGGCGATTTTGCGCATCACCAGGCTGTCATCGACCACGAGGCAACGGAGATTGAAGACGCCCATGCCGCGCCTTCATCCTTCCGAGGACAGCGCCAGCAGCCGCGCCACGTCCAGCACCACCATCAGCCGCCCTTGCAGACGGTAGATGCCGGAGCTGTAAGCCGCCCAGGATGCGGGCAGGGTCGCCGGATTGCGTTCGAACACGCTGGCCGCGAGACTCATCACCTCGCTGACCTGATCGACCAGTAGCGCATAAACCTCACCACCCTGATCGACCACCACCGACATGCGCGCCACGCCCGTGGGCGCGGACGGCAGATGCTGTCGCCGGCGCAAATCCACCGCGGTCGCGATAGGTCCGCGCAGATTCAAGCCCCCGGCGATTTCCGGTGGCGCCAGCGGAATGCGCGTAATTGTCTGCTAGCAGCCTGTCGGACTTAACGCGACGCGGATGCGTGCGTTAGAAGGCGGAGACTGATTCGCTTCCTTCTCCGCCTGGACCTTTCGTACATGAGCAACTTCCGCCTGATCGACCGCGACACCGGGTTTCTGATGCCG
>DASXIW010000273.1:0-2054 GCA_036497785.1 Acetobacteraceae bacterium | reverse complement strand
CCGATCGGCGGTCACCAGCAGATAGGCGTTCAATTGCGGGTCAAAAGCCTCGATCCGGTCGAGGAACGCCCGGGTCAGGTCGACCGGCGACAGACGCCGCTGCGCGATCAGACTGGCGGCCTCGGCGATGGACAGATGATGCAGGCCGGTGGACGAAAGTGCGGCGTCGTCGGGCATGGTGGACGGTCTCCCCAATGCGAACGGGCGTTTCCTTGGTCGCGGTCGCCGCCGCGTATCGGGCGAGTTTCGCCGATCCCGCCACGCGTGCAAGGGCGGTTCGGTCACGATCCTGTCGGGGCAATGGGCAGCGGGCGTGGTTATCGCGTAATAGGCGCACTGGCCGAAGGCGGCTTTCGACAGGAGCGTTCATGCGGCGAGACCATATCCTGATGATCTGGGCCGGCGGTGTGGTGCTGGCGGTGGCACTGTACCTGATCGGACCGGACCGGTTCTTCGACACCATCGTTGCGTCGATCGATGCGATCGATGCGGCGGTGCGCGACTTCTTCGCCGCGCTCGGGGTGCGGACCTATGGCGTGATCAGAGCCCTGGCGATTGCGATCTATGCGGTGTTCGTGGTGCTGGCGATTCTGGCGTCGCAACGCGGGCATCGCGGCTTCTGGGCGCTGGTGGTCGTCAGCGTCGTGTTCATGATGCTGATCGGGCGACCGTTCGGCGGGTATCCAGCCCCGCCCAGCCGCTGGATCGCCGCGCTGGCGCTGGTGGTGATCGCTGCGGCGGTGATGACACAGCGGCTGACCACGCCGCCGGCGCGGCGCAATGGGCCGTTGCCGCCGTATCCGCCGGGCCAGGCGCGGTGACAAGCCAGAAGGTCGCCGGCGAGGATGCTTTGGCGCGGGACGGGTCATCCCGCCCGCAGCAGGCCGCAAGGGCGATCCTGGCGCTGGCACTGACGGCGCTCGGCCTGTGGACGCTGCACCGCTATCTGCCGGCGCTGATCTGGGCACCGATCCTCGCCATTGCCTTCTGGCCGCTGTACCAGCGCACCCGCCGCCGGTGGCCACAGGCCAAGCATGACATCGTGCTGCCGGCCGCCTTCACCGCTGCCATCGGCCTGATGTTCATCGTCCCATTGGTGCTGGTCGGTATTCAGGCCGGCAAGGAGATCCACAGTGTTTACGAGACCATCGACCGGGCCCGCACCGAGGGCATTCCGCCGCCCGAGTGGCTCGGTCATCTTCCGGTCGGCGGCCAGCAGGCCACGACGTGGTGGAACGACAATCTGAGCAACCCCGATTCCGCGGCGGAACTGCTGCAGAAGGCCCGCCGGTCGGAATTCGTCTCCAACAGTGGCCAACTCGGCGCTGATCTCGCCCATCGCGCCGTGCTGTTCGGCTTTACCCTGCTGACCTTGTTCTTCCTGTTCAAGGACGGCGAACGCCTCGGTGCCCAGATGCAGCGCGCCAGTGCCCGCGTGTTTGGGCCGGCCGGCGAGCGGGTCGGGCGGCAGATGATCGCCTCGGTGCACGGCACCGTCGATGGATTGGTGCTGGTGGGCCTGGGCGAGGGCTTTGTCCTCGGTGTGGCTTACCTTCTGACCGGCGTGCCGCATCCGACGCTGTTCGGCCTGTTCACCGCGATCGCTGCCATGGTGCCGTTCGGCGCGCCGGTGGTGTTCGGGATCGCGGCGGTGATCCTGCTGACGCAGGGGTCGATGGTGTCCGCCATCATCATCGCCGTCCTGGGGTTCGGCGTCACTTTCGTCGCCGATCACTTCATCCGCCCGGTCCTGATCGGCAGCGCGACGCGGCTGCCGTTCCTGTGGGTGCTGCTGGGCATCCTGGGCGGCGTGGAGACGTGGGGGTTGCTGGGACTGTTCCTGGGTCCCGCGATCATGGCGGCACTGATGCTGCTGTGGCGGGACTGGGCCGTGCGAGGCGAGGAGGGGTAGCCGCGCGTCTGGTCAAACGCCCGCTGGTGTCGGACAGTGGTGTCATCATCGGGAGGGAACCGGAAGATGGCTGACGACAGACGCACCCAAGGCCGGGCGATGCGCCGCAAGCTGATGGGCGATGCCTATGCGGACAAGCTCG
>DASXIW010000272.1:0-7915 GCA_036497785.1 Acetobacteraceae bacterium | reverse complement strand
ATCAAGGCGTGGGAAAAGCAGCGCAACGAAAGTGGCGCCCGCGTCAAGTGGATGTTCACCACAGAACGTGCGCGGGTGAAACTGGCCCGCGCCTACCCGGGCGCCCCCAAAGAGTCAAAACCTCTGTGACGAGGTACTAGTGGGTTTCCCCGCAGAGCCGAAAAATAAGGTCGAAGGTTCTGCCTTGGCATTGAATAACCGACTCAAGCACCTCGATCGCCACGCAATCTCCCACTGTCCGAACTGTTCCGGCCCCTGCTCAGACCGCGCCGCGCCGTTGTCCTTCTGTGTCCGCAGGGCAACGTCAACCCGTTTAGTCATCAATTTCAATAGCTTCTGATCACGCTTGTCTGTCGCACGGGGCCACCAGAAGCTCCAGGGCAATGTCGCGGCCGCTCGGCGGCACTGCAGGCCGGAGTTCCGGCCGGCATTGCTTCTTGTGGAAGGGGGCTGATTGGCTCGGATTCGCTGGGGCGTTTAGCACGATCGGGCAGCCTAGCAAGCTGGGCGCGCAACCACTGACCCCGGCGTAGGGAGCTGCCGGGCCGGGGCGTTCGGTCAAGCCTGCGGTCGCCCGGAGTGACCTTGATAAGCCGGCTTCCGCTCGCGGGTTTCGGGACCAATACGTGCGCCCACGCGCGAGGGGCGGAATTTCTTCAGTCCATCACACGCGGGGGCCGCGTCGTGGCGCTGTACGTGCCCGCGCGCGGTACTTGCCCGCGCGCGAGGGGATATTCCGAGGTCCGCGTATGCGCGCGAGGCTGACGCTTAAGGCGTTGAAGGCGTTTGATATTGTGGTTTGGGAAGCTCAGCGGCCAGGACGCTCTTCCCGACCGAATTGATTTTTTATTGCCAAATATCAAAAACTCAGGCGGTCTCCATGCTGCCACCCCTCATTGCGCAGTTACGCACCGGAAATCCGGCTCGGCATGCGGGTAGGTGAAATAGCCAGCCTCGTTGGCATGCGTCTCGACCGGCTGAACGTCCTTTGCCTTGGCGCCCGCAGAAATCACGAGCCTCGGCGTACAGGTCTCCCTTCAGCCTGGCCGCCGAATCGAGGTAGCCGGTGTTGTGGAGCATATCGAGGTAGCCGGTGTAGTGGAGCATATAGAGCTCATTCGCGAGTGGGACTGGTCAGACGAACAGCCTGCGAGCCCACATATCGCCAGGACAATCGCGACGCACCGTGCCATTTGCCATACCTGATTCGTTACGAATCAGGCTAGGTGAAAGGCACGTGAGCGGCAACGCTCCAACGGACCACGAACCGCCCCTATTCGCTACAATTCGCCCGCAGCCGGCGAACGCATAGGGGATTGAATAGGGGATTGGCCCGGACGGCCATTTCAAAGTTGAATAAGATCAAAGCGCTAAGAGCTGAAATTGGCGGATGGGGTGGGATTCGAACCCACGGAACGCTCACACGTTCGGCGGTTTTCAAGACCGCTGCCTTAAACCACTCGGCCACCCATCCATATCCGCCTTCGCGGCGGCCGGTCAGATAGCGCAGTTGGCTCCGGCTTGTCATCTGGTGCAGAACAGCATGTCTGTCCAGCGCGCACATGACAGGGGTTTCACCTTCCACCCCGAGCCATTACCTATGGTCGCCAAGACGCTGTGGAGCCAATATGAACGGCCGCCTCAATCTTCTTATCCTAGCCGCGACTGTCCTTGGCGGTGCATTTGCAACCCACCGCGCGGAGGCCCAGTCGCCCCAGGGCGGATTGCAGCCGGACCCGGTCAGCATCTGGACGATCCAGGACGAGAACGCCTCGATCAGCACGGGATCCTTGACCGATCGCTATTACGTGAACGGCCTGCGCCTCGGCTGGACCTCAGGCACGAACGCGACGCCGGACTTCCTCGTCCCGGTCGCCCACACATTATGGGGCGACGGCCAGATGCGGGTCTCGTTCGACCTCACCCAGCAAATCTACACCCCGGCTGATACCAGCGCCTTCGTTCCTCCGCCCGGCGACCGGCCATATGCCGGCGTGCTACTGGGCAATTTCGGCCTGTCCCAGGACACCACCGACACCCGCAGCACCCTCAGCGTGGCGGTCGGCGTCATGGGCCCGGCTGCCCTGGGCGAGGAGGTGCAGAACGGATTTCACAGCCTGATCGGCCAGGCGCATAACAACGGTTGGGGCACCCAGCTCAAGAACGAACCCACCTTCGAGATCACCAGCGGCCGCGTCTGGCGCCTCAACACAGGCACGCTGGGCGGGCTGGAAACGCAGGCTTTGCCGGAGTTGGACGCCGGGCTCGGCCTGCTGCGCATCTATGCATTGGGCGGTCTGAGAATGCGGATAGGGCAGGGGCTCGATTCCGACTACGGCGTGGCCCGCCTGCGCCCCGGTCTCACCGGTGGCGACGCTTTCCATCCCACGCGGCCGGTTGCCTGGTACGTCTTCGCCGGGCTGAACGGCCAAGGCGTGGCGCATGATGCAACCCTGCAGGGCAACATCTTCCAGAACAGCCCGAACGTGAAGCTCACCCCCCTCGTCGGTGAGGCGGAATTCGGCTTCGCCGTCATGGCCTATGGCGCTCGCCTTACCTACACCCAGGTTCTCCAGACCGCGGAATTCCAGCACCAAAAAGGCGGCCTGCACCAGTTCGGCTCGCTCGCCCTTTCGCTGCGGTTCTGATGCGCATCGCGGTCATCGCCCCCGGCGCGATGGGGGCGGGTATTGCCCAGCGTTTACGCGCACGCGGGGCGGATGTGGCCGTCACGCTCGCCGGCCGCAGTCCCGCCAGCGCCGCTCGCGCCGCCGGGCTGGCACTGCATGACAACGAGGCCGCGCTGGCGGAATGGGCCGATATCGTCCTGTCCATCCTGCCTCCCGGCGAGGCGCGCGCCCTGGCGCACCGCCTCGCGCCAGTGCTCACCCCCCGCGCCGCCAATGGCCGCCCTGCGATCTATGCCGATTGCAACGCCGTCAGCCCGGAGACCGTGCAACAGGTCGCCGCCGCCGTGCCCGGCGTCGCCTTTGCCGACCTCGCCATCATCGGTGACCCGCCGGGTGCGAATGATGCGGGACCCCGGCTTTATGCCTCCGGCGATGCCGCCGCCGCCCTCGCGCCGTTGCGGGGCTGGGGCATTGATTTGCGCCCGATCGAAGGCGGCATCGGCGCTGCTTCGGCACTGAAGATGGCCTATGCCGGCATCAGCAAGGGCCTGATCGCCATCGCCGCCGCCTCCGCCTTGGGCGCCACCCGCGCCGGCGCCGCCGAAGCGCTTCGCGCCGAGCTCGCGGACAGTCAGCCCGAGTTGCTGGCCAGCCTGCAGCGCAACATGCCCTGCATGTTCGACAAGGCCTATCGCTGGGTCGCTGAAATGGAGGAGATCGCGGCCTTTCTGGCACCGATGCCCGGCGCGCCGATCTATGAAGGCGCCGCCCGGCAGTTCGATGCCATCGCCAAGGATCGCGCCGCCCCTGCCGCGGATGGCGAGGTCGCCCAGCTCTCGGCCTTCTTCGCTAAGACCGCGGGCTAGCCTATTCCCCGGACAATTCCCGCCGGCGCCGGTCCAGTTCCTCGCTGTAGCGGCGCAAAGCGTATTGCTCCGTCAACACCCCGATCACCCGGCGCGTTTGCAGCCCGTCCACCACCGCCAGGGCGTCCACCTCGGCCTGTTCGAACAGCGCCACGGACTCCTTGATGTTCATCTGCGGCAGCAGCATCACGTCCGCGCAGTGCAGCAGATCCGTCAAGTGCGCGGCGTCGCCCTCCGGCGCATGCGCCTCGGCCACCAGCACGATGCCGGCATAACGGTTGGCCTCATCCACCACCACCACCCGGTTGCTCGCCCCCAGCGGCACGTCGCGCCGGAATGCAGCGATGGTCGTGTCCGCGCGCATAGTCCGCACCTCGCGCCGCATCATCCGCCCCACCGTCAGATTGCGCATCCAGCCGATATCGACGGCACTGCGAATCGCCTCGCCGCGCAGATGGAAGCGCCAGGTCGCGAAGGAATAGCCGAAGGTCCGCCGCACCGTGATCGCCGAAATCACCGAAGCCGCCACCACCGCCACCGTCAGCGGCAGGCTGCCCGTGCTCTCCAGCGCCAGGAACGCCATGGTCAGCGGCCCACCAACCACCGCCACCGCCAGCGCGCTCATCCCGACCAGCGCGCACACCACTGCCGGCACAGCCTGCACCACCGTCACCCAGCCCAGCACCGCGGCGAACAACTTGCCCAGCAGCGCGCCCAGGAACAGCGAGGCAAAGAACAGCCCGCCACGAAACCCGGACCCCAGCGATACGGCCGAGGCCAGCGCCTTCAGCAGGATCAGCAGCGCGATCTGCCGCATCGGATAGGGCGCATCCAGCCCCGTCTGCAGCGCAGCGTGGCCGGAGCTGAGCACCTGCGGTGAGATCAGCGCGAGCATCGCCACGAACAGCCCCCCGATCGCCGGGCGGGCCCAAGCGGGCACCCGGCTGCGCCGGAACAGCTGCTCGGTCAGGGTCACCCCGCGCATGATCGCGATGCCGCCAAAGGCGCAGATCACGCCCAGCGCCAGGATCGGCAGATAGCTCACCGGCTCGATCGCCGTCGGCACCAGAATATCGAAGCCATACTCGTCCGGGATGAGCACGCGGATGAGCGACACGGCGGTGATCGCAGACACCACCACCGGCGCCAGCGTCGCCAGCGAATACGTCCCGATCACCAGCTCGAACGCATAGAACGCCCCGGTCAGCGGTGCATTGAACGCCGCCGCGATCGCCCCGGCCGCCCCGCAGCCCACCAGCAGGCGCAGATCGTTGCGGCGCACCCGGAAGCTTCGCCCCAGCCGGCTGGCGATGCCCGAGCAGATCTGCGTATAGCCGGCTTCCAGCCCCACCGACGCGCCGACGCCGTTGGACAGAATGGTCTGCGCCGTCACGATCAGGCTGTCATTGAGCGACATCCGCCCGCCGAACAGCGCATTGGCCTCGATCGGGTCGATCGCCCGGCGCGGCCACCAGCGGGAAATCACCAGCGCCAGCATGCCCACGGCCAAGCCGCCCAATGCCAGCCCCAGCACCACCCGTTGCGTGGAGATATCCACCTGGCCGCTCAACCGCTCATTCGGCCCCAGCGAGAAGATCAGCCGGTGCATGGCCTGTGTCACGACACTCATCGTCGCGACGCACAGGCCGCTGATCACGCCGACGAAGGCCGCTAGCACCACCAGCCAGATTTCGTCCGCCCGCACCAGCGCGCGCAAAGTCTGTGGCGCATGCAGCACGATGTCGCCAAACGCCCGGCGCGCACGGATATTGGGTCGCCGTTCCCGCCCGGCGAGCAGGCCTCTCCCATCCGCCGCGGCATGATCCGCCTTGCGCAAGCTGAACGGGAAACTGAACCCGACAAAACTCGCCATTACACCGATCGCAAACCAACCCGCACCCGGAATGCATTCCCGACCGACTCGGTGCGGGTGGTGCAGTCCTCAGGCGACGCGCAGTGGCAACATTCATGGGCCGCTTTGGTCGGCCAATCAATTGTACAGAATGCCGTTTCTATCTTAAGCTTGCGTAACGACCACGTGACGTTGCAGATTTACCAGAATTCGGCAGGAGGATTCCCGTTCCCGCCGTTGCGCGCCCGCTTTGCAATGCAGCCGTGCGGCGGCAGCGCCCACACGCTTGCAAGATGGCCACACGCTTGCGGGACGGCAAGGCTGCTGGCATGGCGGAGCGCAACACCGGCCGCGTCGAGTCGGGTCCATGGCGGCCACCGACCCCAGCACCGACCGAAGGAGCCGCCCCGCGTGAATGTCCTGGGCCTTGCGAGGCTGGCGGCGCTGCTGCCGCTCCTCACCATGCCGATGCTGCCGGCCATGGCGCAGACCCCCGCACCGGATCAACCGACGGAGGCACCCGTCCCCCGTGCCCACAAACCGCTGCGCCGGCCCGCACCGCGAAAGCCGGCACAAGCCCACAAACCGGGCACAGCCTTCCATCGCGTCGGCACGCGGCCCGCGCATCCGCTCGGACACGCGCCCTTTGTCCGACTCCCGCCGCCGGTTCCAGAAGCCGAGGGCCTCCCGGGACTCTCCCCCCAGCCGCCCGACCCCGTCGGCGCCATGCCGCTGCCGCCCCCCGTCGGCATTACCGCCGAGGCGCCCATCGCTGCGGCACCTGTCTTCCTCGCCGCCGCCATTCCCCTGCCCACCATCCTGGGCGAAATTCAGATTCCCTCGCCGCCGCCGGTCGTCCTTCCGACGACCGCTACCGCCACGCCGTCACCCGTGCCGGCGCCCCCTGTTTCCACGCAAACGACAGCAACGAAGGCACCCGCCGACATGTGCATCGAGAATGCCGATATCACCGCGCTCCACGAAGCCCTGGCCGCCGGCGAAACCACCGCGGCCGATCTGGTGCGCGCCTATTTCGCCCGCATCGCCGCCTACGACCGCGCCGGACCGCTGCTGAATTCCGTGCGCGAGGTGAACCCGGACGCGCTGGCCATCGCCGCCAAGCTGGACGCCGAGAGGCCTGCCGCCAGGCGCCGGCCGCTGGAAGGCATCCCCATCCTGCTGAAGGACAACATCGCGACCGGTGACAACGAGCACACCACCGCCGGCTCGCTCGCTTTGGCCGATGCCCAGGCCCGGCGCGACGCCACCATCGCCGCCAGGCTGCGCCATGCCGGCGCGATCATCCTGGGCAAGGCCAATCTGACGGAATTCGCCAACGTCATCGCCCTCGGCATGCCGCCCGGCTATTCCTCGCTCGGCGGCCAGGTCCGCAATCCCTACGCCCTGGCGGTGGACGACAAGGGCGTGCCCATCGTGCCCACCGGCGGTTCCAGCGCTGGGTCCGCCGTCGCCGTCGCCGCCGGTCTCGCCGCCGCCTCGATCGGGACGGAGACCTCCGGCTCGCTGCTCTCCCCGGCCTCGCAGAACGGCCTCGTCACCATCAAGCCCACGCTCGGCCTGGTCAGCGCCGCCGGCATCATCCCCATCGCCCACAGCCAGGACGTCGCGGGCCCGATGACACGCACGGTGCGCGATGCCGCCATCATCCTCAGCGTCATCGCCGGACCCGATCCGCTGGACCCCGCCACCGCGCACGCCCCCGCCGGCACCGACTACACGAAATTCCTCGACAAGGCCGGCCTGCGCGGCAAGCGCATCGGCGTGCCCAGTGTGCCGAGCGACCCGGGCAACGACGTCTATTACGGTCCCCTCTCGCCCCGCGCCGCCGCCGTCATGGCCGACGCGATCAAGGTGCTGGAAGCGCAGGGGGCGACCATCGTGCGTGAGAGCATGCCCACCGAAGGCTGGATCGGCGGCCCCGGCACCACCATGAACATTCTCAACCGCAATCCGGAAAGCCCGGATTTCAACAAGCCCATGACCCGTCCGATCGTCTTCGTCTACGAGCTGAAGCACGACATGAACCTGTATCTGAAGGACTGGGCGAAGGGCACCCACATCAAGACTCTGGGCGACATCATCGCCTTCAACGCCGCCCACGCCGACCGCGCTTTGCGCTTCGGCCAGGACACTTTCCTCGCCGCCGAAGGCACCAGCGGCGATCTGACCGAGCCGGAATACATCTCCGCCCGCCAGATGGACCTTCGCGCCGCCCGCGATTCCGGCCTGGACGCCTATATGGAGGAGAACATGCTGGACGCCGTGCTGTTCCCCGGCACCGCCGGCGCCTCCATCGCCGCGGCCGCCGGCTATCCCAGCGTGCAGGTGCCCGCGGGCTTCACCTCCGGCATCGCCGGCAAGGACACGCCGGACTACCCGATCGGCGCCACCTTCACCGGCCGTGCGTTCAGCGAACCTGCACTGATTTCCATCGCCTATGCCTTCGAACAGGCAACCCTGGCACGACGCATGCCGCCGGGTGTGCCGGCGTTGGGGGAGGGGTGTGGGGATTAGCCCTCGCTGTCGATCGTTACGACAGATATATG
>DASXIW010000271.1:0-21061 GCA_036497785.1 Acetobacteraceae bacterium | reverse complement strand
CCAAGCCCAAGGCCAAGCAGCGCGCCGCCGACCACCGCACCGGGGCCGGGGCCACCATGATAGTCACCATGATAGTCACGACGATAATCACGATGGTCGTCGCGATGGTCGTCGCGATGGTCCTCGGGGCCACGTCCCCGCCAGGGCTGGGCGGCAGCGGGAAGGCTAAGTGGAGCCGCCATCGCGGCGGCGAGCACCAGCATGCTAAAGCTTCGTTTGAGGGGCGAGTTCATCGTTAATGTCTCCTGTTCGCAGCGGGATCATTCGCCCGAAAACGAACGCGATTATGTCCGACATATGTTCATATGGTGGCAGCGGGGAGCGGTCCGGCCGGTTGAACTGTGAAACTCAGGTGACCAGACACGGCGGTTCGCGCCACGTCATCGCACCGACACATGAATCCCAACGTACGCACAAACCGATGGTTCCGGTATCACGGAAAGGTGCGCCGGAATGCGGCTTCAGGACTGGTCGGGCGATGGATCGGCCGGTCCGGCATCGGCCTCCGGCACACGGGCGCGTGCCTGATCCCTGCGGCGGCGCAGATTGGCGCGCAACGCCGCGGCCTCGCGCTCCGCGCGCGCCTGCCGCGCCGCCTCGGCCCGGGGGGTCAGGGTGGGGTGGGGTTTGGCAGCGTGCTCGGCGGGCGGCTGGTCGACCATGGGCCCAGAATCCGCCGCCCCGCCGGCCCGCGTCAAGACGGCGTGTGTTCAGTACGCGCGGGTGGCATGATGCGTTGCGGGCTAGGAATAATGCGGCAGGCTCTTGCCCCCGGGCCTCCAATGTGGGCTCCTTCTGCCATATTGTTGCAAAGATGCCTCGGAGACACGTGATGCACAGCTTCCCGGTGACGCGCACCACCCACCCTAAGACGCGCCCCGCCGATGACGCGCTGCGCTTCGGCGAGGTGTTCACCGACCACATGTTCATGATGGAATACGACGAGGGCCAGGGCTGGCACGACCCGCGCATCGTCCCCTATGGCCCCCTCACCATGGATCCGGCCTGCTGCGTGCTGCATTACGCCCAGGCCGTGTTCGACGGCCTCAAGGCCTTCCGCGGCACGGATGGCGAGGTCCGCATTTTCCGCGCCGACCGGCACGCCACCCGGCTGAACCGCTCCTGCGATCTGCTTTGCATTCCTCAGCTCGATGCGAAGCTGGTGGAGGACTCGATTCGCGCCCTGATCGAGGTCGACCAGGACTGGGTGCCGTCCAAGCGCGGCACGGCGCTGTATATCCGCCCCACGGTGATCGCCACGGAGACGTTTCTGGGCGTCCACCCCTCCCACAAATATTTGTATTACGTGATCCTTTGCCCGGTCGGCGCCTACTACAAGGAAGGCCTCAACCCGGTGAAGATCCTGGTCACGGACGAACATGTCCGCGCCGTGCCGGGCGGACTCGGGGCCGCCAAGACCGCCGGCAACTACGCCGCCAGCCTGTATGCGGCGCGCGAGGCGGAGCGCAAGGGCTACACCCAGGTGCTGTGGCTGGACGGCCGTCAGCGCGAGTTCCTGGACGAGGTGGGCACCATGAACATCATGCTGCGCATCGGCGACACGGTCGTGACCCCGCCTTTGTCCACCGGCACGATCCTGGACGGCGTCACCCGCAATTCCGTCCTCACTTTGCTGCGCGACTGGGGCCTGCCGGTCGAGGAACGGGCGATCTCGATCCACGAGGTGGAGAAGGCGCATGCGGAAGGCCGCCTCGCCGAAATGTGGGGCACCGGCACAGCCGCGGTGATCTCGCCGGTGGGCGAACTTGGCTATCGCGACAATCGCATGGTCATCAATGGCGGCCAGATCGGCGGGCTGACCCAGCGCCTGTACGACGCCATCACCGCCATCCAGTACGGCACCACCAACGACCCGCATAACTGGATCACCAAGGTGCCGGCCAAGCAGCCGGCCTGATTCCCGCTTGCTCGAGCTTGATGCTTCTGACAGGCGAAGCCATCAAGCTTTGGCTCTTTGTTTTGACGAGCAATTTCAAGGCACGCTGATTCCACTTAAGGCCATATTGCTCTAATGCGCCGCCGGGGCACCCGGCTGGCGCAGCGGCAGTGCGCGGGCGACTGCATCGAGTGCCAGGCAGGCTTCGGCGATTCGGGTGACGGTGGGAAATTCGCCTGTATCCACCTTGAAGCCGCGCGCACCCATCACCTGGCTCATCAGGCACAGATCGGCGAAGCTCGGCGCGTCGCCATGGCAGAATCGGCGGGTCTCCGCCTCCGCCGCCAGCCTGGCTTCGCCCAGCACCAGCCCTTCGCGGAACCAGTGCCGGATCCACGCCGTCCGCGCCGCCTCATCCTGGTGCATCGTTTCCGCCAGATAATTGCGAACACGCGGGACGATCAGCGGATGGTGGTCCGCCGCCCATAGCAAGGCGAGCGACCGCACCCGCGCCCGGCCCAGCGGATCGGCCGGCAGCAGCGCCGGACTGGGATGAAGTTCCTCCAGATATTCAAGAATGGCGAGGGACTGGGTTAGCCTGGCGCCGTTCTCGAAGATCAGCGTCGGCAGCGCCTGCTGCGCATTGATCGCGCGATAGGCCGGAGCGTTCTGTTCGCCGGCATCCAGATCGATCATCTCCTCCGCATAGGCCAGCCGCTTCAGATTCAGCGCGATGCGCACGCGGAATGCGGCGGCCGAGCGCCAGAAGCCATACATCTTGATCATCTTGGGTGCCTTTGGAACGGACTCAGGCGTCGAGAAACACCGGCCGTGCCTTGCTGTCCACCGCAATCCCCCCGTCGCCGAGCGATGCCAGCAACCCTGCCTCGTCCAGCCGAAGGTAGCGGACGAGAAGGCGGACATACATGCCCATGAACGTCGCGCCATGCCCGTCCGAAACCCCGTCATGCGTGGTCGTCATGGCATGCGCCAACTCGTGCAGCACGCACCAGGACGGCGTCTGCGCCGGCAGCCGGATCACCAGCCGCGACGCATCGGCCAGCCGCGTGGTCGCCTGGGCCGGCATCCGCTCCACCGCCGGGGGAAAGCGCAACCCCATCTCCGCCCAGATCGCATCCACCAGCCCTTGGGCGGCGGCGAAGGGCAGGGTGGTCGGGTCGCGCGGGCCCACCACCCGATCCTCCCAGGCATAGACGCGCGCCCGCTGGCCGTCCCGCCCGGCCATCAGCGCAAGCGGCCCCGGCCCTCGCCCGAGACCGGACGGTTGAGGTTCACCCGGTCGCCGGCCGCCAACCCATGCCGGAACGCCGCATTCATCCGCCGCCCGCCAAGATGGCCGGAGGATACTAGCCGGATGCTCGTCTCCCGGAACGCCTCCTCCACCACGCGATGCTTCACCACGATCAGCGCGGTGCCGGTCGAGCGCTGGGCGGCCATGCTTGCCTCCCGCTCGGCATGCATCGCCTCCAGCCGCGACCCCAGCCTTGCGGCCATGCCGTGCTGGAAGCTGGCCGACGCCGTGCGCAAATCGGCACCCGCCAGACGTGGATTCGCACGCCGGAACGCCAGCACTTCGGTTGTCATGGCGCGGTCGATCATGGCGAACAGATAGCCGGCCAGCGCGATATCTGCGTCGAAGCCGAAAAACACGTAATGCGCCCCCTCGGCACGCCGGGCCAGCCACACCTTGCAGTCGCAAAATCGCGCGATCGCCGTCACGCAGCCATCGATCGGTCGGCGCCGCTTGCCGCCGATCGGGATTTCCACCTGCACGCAGCGCGCCTGGCGGATTTCGATCTCCGCCATGCTCAGCGCGTAGCGTTCCAGCAACCGCCCCACCATGTCAGCGGCCGCCATCGCCTCGGCCTCGGTGCAGCCGTTCGAGACGGTCTTCTCGGTCAGTGCCTTGATGCGGGCCTTCACCCGGTCGAGTTCGGTGGTCTGATTCACGCGGGAGGGCCTCCGGCTTGCGGACTCACCTCTAGCAAATTTTTCCGCGCGTCGCCCTTGTATCAGAGCGTATTTAGATATATCTTGTATTTCGTTATATCGAAATACACTCTAATAAAGGACCAAAGATGTTTCACAGACAGTCGCGCGGCGAGCGCGGCGAACGCTGCTCCCACGGCATGTTCGGCCGTGGCCGGCACGAACACGGCCCGGGCCGCGGCCGCCTCGGCCGCATGTTCGACCACGGCGACCTGCGCACCGTCATCCTCCAGCTCATCACGGAAAAGCCGCGCCACGGCTACGAAATCATCAAAGCCATCGAGGAACAGCTGGCCGGCGCCTACACGCCCAGCCCCGGCGTGGTCTACCCCACTCTGACCATGCTGGAAGAGCTCGGCTACACCACCACAACCACCACCAGCAGCAAGAAGCTCCACACGATCACCCCGGAAGGCGAAGCCTATCTCGCCGCCAACCGCAGCGCGGTGGCCAGCATCCTCGCCCGCATCAAGGAGGTGCGCGAAGCCCATGGCGGCGGCCCCGCGCCGCAGATCCTGCGCGCCATGGAAAACCTGAAACTCGCTTTGCGCATGCGTCTCTCGCGCGGCCCGCTCACTGAGGAACAAATCCGCCGCGCCGCCGCTTGCATCGACGCCGCCGCCACCGAAATCGAGGAAATCTGAAAGCACCCGAACCCATGATGACGTCGCTCCCTGAAACCGAAGGCGTGGTCGCCCGCCACTTGCTATGCTTCGCCTTCCGCGAGCCGCCCGAAATCGTCTGAACGCCCTGACACACCGATAGCCGGCGCAAGCCCCGGATGGTGCCCGACGCCGTCCGAGGGGCATTCTCCCCGCAACAACGGGATGCAGGACAATGAGCGAGATCGATGACCTCCGCTGGAACCTGGTGAAACGCCGTCAACCCGCGGATTTCCTCTACGCCGTCGTCACCATGGGTATCTATTGCCGCCCAGGCTGCCCCGCGCCACTCCCCAGGCGCGAGAATGTCCGCTACTTCCTCACTTGCGAACAGGCCGAAGCCGCCGGCCTGCGTGCCTGCAAACGCTGCGACCCCAAGGGCGAGCGCGAAGCCATCGCCCGCGCCGTGGTGCGCGACGCCTGCGCCCATATCGCGGCCGAGGACACCATCCCTTCGCTGGACACCCTTGCCAAACGCTCCGGCTATTCCCGCTTCCACTTCCTGCGCCTGTTCCGCGACCATACCGGCCTCACTCCGCGCAGCTATGCCGAAGGCATCCGCGCCCGCCGCCTCCAGGCCGCCCTCGTCAATGGCAGCCGTGTGGCGGACGCGGTGGCCGAAGCCGGATACGGCTCGGAATCCCGCGTCTATGAAGACACCGGCAAACTCCTCGGCATGACCCCCGGCGCGCTGCGGCGCGGCGGCGCCGGCGAGACCATCCGCTCGGCGCTGGCCGACTGTCCTTTCGGCCGCCTGCTCGTCGGCGCCACTGACACCGGCATCTGCTATCTGGGTTTCGCCGAACCCGACGACGCGCTCCTGGGCGATCTCCGCCAGCGCTTCCCCCGCGCCACATTGCGGCCCGACGACGCGACGCTCACCGAAACCGTCCAGGCCATCATCGCCTTCATCGAGGAGCCCAAAATCGCGCTGGCTCTGCCGCTCGACCTACGCGGCACCGCCTTCCAGCTCCGCGTCTGGGAAGCCCTGCGCCAGATCCCACCGGGCGAGACCCGAACCTACGCCGATCTCGCCCGCATGGTGGGCAACCCGGCCGCCATTCGCGCCGTCGCCCGCTCCTGCGCGGTCAATCCGGTCTCCCTCGCCGTGCCCTGCCACCGCGTGGTCGGCAGCGATGGCGACCTGACCGGCTATCGCTGGGGTGTGCCCCGCAAGCGCATATTGCTGGAACGCGAAGCCGCCGCGACAGCCGCGAAGCGCCAGCGTCCGGGTCGGGGTGGTCAGGCCGCCCTGATCCCGGCCACGAACGCGCCCACCTCGCCGGAGAGCTGACCCGACTGCCGCAACAGATCGCTGGCCGCGCTCAACACCTGGCTGGCCGCCGCGCCCGTATCATTGGCAGCCCGGCTGACGCCGGCGATATTCGCGGTCACCTCCTGCGTGCTGACCGCGGTTTGCTGCACATTGCGCGCAATCTCGGCAGTCGCCCCCCCTTGCTGTTCCACGGCGGAGGCGATGGTGGTGATGATCACGCTCACCTCGCCGATAATCGCGGTGATGCCGGTGATCGCCTGCACCACCTCGCCGGTGGCCGCCTGGATCTGGCCGATTTGAATGCCGATTTCCTCGGTCGCCTTGCCGGTCTGCTGCGCCAGGCTTTTCACTTCGCAGGCCACCACGGCGAAGCCCTTGCCGGCATCGCTGGCACGCGCGGCCTTGATGGTGGCGTTCAGCGCCAGCAGGTTGGTTTGTCTCGCGATATTCGATATTGTTGATCAGCACCACCACATCACCGATCTTCTGGGCGCTGTCCGCCAGCGCCCGCACCACAGTGTCGCTGCGGCGGGCGCCGTTCACCGCCTGTTCGGTGATGCGCGAGGACCGCACCACCTGCCGGCTGATCTCGCCGATCGAGGCGGTCAGTTCCTCCGCTGCCGCGGCGACGGTCTGCGCGCCCGCATTCGCCTGCTCGGCCGCCGAGGTGACGGCGAGCGCCCGATCATTGGTCTGCGTCGCGGTCGAGGACATGGACTGGGCCGTCGCCTCCAATTCCGCCGAGGCGTTGGATAACACCCCCACCAGCGAACCGATCTTCGTCTCGAAGCCACGCAGCAGGTCGTCCAATCGCCCCGCGCGCCGTTCGGTCGCCGCACGGGCTTCCTCCGCCGAGGACAGCTCCGCGGCCCGGATCATGTTGTCCTTGAACACCTGCACGGCGCCGGCCATGCCGCCGATCTCATCGCCCCGATCGGTGCCGGGATTCGGCGTTGCCATGTCCCCGCCGGCCACGCGTCGCATGGCCTCGGTCATGCCGCCGATCGGCGTGGAGATGCCGCGGACCATCGACCAGCCGATTCCGATGCACAAGGCGGCCATGGCGCCGAGCACGATCAAGATCCAGCGATGCGCGGAACGGGCGAGCGCCGCGCCGTGATCGGCGGCTTGCTGGCCGCCCTTCAAATTGAAGCCGACATCGGCCTCCAGAGTGCCGCACATGGTCTTCAGCGCGTTGGACAGATCGTTCGAATAGAATGCGGTGGCGTGCGCCATGTCGCCGGCATTCACCATCGCGTCGAACGTCTTCGAAAGCGCCAGGTACTCGCGCCACGCCGCCGTGAAGGCATCGGCCTTCTGTCGTTCCTCGCCGGGCGTGGCCATCCGCTCATAGGCGGCGTGGGCGGCGTCGAACCGCGCAAGCTCGTCGGCCATCACGCCACGGGAGGCGCGGCGTCGTTCCTCCGATATCGTCAGCAGCACACCCGCCTGGGCGGAGCGGAAACGCTGGCTGGCCTCGGCCATGGTGTCCAGCGCGCTGGTCGCGGGCAGCCAATAGTTCCGCAGATCCGCCGCAGCCAGATTCACCGCGTCGAGGCGCTGTAGCGAGAATGCGCCGAGCCCGACCGTGGCGCAGAGCACGAGCGAGAAGATGCCGATGATCTTCCGGCAAATGCTGATGCGATCGAGGAGTTTGGACGATGATCTGTTCCTGTCATCCATTACGGCCCCAGGGCCGCTTGCCGGACGGGCGCCCGATGCCCGTCCGGCAATCTTGGAGAAACAGATCAAAAACTGCTTAATGCGCAGGCGCGCCGCGCTATTTGGCTCGCGCCACCCGCAACGCGTTGGTGGTCCCCGGCTGGCCGAACGGCACGCCGGCGATCACGACGATTTCCGTGCCATGCGGGCTGAGCCCTTCCTGCACGGCGAGCTTGGCGGCCTTGGTCACCGTCTCGCTCATGCTGTGCGTCTCCGGCGTTACTACGGCATGCACACCCCACACCACGGCCAAGCGGCGCGCGGTGCGTTCGGACGGAGTCAAGCCGAGGATCGGCGCTTCTGGGCGCTCCCGCGCCGTGCGCAGCACGGTGCTGCCCGATTCGCTGAAAGCGCAGATCGCGCTTGCCTCGATCGTGTGCGCCACCTGCCGGGCGGCGGCGGCGATGGCGTCGGCGGTGGATTTTTCCGGTGCCGGGCGCGACGCCTCGATGATGGCGCGCCAGCCCTCGTCCTGCTCCACGCGCGCGACAATGCGGTCCATGATGTTCACGGCTTCGTACGGGAATTGCCCCGCCGCCGTCTCCGCCGACAGCATCACCGCGTCCACGCCGTCGAACACCGCCGTCGCCACGTCCGATGCCTCGGCGCGGGTGGGGGCGGGGGCGTTGATCATGCTTTCCAGCATCTGCGTCGCCACCACCACGGGTAGGCCCATCTGCCGTGCGGCGCGCACCAGGCGCTTTTGCGCCAGCGGCACCTCCTCGGGCGGCAACTCCACGCCCAGGTCGCCACGCGCGACCATCACAGCGTCCGACAGGGCGACGATCCTGTCCATATTCTCCAGCGCCTGCGGCTTCTCCACCTTGGTCATGATCCAGATGCGCCCGGCGGCGATCTCGCGCGCTTCCTCCACGTCCTCGGGACGCTGCACGAAGGACAAGCCGAGATAATCCACGCCGTGTTCCATGGCGAAGGCGAAATCCACCCGGTCCTGCGCGGTCAGCGCTGGAATCGGCAGCACCATGTCCGGCACGTTGACGCCCTTGCGGTCCGATAACGGGCCACCGACCACGATCTCGGTCTCCAGGTGATCCTCGCGCACATGGGTGACGCGCAAACGCAGCTTGCCGTCATCCAGCAACAGATTCGTGCCGATGCTGGCGGCGCCGATGATTTCGGGATGCGGCAAATTCACCCGGCGCACGTTGCCGGGCGTGGGATTGAGGTCGAGCGTGAAGGGCTGACCGGTCTGCAATTGCACCCGCCCGCCGCCGAAGCGACCCACGCGCAGCTTGGGTCCCTGCACGTCGGCCAGTATGCCGATGGGACGGTCGAATTTCTTTTCCAGGTCGCGGATGATGGCGATCCGGGCGGCATGGTCATCATGGGTGCCGTGGCTGAAATTCAGGCGAAACACGTCTGCACCCGCCTGGAACAGGCGCGATATCACCTCCTCGGTGGAACTCGCCGGCCCCAGCGTGGCAATGATCTTGGTGCGGCGGCGGCGGCGGATTTTTATGCGAGCAGCCATGAATAATTCTCTCCCGGAGCAGTCTCGGCCCGACTGGAATTCGGCGCGATGTCAGGCCGATGAAATCGGTCGCCAAATTCAGCCTAGGCCGGTTTCCGCCATGGCGGAACCAGCCGGGGCGATCAGAACGGCGCGTATGTCATTGACGTTTGTTAATGTCGGGCCGGTCCGCACCAGATCGCCAATCGCGTCGAACAGCGAAAAGCTGTCATGCGTGGAAAGCACGGCGCGCGGATCGAGGCCCATCGCCTTGGCCCGCGCCAGCGTGTCTGGTGTCACGATCGCGCCCGCCGCGTCCTCGGTGCCGTCAATGCCGTCCGTGTCGCCGGCGATGGCCCAGATCCCGGCCCCTCCGGTCAGCGCCACGGCCAGGCCCAGCAGGAATTCGGTGTTGCGCCCGCCGCGCCCGGCCGGTCCCCGCCCGATCGTCACGGTGGTCTCCCCGCCGGACAGCAGCAAGGCGGGAGCGCGCAGCGGATGGCCGTGGCGGCGAACGGAGCGGGCGATGCCCGCCATCAGCGTGCCGGCGTCGCGGCTTTCGCCCTCCAGCGCGTCGCCCAGTATCAGCGGCGTCAGGCCCGCCTTGCGGGCTGCGGCGGCGGCGCTCTCCAGCGCCATCGCTGGCGTCGCGATCATGTGGAAGGCGGCGTCGGGCAGGTTGCCCGGCTTCGGCGTCTCGTCCTCGGCCGCCGCCAGCCGGGCCGCCACCGCCGGCGCGGGCTCGATGCCGTAGCGGGCCAGCAGCGCGCGCACATCGGCATAGCTGGTCGGGTCAGGCACGGTAGGCCCGCTGGCGATCACCGCCGGGTCGTCGCCGGGCACGTCGCTGATCGCCAGCGTCACCACCCGCGCCGGCCGCGCCGCCGCCGCCAGCCGGCCGCCCTTGATCGCCGACAAATGCTTTCGCACCGCGTTCATTTCGCTGATCGTGGCGCCGGATGCGAGCAGGGCCGCGTTCATCGCCTGCTTGTCGGCCAGGGTCAGGCCGGGCGCGGGCAGCGCCATCAGGGCCGAGCCGCCGCCGGAGATCAGGGCCAGCACCAGATCGTCTGGGCCCAGTCCGCGCACCGTCTCCAGGATACGCCGCGCGGCGATTTCGCTGTTGGCATCCGGCACGGGATGCGACGCCTCCATCACCGCGATGCGGCGCGTCGGCACGGCATGCCCGTAGCGCGTGACGACCTGGCCAGACAGATCCACATCCGGCCATGCATCCTCAAGGGCGGCGGCCATCACGGCGGCGGATTTGCCGCAACCCACCACCACGCAGCGCCCCGCCGGTTTCGGCGGCAGATGCCCGGCCAGCACAAGGCGCGGATTGGCGGCGGCCACCGCGGCGTCGAAAACCTGTCGCAGGACCGTCCTCGCCCGTGCGTCGTCCCATGTCATTGCAATGCGTCTCCGTCCCGGTTCGCCGGAACTATGGCGAAGCGGCGTCCGGCGCGCCATGTATGGCCCAGCATTAGGAGGTTCGCCATGCCCGACATCGACACCCCGACCCGCACGGAGCTCGAAGCCGCCGCCTTCCGCCGTCTGGTGGAACATCTGCGTGAACGGAGCGATGTGCAGAACATCGATCTGATGAACCTGGCCGGCTTCTGCCGCAACTGCCTCAGCCGCTGGTACCGCGAGGCCGCCGAAGCCCGGGATGTCAAGCTGTCCGACCCCGAGGCGCGGGAAATCGTCTACGGCATGCCATACAAGGAATGGCAGGCGCTGCACCAGAAACCGGCAACGGCGGAGCAGAGCGCGGCGCTCGCAAAGACCCACCCCGGTCATTGACCCGACTGGCACAGCCGGCTAAGCCCGCCGACCCATCAAGGACGAACGGAGGCGAGCATGGCCCTGGATGCCACCGGAGCGGAGAAGGTTGAGGAGCCGGCCCAGTGGGGCAATATCGCGGCCGATCGGCTACGCAGCCTGATCGAACGAATCGAGCGCCTGGAAGAGGAACGCAAAGCCCTCTCCAGCGACATCAAGGATATTTTCGCCGAGGCGAAAAGCGCCGGATTCGACGTGACGGTGATGCGCCAGCTGATCCGCATCCGTAAGCAGGAGCCGGCGGAAGTCGAGGAGCAGGAGACGTTGCTGGATGTCTATCGCCGCGCTCTGGGAATGTAGGCACAAAGCCAGGGCGCGGGCTGTCCCGCGCCCTTTTCCTTCACAGCGTCGCGGTGCCCGCGATACAGGTCGTGACGGCGCCGCCGATCCAGATTTCAGGCCCGTCCTGCTCTATTTGCACCCGCCCCATGCGCCCCAGCACCGTGCCCTGGCTGGCGACATAGTTCGCGGGCGCGAGGCCGCTGCCGATCAGCCATTGCGCCAGGCTGGCATTCAGGCTGCCGGTCACCGGGTCCTCGTAGCCACCGCTGGTGAAAGCGCGCACCTCGAATTGCGCGTCGGGTCCATCTTTCGCGCTGTCCCAAGCCCCAACCACGCCGACGCGCAGCCCTGACAGCGCCGCGTAGTCCGGCCGCACTGCCAGCACCGCATCGCGCGATCGCAACAGAACTGCCAACCAGCCCGGACCGTTATCCACCCAGTTTGAGGCAATGATCGCCTCCGGTGCCAGACCCAGCCCACGCGTGACCTGCGCCAGAATATCGGCCTCCAGTGGCCCCGCGCGGCGCAGCGGCGGTGCAGCGAAAGACAGCCGGCCCGGTCCGCGACGTATGCGGACAAGACCGATCTCGCATTCCTGCACCACCTCCGCGCCCTTCGGCATGCCGCCCGCGGCCAGCCACACATGGCAGCTTCCCAAAGTGGGATGGCCCGCGAAAGGCAGCTCCTGCGCGGGCGTGAAGATGCGAACGCGATAATCCGCAGCTTGCTGCGTCGGCCGTAGCAGGAAGGTGGTTTCGCTGAGATTGGTCCAATTGGCGAAGTTGGCCATCTGTGCATCGGTGAGCGCATCGGCGCCAACAATGACGGCCAGCGGGTTGCCACGCAAAGGCTGAGACGTGAACACGTCAACCTGCAGAAACGCGAACGAAGTCATTTTATCCTCCCGATCACATCGAACATCTCCCGCCGCAGGCAAATTCCGCGACGTCTGCCTCAGCCTAGAATGCTTCCGCCCCGGAGCGGAGGCGAAGCTGGCGATCGAGTCGTAGCGCGGGAACTACAACGAGGTATGCCCCGCATTCGAGTCTTGCCTATGCGACGCCGGCAGTGTCTGCTGCCGGCGTGGCACGACCAGCGCCCCCGCGATGCAACGGGCCGGGACGCCGCGGTATCTGGGGCCTTCGCGCCCCGGCCCGTTGCGTCAGTCGGGAGCAGAGCATGGGACGAGCGCTGCTGGCTGTCGTCACGTCGGGCCTGGTCGCGGCCGTGACCCTGTCTGCGCTCGCAACCCAAGGCGATCAGCTTATGCTGATCCGCAATGGCTACGTGGTTCCGCCCGGGCAGACCCTGCGAGTCGATGACATGTCGGTCGACTGCGTCATCGCCAGCGAGATTTTTGACGAGCAGGAGTTCAAAAGATTCGGCGTCGTAGCGACAGCGTATCTCTGAATCGTGTATCCCGCTAATGCCTGTCCGGAAGCCCTCGATTCGGAAGGCGACTGCCCAACACAGGATTATGCGGTCGGCACCGCAGCCTCGCATGGGGTGAGCGCCCTGTTCATCCAGCCCGGGCCAGCCCAACAGGTTCGTTTTGAGAGTCGGCGCTGGGCGTGAGATGCATGTGTTCGCAGGTGCAGGCGCGACGCTCTACGGTATCTGTCAAGGCGTGCAGGTCAACATTACCAACGCCTTTATCACCGCTGGCAGCGGCCGTCTCATCACTCCGGCGACCCCGTAAGATCACCCCGCTGGATTTGGGCCAGGTGGAATAAAGGGCAAGGCTCGAGCGTCTGCGTCTGCGGGGCTCACTCAATGCTGGGGAGACCTATGAAAATGCTCATGGAGCTTGACCGGCATGTGGGGACGGAAATTCAGTCATCGGGTTGATCGTGAGTGCAGCCTGTGCAGCCTGTGCAGGCTCGCCATCCTGCGCCATGTGTGGCGACGGGTTTTCCTTGCCATTCCTTTGGCTGCATTCCTGGCCGTCGGGAGCGCTCGCGCCGAAGAGTCGTATTCGATCGATCAAACCTTCGGCAGCATCATGTTCTCGGTCAGCCATCTCGGACTGTTCTCCTCGCAAGGCCAGTTTCGTCGTTTCCGCGGCACGCTTCTGCTTGATGCCAGCCATCCGGAGTGGACGCGGATTTCGGTGGACGTCGAATCGGCGTCGGCCAACATGTCCTCGCAGGAAGAGACGGCGATGCTGCAATCCCCGGATTTCTTCAACGTGCAGAAATACCCGGACGTCCATTTCGAGAGCACGTCCGTCGAACCCGTTGCCTCAAACCACTATGTCGTGCGCGGCCAGATCGAGATACGCGGGATAACCCAGCCGTTGATCCTTGACGCCAAGCTGGTGGCGCGACACGAGGACCCGGCCCGAGGGGCGGAAGTCGCGGAGTTCGTGGTGACAGGAACACTGCAACGCTCGGCCTTCGGCATGACTGCCGACAGGGCGTTCATCTCCGACAAGGTCGCCATCACCATCAATGCCCGCATCCAGTTGAGTGAAACGTTCCGTGCGAACTGATCCGCCCTTGGCATGGACGAGGGCGCAACGGCGCCTGCATTGGTGGACAGCTTCACTCGTGCTGCTGGCCTTTCCGCTCGGCTGGCTCATGGTCGGGTTTCCACTCAGCCAGCTGCTCGTGAAATTCCTCCTCTACCAACTCCATAAGTCACTCGGCATGTTGGTCTTTGCGCTTGCCGTCATACGGTTGCTGGTTCGTGCCAGACGAGGGCGCCCGGGTTGGGATGACGACATGCCGGCCTGGCAACGCCGTGCAGCGAGTGCCATGCACGCTCTGCTATATGCCGTCCTCCTCGCGACCCCCGCGCTCGGCTATTTCACGGCGGCAACGTCCACCACGCGAATACCGACTCTTTTTCTGGGTGTGATCCCAATCCCACATCTCGTCGGCCCGGACCCCACCTGGTTTGCCGCACTCAGGCTGGTCCACCGAATCATGGCGATCCTGCTCGTGGTGCTTGCGGGCGGCCACGCCGCGGCGGCCATCCACAACCATCTGCGCGGACGCAGGACTCTGATGCGGATGTGGCAAAGCCAGGACGTGTGAATCGACAGCGAAGAGGGACCCCAGCTTCCCAGGCATGGGGCGCGAACTCAGCTCAGATTCCGTATTCCGCTTTGAGCGTGCGGAGGTCCGCTTCGAACTGGTCCGCCATTGCGTGCGTGTAGACGCGGGCGATGTCCCCAATGTTTTGATAGTGGACAATCTTCCGTAGGTCCGACTGCCGCTGCTTCCAGGTCAAGCCGTCGGTGAAGAGCAGGAATGTGCTGTCGGCCCGCTTGGCGCTTATGATTTTCTCGATATCTCCAACAACATCCGTCATTTTCGAACCTGTCGCGCCGTAGCCCTTGGATTCAATGAGGATGCGGGGAGAGTCCTTCGACGGGATGGCGAAATCGCATTTCGCCCGGCGCCCTTCTCGCCCGGTGAAAGTCACGCGCGGCTCGAACCGGTCTGCGAACACTTTGCGGATGACCTCTTCCGCGAAGTCCTCAGCTCCTCGACCCCGTTTCTGACCTGAAATGGCGCTCCCCCGGCCGCTGCGCAGGCGCTCAACCAGAGTGTCGCTCCAGTGAAGTTGGCGGGTCGCCTCGGCCACCATCGCATCCAATAGCCCAAGGTCCGTCAGGCGCGCGAGGAAGAACGCCGGGTCTTTCTGGTATCGCTTTAGTCCGCTCCCTCCGGGTCCAAGTGCATCCGCCAGAACACCGCTGAACTGGTCCCTGGACAGGCCCAGGAACAGACGGATAATGAGCAGCCCGTCCTCGAAATCCTTCGATGTGAGTTTCCTGGCCGTCTCGCCGTTCTCCAGAATTCGCCGGACATCCGCCTCGGTGTACGCGTCCTGGACAGGGAAACCCTTGAGACGGTCAACAACACGATGGGCAACGTCATCCTGCCACTCGACCGTCAGGGGCCGCAGGCTTCCTACAAGTTCATCGAGGGTTTGAACGATAACGCGCATCGGTTAGAGCAATATGGCTTTAGGTGGAATCGCCGAGCCATAAAATTGCTCGTCAAAACAAGGAGCTAGAGCATGGCTTCGCCTGTCAGAAGTCATCATGCTCTAGCGGCCGATGATGAGGTATTCCTGGACCTCTGCCCGCTCCACCTTGTGGTGCGTACCAAAATGGTATCGATGCGGTCTCTCATACGTGATGACGCTCCGCTTGTACCGGCGCATCAAGGCTTCGAGTTCGTCCAGGTCCGGATATCCGTTGCTGCTGTATGAAAGGACGATGATGCTGTTGTGATAGATTTGGAACAGGCGATCAAACGCTTCGACAGCTTTTCGCCGATAGCTAAACGGGGTGTAAGGCTTCTCGATTTTCTTAACCTTCGTATCTTCCATGATACGAAGGCCCTGCCAGTAGCATGATAGCCCTTCCAGGAAGTGGTAGCGCTTGACGTAGCAGTTGTCGTCCGAGCGCGGCACGTAGGGCGGGTCCAGATAGACAAGGTCGATGCCGCCAGGCTTGAGCTTGAAGACATCCGAGCGCTTTGCGGTGTTTCGGCGGCCATTATCGAAGACGATCTGGTTGAACGCCTCGGCCTGTTCGATGAAGTGCTCTTCGATTGTGAGCCGAAGGTCCCTCCGCCCGTCATCGTAGTGCGACAAGTCGCCGGACACGGTAAACACGCCCCGTGGCTGTTTCTTGAGGCACGACCGAATGAGCGCGGCGCGGGCCATAGCCCTCTGCGATGGGTTTTCCAGTTTCGCGATGTTCGCGGACACCTTGTCCAGGAAGCGCAGGTCGTCCGGGGTATAGAAAATGCCGGCGTAGGTACGCTCAATGAAATCCGGCGCCTCCGATGCGGGCGCGAGCAACCTCGCCATCGCGGGGCCATCCAGGCGATGCTTCGAATTTGCAACCGTGGCCGCCGCCAGCACCGCGGGAAAGTTCAGAAAGTCCGACGCGACGACCCGCTTGCCCATCGCCTTCATCAGGTAGGCGACCGCCCCGCTACCCACGAAGGGGTCTGCAGCCGTCTCGAATTTCAGGGTCCGGAGGACACCGTGAATCCAGGGCAGGAGCCGGCGCTTCGAGCCCATGTAGCGAAGCTCAGGGTAATCCGCCACGCGCTCCGGAAGCGGCGTGTTCGACAAGTCATCCCGGCTGTATGCCAGGGCCAGACGCGGCTTCCGCTCCGGTTTTACCGCCTGCCGAGCCAAAGCCATGCCGTCGCTACCTTTTTGTGTCGGTCCCGCGAATCGGAGTCCCAATTTGAGGATGCCATGCCATCTCGGTTGAAAACAGCCTGCCGGCCTTCAACCGGGTCCCGGGGTCAAAGGGGCCAATGCCCCTTTGCGGGTCGAGGGCAGAGCCCTCGCCTTGCCTTTGCCTTGCTACCCCAACCGCTCCAACACATCCGCATGTGCCGCCCGCACCAGATGCCGCCGGATTTTCTGGGTGGCGGTCATCAGCCCGTTATCGATGGTGAACGGCGCCACCACCGCGTGGCGGCGGATGCGTTCGGTGACGGACAGGCGGGCATTCACGGCGGTGACGGCGGCGGCCGCGGCCAGCTCGTCGAAGCCTTCATGCGGCACCACCAGCGCGGTCAGGCCGGCGCGGCCTTCGCCGAACACCACGGCCTGGGCCAAGGCGGGTTCGGCGATCAGCATGCCTTCGATTCGCGCGGGTGAGATGTTTTCGCCGCCGGACAGGACGATCATGTCCTTCTTGCGGTCGGTGACGCGCAGATAGCCATCGGCATCCAGCGTGCCGATATCGCCCGTATGCAGCCAGCCGTCACGTATCGCGTTGCCGGTCTCATCCGGGCGGCCCCAATAGCCGTCCATCACCAGCTCGCCGCGCACCAGGATTTCGCCGTCATCGGCGATGCGCAGTTCGACGCCGCGCAGCGGGCGGCCGACCGTATCGATGCGAATACTGTCCGGGTTGTTGGCGGAGATGATCGGGCCGGCCTCGCTCTGGCCGTAGCCTTGCACCAGCGTGATGCCGATCCCCAGGAAGAATCGCCCGACCTCCGGCTCCAGCCGGGCGCCACCGGACACGGCTGCGACCAGCTTGCCGCCGAAGCGGGCGCGGATCTTCCGGCGCACCAATATCTCCAGCAGCGGGTCCAGCAGGCGCTCGCCCAGGGTCAGAGCCTGGTGTTCGGTGCGGCGCTGGCCGATGGCGATGGCGCGGGCGAACAGGCGTTGCTGCCAGGCCGGCTGGCGGGCCACCTGGCCCTGTATGCGGGAGCGGATGACCTCCAGCACGCGCGGCACCATGGTCAGTATGGCCGGCTGCACCGTCAGCATGTCGGCGGCGAGGTGTTCCACGCCGCGCGCATAGGCCACTTCCAGGCCGATGCTGAGCATGAAGAACTGGCCGGCGGTATGCTCGTAGGCATGCGCCAAAGGCAGGAAGGACAGGTACCGGCCGCCCTCCAGGGGCAGGGCGCGCACCAGTTCGAACGCGCCCGCGCAATTGGACAGGATGGCCCGGTGCGGCAGCATCACGCCGCGCGGGGCGCCGCCAGTGCCGGAGGTATAGATGATGCAGGCCAGCGCCCCAGGCGGGATCAGCGCCACTTCGGCCGCGATGTCCTCGGGGCCGTTGCCGTCATCGATCAGATCGTTCCAGTGCAGGACGCGCAGTCCCTCCAGCGCGGGCCCGGCGGCGTCTTCCATCACCACCAGCAGTTCGAGCGGTGCAGCCTTGGCCAGCCGCGCGGCCAGCGCGGCGGTGGAGGCCACCGCCGCGCGGGCGGCGCTGTCGCGCAGGATATGGGCGTGATCGTCGATCGTGTTGGTGGTATAGGCGGGCACCGGCACGGCGCGGATCGCCATCAGCGCGGTCTCCAGGATCGGGTATTCCGGCCGGTTCTCGCTCACGATCACCACCCGGTCCCCGGCGGCGACTCCGGCCGCGCGCAGGGCGCGGGCGAGGGCGGCGGCGCGGCGGGCGAATCCGCCCCAGCTCAGGCTCTGCCACTCTCCGCCGCGGAAGGCGCGCAGCATCGGGCGCTCCGGCCAGCGCCGCGCAAGATCGAACATCATGGCCGCCAGATTGGGCCATTGCGGGTAACGGTCCAGCATCGCCTCCATCCCTCCCATGCCACCCTGCGCAAGCCATGGCGGCGCCACCCTTTGACGTTCCCACCGCATAACTTACATCTGTCGGCACGACCAGCAGGACAGGACACCCCGAACATGCCCGACGGACACGCCGGCGCCGCTTCTCCGATCGGCGGCGAGGCAGAGCTTCCCACATGGAATCTCGCCGACCTCTATCCCGGCCCGGACAGTGCCGAACTCGCCGCCGACCTCGACCGCGCGGACAGGCTGGTGCAGGACTTCGCCGCCGCCCATGCGGGCCGGCTGGCGGGCCTCAGCGGGGCCGCGCTGGCCGCCGCCATCGCCGGCTATGAGGGCATCGAGGAGATTCTCGGCCGGGTGATGTCCTACGCCCAGCTGCTGTTCAGCGGCGATTCCAACGACCCCGCCATAGGCCGGTTCTACCAGTCGATGAACGAGCGGGTGACGGTGATTTCCAGCCATCTGATCTTCTTCACGCTGGAGCTGAACCGGTTGGACGATGCGGTGCTGGATCAGAAGCTGAGCGACCCCGATCTGGCGAAATGGCGGCCCTGGCTGCGGGATTTGCGGGTGTTCCGCGCGCATCAGCTGGCCGACGATCTGGAGCGGCTGCTGCACGACAAGGAAGTGACCGGCCGCTCCGCCTGGTCGCGCCTGTTCGACGAGACGATCGCCGCCCTGCGCGTGCCGGTGAATGGCGAGGAACTGACGGTAAGCGCCGTGCTGAACAAGCTGTCCGACCGCGACCGCGCGGTGCGCGAGGCGGCCGGGCAGGCGATCGGGGAGGTGTTCAGCAAGAACATCCGCCTGTTCGCGCTGACCACCAACACGCTGGCCAAGGACAAGGAGATCATCGACAGCTGGCGCCACTATCCGCGCCCGGGCAGCTATCGCAACCGCGCCAATATGGTCGAGGACGAGGTGGTGGACGCGCTGGTCAGCGCCGTCACCGGCGATTACGCGCGGCTTTCGCACCGATATTATAATTTGAAGGCGAAATGGCTGGGGCTGGAAAAGCTGCAGCACTGGGACCGCAACGCGCCCCTGCCGGGCGACGAGGATCGCGACGTCTCATGGCCCGAGGCGAAGACCCGCGTGCTCGCCGCCTATGGCGCGTTCAGCCCGGAACTGGCCGATATCGGCGGCCGGTTCTTCGCCAATCCCTGGATCGACGTCCCGCCGCGCCCCGGCAAGTCGGGCGGCGCCTTCGCCCATCCGACTGTGCCGAGCGCGCATCCATATTTGTTGCTGAACTATCACGGCCGCACGCGCGACGTGATGACGCTGGCGCATGAGTTGGGGCACGGCGTGCACCAGGTGCTGGCCGGCGGCCAGGGCTACCTTATGGCCGGCACGCCGCTGACCCTGGCCGAGACCGCCAGCGTGTTCGGCGAGATGCTGACCTTCCGCGCGCTGCTGGACGCCGAGACCGATCCCGCGCGGCGGCGGATCATGCTGGCCGGCAAAGTCGAGGACATGCTGAACACGGTGGTCCGCCAGACCGCCTTTTACCGCTTCGAGACGCTGCTGCATGACGAGCGTCGCGGCGGCGAGGTGATGGCCGAGCGGATCGGCGAGATCTGGATGCAGGTGCAGAAAGAAAGCCTCGGGCCGGCCTTCGAATTCACGCCTGATTACAGTGTGTTCTGGGCCTATGTGCCGCATTTCATCCACTCGCCGTTCTATGTGTACGCCTATGCGTTCGGCGATTGCCTGGTGAATGCGCTGTATGGCGTGTTCCAGTCCGGCCATCCCGGCTTCCAGGCGAAATATCTAGACATGCTGCGTGCCGGCGGCACCAAGCGGCATAAGGAATTGCTGGCGCCGTTCGGGCTCGATGCATCCGATCCGGCGTTCTGGCGTAAGGGGCTCGATGTGATTTCCGGCTTCATCGACGAGCTGGAGAAGACCGCCTGATGGCCGAACAATCATCGCTGTTCGGCGAAATCCGACGATTCGCGCGCACGTCCAGCGCCGTTGGCGGGATTGCGGCACGGGTGGTGGGGGAGCGGGCCTTCGGCATCAAGACCAACCGCGCCGAACACGCCGAGGATTTGAAGGTGATTCTGGGTGGGTTGAAGGGCCCGCTGATGAAGGTGGCGCAGTTTTTGTCCACCGTACCGGATGCATTGCCGGCGGAATACGCGGCCGAATTGGCACAATTGCAGGCCAATGCGCCCGCCATGGGCTGGGCTTTCGTGCGCCGGCGCATGGCCGGCGAGCTGGGACCGGACTGGCAGTCGCGTTTTGCGAGTTTCAGTCAGGAAGCCGCCGCCGCGGCCAGTCTCGGGCAGGTGCATCGCGCGCGGCTGCCAGATGGCCGTGACGTCGCTTGCAAATTGCAATATCCAGACATGGCCAGCACCGTGGAAGCCGATCTGCGGCAGTTGCGGCTGGCCATGTCGGTCTATGCCCGCATGGACGGGGCGATCCAGCAGGACGAGATCTACAAGGAGCTCGCCGAGCGCCTGCGCGAGGAGCTGGACTATACGCGCGAGGCCGCGCAGATGCGGCTGTATCAGCTGATGCTGGCGGATGTGCCCGAAGTGCATGTGCCAACACCGATTCCGGAGTTGAGCACCGACCGGCTGCTGAGCATGAGCTGGCTCGATGGCCGGGCGCTGATGCGCAGGCTGGAGGAAGGGCCGCCGCAAGAGGAGCGCAACCGGCTGGCGGCGGCGCTGTTCAAGGCCTGGTACGTGCCGTTCTACCGCTATGGGGTGATCCATGGCGATCCGCATCTGGGCAATTACCAGGTCCGGCCGGATGCGACCTTGAACCTGCTGGATTTCGGGGCCATCCGGGTGTTTGCGGCGCGGTTCGTGCGCGGCGTGATCGATCTGTTCGAGGCGGTG
>DASXIW010000270.1:0-2958 GCA_036497785.1 Acetobacteraceae bacterium | reverse complement strand
TTCCCGAGCTCCAGGCTGGCCGCGAAGGTGCTGCTCCAGGCCGAACGCCGCCGTAGCGCCGTGTCCGCCCCGGCCGCATCGTCCGGCAGAAACCGGCCGAGCGGCGCCCCGTCCGGCGTCTCGGCCAGAAGCCGGAGGATGCGATCGCGAGCCTCCGGCATGACATGCAGATCAAGCCATGGCGGCCGGTAGACCGAGACGGCATCGGCACCGTCTCCCGCTTCATCGAACAGCGCCAGGCAGGCCTAGAGGAACGCGACGACATCGACCTCGTGCCCGGTCTCGACCGACGTGCCGAGCAACTCCGGCTGGCCACGGGCGAACACGTCCCGCCCGAGCTGTGGCGGGCGGTCCAGCCAGGCGGCGAGCGCCTGGATCGCCTGCAACCCGACCAGCCGCCCACGGAGCCGATCGGCTTCCGCCTCCGCCGTCTGCCGGGCCGGCGAACCCGCGGGGAGCAGCAGCAGCGAGCGGAGCTGCAGCAGCCGGGACGCCATCACCACCCAGTCGCCCTTCCGCCCCAACGGTGTCGCTGGCGGCGCGTGCCGCAGCGCCTCAGCCAACTGATCGACGAGCGTGCCGAGCGGCAGGCGCGCCAAGTCGATCCGCTGCGCCCGCGCCAGCGTCAGCAGCCGCTCCAGTGTCCCGCTGAAACCGTCCAGCACGAGGAAGGGCGTTTCCCCCTCGCCTTCCCTGCCTTCCTGGTCAGTGTCGGTGCCGTCCATGCAAGGCGCGGCTCAGTCGGGCGGTCGCGGCTGCAACGTGAAGCGCAGATCCGGCCAACCGACGGCGAGCCGGTCGATCGCCGCGTCCGGCGTCTCGCCGGCGGTGAAGAACCCGTAGCCAATCGCCGCGTGGTCCTGCGGCAGATGCCGCCCCGGCGTGGGGGGCCGCTCGACCAGCGAAAGAATCCGGCGCACGGCGTCGGGGTGCAGCGCCGCATCGCCGATGCGCCCGGCGGTGCTGACCTTGCGGAACAGCGGGCCGGCCTTCCGTTTGGCGACCGCCTGCCAGGCGTCGAACGCGCGCACCGGACAGGTCTCGGCGTGCCGGCCGCGGGGCAGGCCGATCTCCGCCCCCTGCCCGGCCTGGTCGGTCTTGGCCCGGCTGATGCGCAGCCGCAGCCCGCCGGCGACCACGGCCACGTCCTCGACCTGCAGCGCCACCAGCTCCGAGCGGCGCAGCGCCCCGGCGAAGCCGAACAGCAGCAGCGCGCGGTCGCGCCGGCCGCTTGCGCCGGCATCGCAGGTGGCGAGGAGCCGGCGCAGCATGGCCAGGGTCAGCGCCGCGGCGCGCTGCGGCGGGCGGCCATGGGTGCGCAGCAGCCCCTGCAGCGGGCCCTGAATGTCGCGATGGGCCGGATTCCACGGCAGATCATTGAAGCGGTGCATTTTTCCCAGCGCCGAGAGACGCCGGCGGATCGTGCTCGGCGCGTGGCTTTCGACGAGACTGGCAAGATAGGCGCTGACGATTGCCGGCGCGGAGGGGACCGGCACGAACCCCCTGGCGGCGCACCACTGAGAAAAGTGCCGCCAGTCGGCCTGGTAGGCGCGCAGGGGCGCCGCCATGGCGGTTTTTCCCCCTTCCGTCGGCGCGGCGGGGACAGCCATGTTCCGCAGGGCGTGGGTGGGCGGCCCCGCCGGGACGGAGGTTTCGTCTGCGCGCGGAGCGGCCTGGGAATCCGGCATCGATTCGATCATGGCGCCAAGACTCGGCGTGCCCACCGGGGCTGGCAAGCCGAATAATTCCCCCACACGCGATAACGCCGCTTATCGCGCACACTGCAATTAACCGGCGCACTCCGGATTGCGGAACCGGGGTGTCGGTGACGCCACACGCGAGACAGACCCGCTCGGGAGCATTCCTGGATGAGGCAATACGGCCACCACCCTGATTGTCGCGCTACCGTGTCACCCACCGGGCGGCAACGTGGCGTAGGCCAGCGGCCATCAGCGAAGGAACACGCCATGGCACCATGGGTGCGGCTGAGCCGAGCCCAGCCGCACGCCCCTTGGCGGTGGTATTGCCCACAGCCCCCGGGTCAGACCTCTGGTCCGAGCCCGTCCGGAAGATGGATCACGTCGTCATCGATCAGAAACGTTTTCCTGGCGCGATAGTCTCCGTCCAGCACCACCTTGCCGTTCTTGGTCACCTTGATGGAGGCAGTGTCGTTCTTCGAGGTATAGGTCAGGAATTCGCCCTGGGGATGCGGACCATCCCAGTCGCCGTCTTCGAATTCAACGGTATCGAACTCCACGACGCGAGGCTTCTCAGCCATTGCCTGTTTTCCTTTCGCTGAGCCTGCGACTTGCAGGCGCCGCACTATGGGGATCCAAATGCCGCAACGAGGGTGAGTGTATTCACAGCCTGCCGCGAATATTGCGACGCGAGGTTTCGGCGACCCGCACACCTTCCTGACCAACAGGTTCTGTCACGCCTTGCGCCATGTCGCGCGGGCTCAGCTTTCCTAGAATTGCCGCTGGAGGGGACGACGGGGGCTGATTGCGATGGATTGCGTGGGCTGTGGCTCAGGGGCGGTGACTGAGCGGCCGGACCTGACAGCACGAGGTTATCGTCGGTTCTCCACCACGCCCGCATCGCGATGGGCATCATGCAGATCGCACAATGAAAACCTGCAGGCCGCGCAATGCGTTACGAATGGCGCGAGGGGAGTGTCCAGAGAATGGGGGGATGACAACACGGGAGGTACGATCGGTCGGATCGATAGCCGGCTGGGGGAACGTGGATGCGATGGGTATTGCGGTTGATTGCGACCGGCGATGATGCCAGCTGCCTGAGCACCGATCTGGTAGAGATGATCTAATCACGGCCGTAGCCTCGGGGCGGGTCGATCTCGGCGAGTGCGAGCAGGTCGAGATCGACGATGGCCTCGAGTGCCTGCGCAGTGGGGCTGTCGCACAGGCTGTCGGGCAGAGTGCTGAGCCAATCGGCGTACTC
>DASXIW010000269.1:0-10547 GCA_036497785.1 Acetobacteraceae bacterium | reverse complement strand
GTCCCCGCCGTTATGGATGCCGGGCCTGGTGTTCGGCGTGATTTCCGGCCTGATCATATTGTTCGTGGTGCCACAACGCCAGGTCTGGGGCCCGACGGGCGTCAGCGCCGCGATCGCTGATGACTGGGCGCCCCAGCTATTGCTCGACGTCGTATGGGGTTTCGGTATGGGCGCGATCTATTCGCTGATGGCCGAAGTTGCCCAGTGAGTACTGACGGGTTTCGTCAGGAGGCGCTGAACATCGCGGCGATCGCGGCGGGATCGACATCCTCGATCCGCGCCGGATTCCAGCGCGGCTGCCGGTCCTTGTCCACCACCATGGCGCGCACACCCTCGGTGAAATCCGAGTGCGCGGTCACCTTCCGGCTCAAGGCCAGTTCTGTATGGAGGCAGGTGCGCAGATCACTTGCCGCACCGCGGCGGAAATTCTCGAACGAGCACATCACCGCGGTGGGCGACATGGTGCGCAGGGTCGCCAGGGTTTCGCGCGCCCAGTCGGACTGCTCGGCTTGCAAGGCGGCGACGATGCCGGGAACGTCGGGGGCGCCGAAGCAGCGGTCGATGGCGGCGCGATGCGGGGCGAGGGAAAATGGGGCCGGATCATGGGCGTGAACGGCGATTTCAGAGGCGCCATTGGCGAAAATAGACGCCCGTAACGCCGGAATAGACTGCGCCGGAACGTAGTGCGTGGCGATGCCGGCATGCACCGCGTCGCAATTTGCGAGTCGGGTGCCGGTCAGGCCGAGATAGATCCCCAGCGCGCCGGGCAGGCGGGGCAGGACGTAGCTGGTCCCGACATCTGGAAAAAAGCCGATCGCCGTCTCCGGCATGGCGAATAATCCGGACTCGGTGGTCACACGGAAGCGGCCATGCACAGAGACGCCGATGCCGCCGCCGAGGCAGATTCCGTCGATCAAGGCGATATAGGGCTTGGGATATTCGGCGATCATGCCGTTCAGCGCATATTCCTCGGCGAAGAACTCGGCGATCCGGTCGAACGCGCCTTCCATGGCCAGAGTGCGGATGTTGCGGATGTCGCCGCCGGCGCAGAAGGCGCGGCCCCCTGCCCCTTCGATCACCACGCCCTGCACCGCCGGATCGTCGCGCCATTCCGCGAGTGATGCCGCGATGGCGCCGATCATGGCGGGATCCAGCGCGTTCAGCGCGCGCGGGCGGTTGAGCAGCAAATGGCCCATCCTGCCCTGGCGGGTGGCGATCACGTTCGTCTCGACGGCGGCATCGGTCATCCGTTAGCTCCTCGGCTCTAAGCGCGGCGGCGCGTCAGGCGGGCCATCACATAGCCCAGACCTGCCGCCAGCAGAACCGCGGTCAGCGGCCGCTCCCGGACCTGCGCGGCCAGGGCGTTCAGCCGCTCGCCCGCCGCCTGTTCGGCGCGGCCGATGGGGGCGCGTTCGGCGATCAGGTCCTCCACTTTGCGGCGCAGGCGGGCGATTTCGTCTTGTGCCGTCATGGTCGGTCACTCCTCTGTTGCGGAAAGGCCAGCACACGGCGCAAATGGCCGCATCATGCTGTTGCCGCAAGAATCATGATGCCAGCCGCATTGCCTGCCCAGCCGATCCTGCGCCTGCGCCAGGTGACCAGATCCCAACCCGCGTTGCGCGATCTGTCGTTCGACGTCGCCGCCGGCGAAATGCTGACGCTGATGGGGCCGGCCGGGGCCGGCCAATCCGCCATATTGCGCCTGATTGCCGGCTATGACCGGCCGGATTCCGGCGAGATCCTGCTGGCCGACCGGCCCATTTTGCGCACGCCGCCGCAGCGGCGCGGCATCGGGGTGGTGTTTGCCGACCAGCCCATCCTTCCGCAGGTGACGCTGGCCGCCAATATCGCCGCCACGCTGCGCGCCGCCGGCCTTGGCCGTGGCGAGGTTGTCGCGCCGGCCGCGCAGGCGCTGGAGCTGTTGGGGCTGGCCGGACAGGAGGATCGGCGCGCCGCCCAGCTGTCGCCCATCGACCAGGCCCGCCTCGCGCTCGCCCGCGCCATCGCCGGGACGCCGTCGCTGGTCCTGTTGGACGAGCCTTTCGCCGGGCTGGACCGGGCTTCGCGCAGCGCCTTGCAGGGAGAGTTGCGCGCGCTGCAGCGCAAGCTGGGGGTGGCGATGATCCATGTGACCCATGACGAGACCGAGGCGCTGCTGCTGTCCGACCGGATCGGCGTACTGGCAAAGGGCGGATTGCGGCAGATCGGGACGCCGGCCGAGCTGTACGACTCCCCGCAGGACGCCTTTGTCGCGCGCTTCCTCGGCGAGAATAACCTGCTGCGCGGGCGCATCGAGGACATCGTCGACGATCTGGCGCGCATCCGGCTGGAATGCGGGCCGGTTGTCGAGGCACGGCTGGCCGACGCGTTGCCCGGCCAGTCCTGTCTGGTGGCGATCCGGCCCGAGCGGGTTGCCGTGGCGTCCGTGCCGGCCGAGGAGATGGGCGACGGGGCGCTGCCGGCGACGCTGATCGAGACTTTGTTCCTGGGCGATCATCTGCGGCTGCGGTTGCAGGTGGGGCAGCCCGGGCGGAAGCCGGCCGAGATGTTGGTGAAGCGGCCGGCCGGGGTGCCGGTGGGGAGCCTGAAGCCGGGGCAGGCCTCGGTGGCGTGGCAGCCTTATCAGGCCTGGGCGTTCGCGCCGGTGCCGGGGCTATAGCTCTTCGGGTCCCGGCCCGTCAGCCTTTCAAGGCATGGAATGTCGCCGGTCAGCTGGTCGCCGCCACGTCGGGGCCAGCGATATCGCTCCCGCCCTTGCCAGAGTCGGCGGAGCGGATCTGTTCGCCGTCCCGCAGGCCCGCGGGCGGGTTGACGACCACATGTTCGCCGCCTTGCAGACCGTTGCGCAATTCCACGCTGGTGCCGAAATCCCGATAAATCGTCACGTCGAGCATTCTGACGATGCCGTGATCGTCGACCGTAGCGACGCGCAGCCCGTCCGCGTTGAAAATGATGGCGCCGGCCGGCACGACCACGCCGGGCGTGGCGCGCGGGATCGACAATGTGACGCTCACGAATAATCCGGGATGCAGCAGACCGGCCGCGTTGCGCGCGATGACGCCCTGGAAGACCCGGCCGGGCATTTCCGGCAGGCATATCGCCGCCGGCAATCCGTCCGTGAGTCCACCGCGTCCGCCTGCGGGACGTCGATATGCACGCGCAGCACATCGTCGCGTTCGAGAACGAACATCGCGGTTCCGCCCTAGGCGGTGCCGCTGATGAGATCGCCAACATCGACGTTGCGGGCCGCGACCACACCGTCGAACGGCGCCGTCACCTGTTCGTAACCGGTTAGTTCCAGAAGCTGGTGAACCGTGGCGAGTTGCGCTTGGACGTTCGCCTGGGCCAGCGTGACGCCTGCCTGGGCGCTGGTGAGATCGGCGTTCTGCGCGGCGAGGTTCAGCCTGCTCTGGTCGGCATTCTGCTGCGTTGCCCAGCCGTCATGGGCCAGGGCGGAGGTGCGGCCGTTGGTGACGCGGGCAAGGTCCATGTTGGCCTGCGTCTGGTTGACCACGGCGACGACCTGGAGGAGTGCGGCTTGCCGCTGCCCCAGCGTTGCCTTGGCCTGCTCCAGCTGCTGATCGAGATCGGGCGCCACGATGCGCGCCAGCAGCTCGCCAGCATGCACGCGGCTGCCGATATCGACCGGGCGTTCCGCGATGTAGCCGGTCGCCCGGGCGAAGATCTGCGCGCGTTCGAATGCCGCGGTATTGCCCGGGAGCGTCAAATTGGTGGCCGCGTCGGTTTTCGTGGCGCGAGCCAGTTGCACGGATGGCCGGACATCGGCGACTTCGTGTTGCGTCTGCGCGGCCAGGGCGTCGCGCCGCCAGTGGCCATAGGCACCCCATGTGACGGCCGTGAGCGCCAGCGCGGCGGCGATCCAGAATGGGCGCCGGTTGATCCGTGCGCCGGATGGTTGCGAGGCTGGATGCGGCGTGCCGTCAGCCGCGCCGGCGGGTTCTGGGCGTTCATATGTAGTCTCCGATCGGTTTGCCGTGCGCGTTGCAGCGGAAGATTCCATAGAGCAGCGGTACGAGAAGCAGGGTCGAGCAGGTGCCGATCGCGAGCGCCGCGTTTTGTTCGCTGCCCTCGCCGAGGCCGAGGGCCACGGGAATCAGGCCCACGAACATGGCGCCGGCGGTCATCAGCACGGGCCGGAGCCGGGTCTCGCCCGCCGCGATCGCGGCCTCGGCCGCGGTGCAGCCCTCTGCTCGCGATATTCCTTGGCGAAGGTGACCAGCAGGATAGAGTTCGCCGATGCGATGCCGACGCTCATGATCGCGCCGAACAGAGACGGTATCGACAGGGTGGTTCCGGTGATGAAGAGGGCCCCGATGATGCCGCAGAAGGCGAGCGGCGAAGCTGGGCAGCGTGTTGCTGTGCGTGGCGACGGTCTGGGAGCCCTGCCGTTGCAGCGTGGCGACGTTGGACAACAGGCTTGCCGGCCGTGCCCCGCCGGGCGAACCGGACAGCAACGGGGTGTTGACCAGGTCCGACAGCGAATTGATGCGATATTCCGGCGTCTGCACGGCGACCTGGTAAGGGATGCCGTTGGCGGGGTCGGTCCAGAAATTCGGGTTGGTCTGGAAGCTGGAACTCAACGATGTGCCGAGATCGGTTGCGATCGATGCCTCGGTCAGGCCGAGCTGGGCGGCGCGGATGCGATCGACTTTGACGAAGAATTCCGGCGCATCGACGATCTGGTGGAGGTGAACGTCCACGGCACCGCGGAGGTGGCCGGCGAGCATGCGCGCGACCTCGCGGAACGGGCCGAAAGCGGGCGGAAATCGCCCGGCCTATGCGGTTTTGCTGCGCGCCATTCTCGCCCGTCCGGCGAAGCTACTGACGGTCGTGGCACTCACCGTCGCGGCCAGCGCCGGCATGTTCATGTTCGTCGGCAACGACTATTTCCCACAGATCGACGCAGGCCAGCCAGATGCAACTCCATGAGCGCGGAAAATCCGGCCTGCGCCTGGAAGCATCAAACAGAGCCCTGCAGTGTTTGGCTTTCAATGTCGCGCACGCCCTTGACGTTGTTGCCCAGCACGATCTCCGTATAGGTGGTGATGCGCTGCTCCATCTCTTTCGCCGACAGGCCAGAGTGGCTCCAGATGATGGTGACGACGGGAATATCGACGACCGGGAAGACGTCCTTCGGCATGCTGACGATGGCGCTGCCGCCGAGGAACAAGATCGCCAGGGCCAGCACGAAGAAGCTGTTGCGGATTTTCAGCGCATATCTGACCAGACCCATTTGCGACTCCGATGGACATGGCAGACGCAGGCCATGGGTGGCGCGGCGTCGGCTTGGGCGTGGCGCGATGAGCCTGGTGTCTGCGGCTGATACCCTCTCGGGGCGACGTAATGTGCATATGCCCGTAATCCAAGGCGGCTATGCCGGGGCGAGACGGCGATCGAGCCGGCTGCCGGTGGGTTGAAATGGCTCAGGCAGGCCGGGATTGGCCTGCCTGATCAAAATTCCTGGTAAAGCAAGGGGCTGGCGCGATCGAGGTTCGCGCCCGTCAGACAATGCCCGGATATCTGAGTTCGGTCAGCATGCCTGCCGCCATGTGGTAGAGATTATGGCAATGCAGCGCCCAGCGGCCGGGGTTGTCGGCGTCGAACGCGACCAGGACCCGCCCCATTGGCGGCACCAAAACGGTATCGCGCATTGCGCCGCCAATCTTGCGGTTGTTGATCGCCACGACCTGGAAAGCATGGCCGTGGAGGTGCATCGGATGCGACATCATCGAATGGTTCACCATATCGATCATGACGCGCTGGCCGTGCTGGACCATCAGCACATGCGGATTGGGCCAGGTCTTCCCGTTCAGCGACCAGACATATTTGGCCATGTTGCCATCCAGCGTGAGCGGCAGGGTGATATCGGCCGGGCGGGGGGCGAGCGGGTTAGCCGCGGCGAGTTGGCTTTCCCATGCCAGATCCAATGCCGGGGCCGCGGTGGCTGCCTGCGGGCTGACCGCGCCGACCTTGGCGCCGGGGGTTGCGAGAATGATGCCGGTGCGGTCGGTCTTGCCCTCGACCTGCGCCAGGATGGGGTAGGCACCGGCACGTGGGAGGCGCAGCAGGATATCCAGGCGTTGGGCCATGGCGATGGGAAACCGGGTGCCGGCGACCGGCATCAAATCGTGCCCGTCCACGGCGATGACCTTGCCGGAGAGCTGGCCCAGATCGATCCAGAAATTGGTCGATGAGGCGCCATTGATGATCCGCAGGCGAATGTCCTGTCCCGCCGGGGCGCGCACCAGTTGCGGGTCTGCCAGGGTGCGCTCATTGGCCAGAAAGGCGTCGTAATCGACATCGTTGAGGTCGGCGACGCTCGTCATGCCGCCCATGTTCATGGCCGTGTTCGTGCCGGTTGCGGTGTTGCCCATGGGCATGTTGCCCATGCGCTTGTTGTCCATGCCGGCCATGGTTGCGCCAGCATGGGTGAGGCCGGCGAGCAATTCGTCGGGGCTTTTGAAACTGAAATCGTGCAGCGGCATCACCACTTCCTGCGCGTCGGCGGCGGCGCTTGCCCGGTTATGGACAATGAGCGGGGCGGCCATGAGAACCTGTTCCTGCAATTCGTGGTGCGAGTGCATCCAGTACGTGCCGGCGATGGGGGCGAAGTCGTAATCCTTGTGGCCGCCTGCCGGGATTGACGGGGTTTGCGGCCAGGGAAAGCCATCCTGCTTCCAATCCGGTAATTGGCCGTGCCAATGCACGATGGTTTGCGCGCCCGCCTGATTTTCCAGCGTCACGGCAAAACGTTCCCCGGGTGCCAGCGTGATGCCCGGCTGGCCATCCGGGCCGACCAGCGAGAACACGCGGGCGGCCTTGCCGTTGACCTGGATGTTGCGGGTGGAGGCGGTGAGGCGCTTCGTGGGTTGCGCGCGGGCGTGCGGTATGGCGGCCAGCGTCGCGACGCTGGTGGCGCCGATGAGTATCTCCCGGCGAGTGGGGTTCATGGCGTGAGGCTCCGTGATGGTTCGTGTGCGGCCCGGGCTGGCGATCGATCCCGCCAGGCCTGTGGATAGACAGTTGGGGATTGCCATGGTGGGAAGGTCAAGCACGCCGGGTTGCGACGATCGGCGGGGCTTTGCGCTGAGAGCATGATGGCTTCTGCGAGGCGAAGGCATCATCCTCTCGCCTCGTTCTAAAGATTGAAGGCCGCCCTGATCTTGTGCGCGCATTCCAGCGGCGAAGATGCGGCGGTATCGATCTGCAGATCATATGTCAGACCGCTATGGACACGGTGGTACTGCCATCGCGCCAAGCCGGGCAGCCGGTCGCCCCGCTCCTGCTCTCTGGCCTCCAGCACATCGAGCGGCGCGAAAAGACCGACCAGGTAGGTTTCGAACGGGGCCAGGAGTGAACGGTATTCCGGCTGCTTTCGATGGTCCAGGATGACATCATCCACGATCAGGTGGTTTCCCTGGGCGGCCATGGCGGCAATGGCGTGCCGCATTCCGCGCATCGCGCGATCCATGACCGGGCCTGTCCGGATGATGACGGATGGCTTGCCGTCATTTTGGACGGTGTCGAACATCATTCCGTCGGGATGTTCCCGCATGGCGGTGGGGAGCATGTCGATGAACGCGTCCATCTGGACATGCAGGAACGGCTCGGCCGTGATGGTCTGGAGCGCCTTGGCGGTGGAGGTTTTGCCGACACAGCCGACGCCGTTGAGAATGATGACTCGCGCGTTCATGGGTGCCTCGTTGCCGTATCGTGTTTCTCGCCGAGCGCGGTTGGGCGGATGGGTTTTTGTCTGTACGCGATCCCAAGCGGACCTGCATGACGGTACGCTTGAGATCCAATGTTGGCACAGAAGCGCCATTGGTTCTGCAAACCGCGATAGCGGATTGTGAGCCCTCGGGCTATCATGGCGACATTGGTGATAGGCAACCCCAGGCATCGCCAGGCCGAGAGTGTTGCGAGTGGCTCGTTCGGATCGCGCCATTTGTCTGGCCTTTATCAATCAACGCACGTTGTTGCCGCGACCGGCTTTCACCGAAACCAACCGCCGGGATCCACCACGGCACAAGGGAGGTGTTCCAATGATGATGAGGCCCGATCCGACTTTTTACGCATCGCCGAAGCTGGCAATGGTGGCTCCGCCGGAGAACTTCGCCTACACATTGCTTCTCAGCCCCGATGCCTCGAAGCCCGACGCGCTCGCGGTGATCGATGTGAAGCCTGGTTCGCCCACATATAGCCAGGTGGTTCATACAATAACGATGCCCTACACGGGCGACGAGTTCCACCATTTCGGCTGGAATGCTTGCTCGTCGTCCTTGTCTCCGCTTACCGGCCACGCTTTCATTGAGCGCCGCTATCTGATTATCCCGGGCATCCGCTCATCGCGCATCTATGTGGTAGATACGAAGCCCCATCCCACCGAGGCGAAGATCCATAAGATCATCGAGCCGGACGAGGTATTCCGGAAAACCGGCTACTCACGGCCACATACGGTTCATTGCGGGCCGGAAGGCATTTACGTCAGCACACTCGGCGGCGGAGGCGAGAACGGGACGGATGGGCCGCCCGGTGTCTTCATCATGGATTGTGAAACATTCGATATTCTCGGCCGGTGGGAGATCGACCGTGGACCCCAGCGACTGCATTATGATTTCTGGTGGAACCTGCCACGCGACTACATGGTGACGAGCGAGTGGGGATTACCGCCGCAGTTTGAGAACGGCATCGTTCCGGACGATCTTCTCTCGAACAAATATGGGCACAGCGTCCATTTCTGGGACCTGCGCGCCAGACGCAATGTGCAGACGATCGATCTTGGTGCCAATCACCAGATGGTTCTGGAGGTGCGGCCCGCACATGATCCCGTGCGCGAATTCGGTTTCCTGGGTGTTGTCGTCGACTCCACGAATCTGGAGGGTTCGATCTGGACGTGGTGGCGCGATGGCGGAAGATTCCATGTTGAGAAGACGGCGACGATCCCGCCGGAGCCGGCGCCCAAGGACCAGTTGCCGCCTTTGTTGCAGGGGTTTGGCGCAGTGCCTCCCTTGGTGACCGACATTGACCTGTCCATGGATGACAGGTTTCTGTATGTCGCCTGCTGGGGAACCGGTGAGATGCGGCAGTACGACGTTACTGATCCGCGGCAGCCGAAACTCGCCGGCTCGGTCCGCCTCGGCGGCATTGCGCGCCGGACACCGCATTCGAGCGGCAAGGCGTGTGCAGGCGGCCCTCAGATGGTTGAGATCAGCCGTGATGGCAAGCGGGTCTATTGGACCAACTCGCTTTACTCCACTTGGGATAACCAATTTTATCCTGACGGCGTACCGGGAGCCGAGGTCATGGCGTTTGCCGATCCGGGTGGGGGCCTGACGTTGGCAAGCGACTATTGGGTCGAGTTTCCCGATGGATACCGGGCCCATCAGATCCGGCTCGAGGGCGGGGACTGCTCGACGGATTCGTTCTGTTATCCATCGGCTTGAACGGCAGCGCAGACGGCTGGGCGCCTGCGGCACTTTGGCTGGCGGTCGTCGCGAGCGGCCTCTATCACGGGATCAATCCTGGGATGGGCTGGCCGCTCGCCCTTGCAGCCGGGCTGATGGAAAAGAAACGGCGCGCCCTGGTAGCCGCACTTGGGCCGCTCGCGGTCGGTCATTTGTTCGCGATGCTTTTGGTGCTGCTGCCGTTCTCGCTGCTGGTCACGCTCGTCTCCTGGCAACGGCAAACGCAGATCGGTGCCAGCCTCCTGGTCATCGGGTTCGGCATCTTCCGGCTCATCAACCGGCGCCATGCGCGCGTGTTGGCGCGGATACGACCGACGCAATTGGGGCTTTGGTCCTTTGCCGTCGCGATCGCGCACGGCGCGGGCTTGATGCTCGTGCCGATATATCTCGGGCTTTGCCGGCCCGGCGATCTCGATAGGGACCACGAGGTGGCCGGCGCTCTCATCCGAACCGGGCTCGGCATGGCCGTCCTCGTCTCCGGCGTCCATTCGGTGGCGATGATCGCGGCGGGTGGATTGTCCGCGTGGCTGGTGTATCGCTATCTCGGGCTGAAATTCGTGTCGCGGAGCTGGTTCAATTTGGATGGGAGCTGGGCCGCGAGCCTCGTTCTGGTCGGGACGATCTCGCTGGCGTCCTGCCTTGAAGTCCCGCGCTGAAGCGAATTGCGGTCGTTGGCGTCGGAGCGCAGGCCCCTGGCCTCGATCTGAATCAATACGCTACCCCGGGCGTGCGGCGCATGGTATGATTGTTGGATAGGGTCTTTGTCCCCGTGCGATAGCGGGGCAGATGGACGCACCATCATGATTCCGTCACGGACTTGCTCGCTCTCCCGAATAGCGATTGTGGCTGTTGCCCTCGCACTACCCCTGGCCGGCGCACAAGCTCAGTGGCACGGCGGCGGCGGCGGTTGGCATGGTGGCGGTGGCTGGGGCGGCGGTTGGCATGGCGGTGGCTGGGGCTGGCGCGGCGGAGGCTGGGGTGGCGGTTGGGGTTGTTGCGGCTTGGCCTTCGGATTTGCTGTTCCTCCGTTTTATTATGCGCCGCCTTATTACTACGCGCCGC
>DASXIW010000268.1:0-4798 GCA_036497785.1 Acetobacteraceae bacterium | reverse complement strand
GCAGCACGAAGCCGGTGCTGCCCCGGCCCAGGCAGGCCAGTTGCAGCCGGCGGGACTGCACCCGCCCCAGCCGCCCGGCCTCGGCCACCACCGCGCAGGCGGCGCCGCCACGCAGCGCCGCCTCCATCGCCGCCAGCGTCTCCGCGTCGTCGTGCGTGCGCACCCGCACCAGCCGGCCGGGGTCCAGCCCATAGGCCAGCAGCCCCGGCGCATGCAGATCCGTGCTGGGCGCGATCCAGAAGATCGGCCGATCCTCACCGAAATGCGCCAGGATGCAGGCGACGAACCCCGTGGCGATGGCCCCGGTTTCCGCGGCAATCCCCTCCGCCGCAACTTCGTGCAGCGCGCCCAGCGCCAGCCCGCCGCCCAGGCACGCATCCACCCGCGCATCACCGAAGGCCAGCACCCCGTGGCGGGATGCTGGCGGGGGCAGGTTAAGCCGGGCGCGCAGCCTGTCCAGATTCGGGTTTGGCATGGCATAATGTTCACTGTTTGTTCGTGCCCATTGATTCCCCCGCCAGCCCGGAGAGTCAACCGGGAAGCAGCCCCCGCGCGAGGAAGAAATGCGCCTGCCCGTTCAGCGCCCCGCCCACCCGGCGCAGAAACGCCGGCAGCTCGGCTATCGGCACGATCTCCAGCGGGTCGTATTCGCCATTGCCGCCAAGCTTATGCGCCGCATGGATCGCCGCGGCATCCAGGCTGGTGCGCAGGGAAATCCCCATATCCAGCACATGGCTGCCGGGATGCTCGACAATGCACAGAAACCGCGGATCGCTCACCATCTCCTCCGTCAGCCCCAGCTCCTCATGCAATTCCGCCAGCAACTGATGCAGCGCGTCCACCCGGCCGCCCTCACGCTCGGCCCCCGGATCGATGCTGCCCGCCGGCGGCAATTGCCACTCGCCGGCCTGGTAGATCGCCCCAACCGGCCGCCGGCCGAACACCACGCCGTCCGGTCCCAGGATCAGCCCCCCCGCCGATAGCGGCCGCACCCGCAGCCGCGCATACAGCGCCGGCCGGTCCATCTGCGCCACGATGCGGCGGAATTCCGTCCAATGCCCGGTGATCGCATCCGGCGTGATCACATCTGCGTTGAACACCCGCCCGTTGAACAGCCGCCCCTGCATGCGGACCTGCGCCGCATCCCATAGCCGCGACACTTCGTCATCCAGCGCCGGGTCCAGCGCGGGCGTGTCGCGGGTGATGCGCAGCGTCACATCCTGCGTCACGTCATGCGCCACCCATCCCGCCATCGCCGGATCATTCATCGCGGCGTTCATTGCGTCGTTCATCGTACCATCCATGACATTGCACCCATCGCAGCGGGCTTTCCGCTTGCATCCAGCCTGACAAATACACGAACATATCCGGCATGCATTGGTTGGTCGCAGCCTTCCTGTTGCTGGTGCCCGTCGCCGCGCACGCGGCCGAAGCTGTCGACCTCGCCTTGGTTCTCGTCACCGACGTTTCCCGCAGCATCGACGATTCCGAATTCACGCTGGAAAAACACGGCTATGCCGACGCCTTCGCCGACCCGCAAGTGCTCGCTGCCATCCAGGGCGGCACAGCCGGCGCCATCGCCGTCAGCTACGTGGAATTCGCCGGCGAGGACGAAGTGAAAACCGTGCTGGACTGGACGGTGATCCGCGACGCCGCCTCCGGCCACGCCTTCTCCGACCGGCTGGTGGCAGCACAGCGCAGCTTCTACGGCCGCACCGCCATCAGCTCCGGCATTCAGCTCGCCATGAAAGACCTCGCCGCACTCCCCTACACCACCGCGCGCCGCGTCATCGACGTATGCGGCGACGGCACCAACAACGCCGGCCCCGAAATCACCGGGGTGCGCGATACCGCCGTCGCCGCCGGCATCACCATTAACGGCCTGGCCATCATCAACGACCACCCCGCGTCCTATACCTACGCCCATGTGCAGCCACCCGGCGGGCTGCCCAATTATTATCGCGAACATGTCACGGGCGGTTCGAACAGCTTCGTCCTCGAAGTGCACGATTTTCACGCCTTCGGCGAAGCCATGACGCGCAAGCTGGTGAACGAGATCGCTGCCAATGCGCGAGCCGGGGGAAGGATGTACGCGCAAGCGAAAGACCGGGCTCTGCCCGGACCCGCCAGGGGCCAAGCCCCTGGAGCCCCTTTTACCGAACTGACGAATAAAGCAAAAGGGTCGGCACCCTGACGGACGTCGCTCCGCGCAGCTTGCGGCGGCGTCGCACCCGCCGCCGCAAGCATCGCCATCAGCTCGCCGATCAACTCGACACCTGGTGGATCACCATCAATCTCAGGCGGATAGAGGAAGACCCGGTCGATTAAGGCGCGCGCTGCTTCAAGGGCTGCCTGATCACTGCCTTGGATCAGCGTCGACCCGAGCTCGGCGACCTTACGGCGATAATTGATGGCGAGACCGGGGTGTAAGCTAGGCGGCTTCGCGGCAGCCGCACATCGTTCCACTTGTATGCCAGCAAGTTGGCGTTCCAGCTCCTCGATCCTGGCCATTAGGCTTGGGCTCGCCTTGCCGTTCGCCACAGCATCCACAAGGTTGGCGATCTTCCGTTCGATCGACGTCCGTTCCCGGCGATTGGTATCCGCTCGCGCCTTGCTCTCCGCGGCCAGACGTTTCCACTCCTCATTATAGGTGGCGAGGAAGTCGTCCAGCAGATCAGGTTGCATGGGTTGGCCACCGAGCGCCGTGAGCACGCGAGCTCCGATGATGCCGCGCCGGATCATGGACGTATTCCTGCATCCGCCATACTTCGCGGTGCGGCAGCCAATATAGTCCTTCCCGGAGAGGACCGTCGCCGCACCACAGCACCCGCAAAACACCTTGCCGGTCAGCAAATGGCGGGGCCGGCGGCGGGTCCATGACCCGGTCTTCGTTAGGCCATCCGTCGGCAAGGCTTCGGCGGCCAAACGCTGGCTGACCCGATACCATAGATCCTGCTTGATGATTTGCAGGTGCGGCGCCTCCTGGTTGACCACCGCATCGGGGTCGCCCCCGCGTCGGACACGCCGGCCGGTGCTCGGATCCTTGATACTGTTCCGACGGTTCCAGACCAGGCGCCCGATATAGGTCTGATTGCGCAGCACTCCGTCGCCGCGCAGCGGTTGACCACGGATCGCCGAGTCGTACCAGATCCCACCACCGGGCCCTGGAATGCCCTCCTTATTAAGCGCGCGGAGGATGCGCAAGGCGCTTTCCTCGGCCGCGTAGCTTTGGAAGATGCGGCGGACAATGGCGGCCTGGCCTGGCCGGGGTCGATCTCACGCAGGCCCCGGTCGATCTCGCCGCCCTCCGTGAGCTTGCGGACGACTCGGTAGCCGTAGGGCGGCGTGCCAACGCTGCGGCCCTGGCGGATGCGCCCCTCCAGCCCGGGCCGGGTCTTGGCGGCGAGATCCTTCAAATACAGGGCGCCCATCGTGCCCTTAAGGCGATATGGAGTTCGGACACGTCACCTTCGGCCAGGGTGACGATCCGGGCACCGGCAAAACTGACCTGCTTAAAGAAGCCGGCAATGTGCTCCATGTCGCGGGAGAAGCGGTCTAGGCTCTCGGCGAGGACAATGTCGAAGTCCCGGTTGCGCAGCCGATCGGTCAGGCGCTGGAACTCGGGACGGACGTTGGTGGCGCCGGAGATGGCGTGGTCGGCGAAGGTCGCGACCGTCGTCCATCCCTCTCGCTCCACGCGAGCCCGACAAACCCGAAGCTGGCCCTCGACCGATTCGTCGCGCTGGAGATCGGAGCTGTAGCGGGCGTAGTGAGCGACGTGCATGGTCATTATTCCTTGGGAGGGCTGGTGCGGCCGGAGTCGGCAGATGGGCGCTGCCTGTCGAGCCGACGCGGAGCCAGGGCGCTGGCCTGATGCCGCATCGCGAATTCCCGCCGCGCGACAGAGCGGCGCTCCGCGCGGGCTTTGCCCAGGCTGCGATGAAATTTGCTTGCGACGTCAGCTTGCGTCGCGCGGTTGTAGTGCTGTTCGACCATATGCCCGGAAATGCCGGGGATGGCCGCGGCAACACCCGGATGGGCCGGATCGGCCAGAGGCGCCGTCGTTCCCGCCGCGTGCCGAAAGCGGCGCGGCCCAAAATTCCGACCGAAGGTCTGTTTGGATTTGCGTTGAATCATGTCGCCGATCTCAGCAGCGGTGAGCGGCTCGCCATATTGGTTCACCCAAAGCCAGCCGTGGTTCTGCGCACCCAATAACTCTACGCGCTCCACCGCGATGTAGCGGTCGATCGCAGAGCTGAGTCCGGCAGGCGTATCGTATTCAAGGTGGCGGCCGGTTTTGATGTCCTCATGCGCGAACACCAAGCGATAGGTGTCGCCGTTCCAGATGATGCTCTGACCCAGGCGCAAGCTGGCCATCGACCGGACGCGCGGGGCACGGGCGCCAATCGCCCTCAGCCAGCCAGCGGCGCGCCGGCCGCAATCCGCACCATCCACAGACGGCTCTCGATGGAGGTCGACCGGAGGGGGCGCCGGAATCGGCCCGCCGGCGCGTCCGCCTCGCCAAAGGGGTCATCAAAAATATGCTCGAGGTCATGGCCGCGCAGGCGCTCGGCGTAGCGGCCGACATCCTGCTGGAACGAGACCGGGTAGCTGGCGAATGGGAATGAGTAGCGGTCGGCGCGGGCATGGCGATTTGCCTCCGTCGAGGACGGCATGACCTTGCATAGCTACTGGACCTCCGCCTGCAAGGACTGCTCGCTTAAGGCCAAATGCACGACCGGCAAGGAACGGCGCATCAAGCGGTGGGAACACGAGGGTGTGCTCGACGCCATGCAGC
>DASXIW010000267.1:0-3330 GCA_036497785.1 Acetobacteraceae bacterium | reverse complement strand
CATGTCGAGCGGCCATTGCTGGCGCTGGAACAGGGCGCGCGCTGCACCTGGTTCATGGCGGTGCCGGAGGGGCGTTCGGCGCGTAAGCGCTGGATTGCCGGGTCGTTGTCGGCGCTGGGCGTGCTGACGGTGGATGCCGGTGCGGCGAAGGCGCTGGCGGACGGGCGATCGCTGCTGCCGGCCGGGGTGCGGGCGGTGGAGGGGGTGTTCGACCGCGGCGATCCGGTGACGATCGTGGGGGTCGATGGAGTGGCGCTGGGGCGCGGTCTGTCGGCTTATGCCAGTACGGATGCGGAACGGATCGCCGGTCACCGGTCCGACCGGATCGAGGCGATCCTGGGCTGGCGCGGACGCGACGAGATGGTGCATCGCGACGACCTTGTGCTTGGATAGAAAACGCGTGCTAGGCTGATTCCCGTTGTCTCAGGGGGAAACGGCGATGACCATCAGCTTCAATCACGTGCACATCAAAACCCGCGACGTCGCTAAGACGGTGCAGTATTACATCGACAATTACGGTGCCACGAAGAAGGCCGAGATACCGGGGCGCGGTTGGCAGGTCGACCTGCACGGCACGCAGCTGAACATCACCGGCATCATCACCGAACAGAATCACCAGCAGGCGTACGGCATCGAGCATATGGCGGTGACGACGGACGATTACGCCGGGACTCTGGCGAAGCTGCGGCAGAATGGGGTCGAGGTGTTGGAGGAACTGAAAGGCGGCAGCGGCAACCGGGTTGCCTTCGTGTCCGCGACTGACGGCTCGCAAATGGAAATCATCGAAAGAGCGTAAAGGGTCAGGGCGATGGCACTGAAGGATTCCGTCGCGTTCGGCATGTCGCTGCCGCATCGCTCGCCCGATCGCATCGGCCTGGCGGCGGTGCGTAGCGTCGCCACGCGCGCCGAGGCGTTTGGGTTCCGCGATCTGTGGGTGACCGAGACCACGCTGGACCACGTCACGTCGTTCGATCCCGTGGTAGTGTTGACCTATGCCGCCGCGCTCACCAGCCGGATCGGGGTCGGGGCCTCGGTGCTGGTCTTGCCGGTGCATGATCCGCGTATGGTCGCGCATCAATGGGCCAGTCTGGACACGCTGAGCAACGGTCGTGCGATCATGGGCGTGGGGATTGGCCGGCCGTTTCATTTCAAGGAATTCCAGGTTCCCGAGGATGGAAGGGTGGCGCGGTTCCGGGAACAGCTTGAACTGATCCGGGCGCTGTGGAGCCAGGAGAAGGTCACCCATCGCGGCCGGTTCTACCGGTTGGACGACGCGAGCCTCGGGGTCCGGCCGGTGCAGACGCCGTTGCCGATCTGGATGGGCGTCGGCCATCCCGACGCGATCCGCCGAACGGCTCGGCTTGCCGATGGCTGGATGGGGGCGGGCGGGTCCAGCACGGATGATTTCCGCCGAGCGGTTCCGCTGCTGCGGGAGGCGTTGGAGACGACGGGGCGCGATCCGAATGGATTTCCGATATCGAAACGGATTTTCATCGCGGTGGATGACAAGCCGGAAATCGCGCGTGGAGAACTTCATCGTTGGTACAGCGAGGTTTACCACAACCCGGCGGGGACGGACTCCTCCGGCATCCATGGGACACCCGAACAGGTGCGGGAGCGGCTGGAGGAGATGGTTGCGATGGGGGCGAATCACCTGCTGCTGAACCCGGTGTCGCGGCATGTGGAGCAGCTTGAGGCACTGGCGGAGGTGGTCGGATTGAGGGCGTAGGCGGGAGGGCCGGGTGGAGTTCGGCCTGACCGAGGCGCAGGAGGGTTTGCGGCGGCGGTGTCTGGAACTGGCCGCGGATTTTGCCCTGCGATCGTCCGAGCATGATCGCGATGCCTCGCATCCGGTGGAGAATTACGACCGGTTGCACGCCGAGGGGTTTCTGGCGCTGACGATTCCGCAGTCGCTGGGTGGCCTCGGGTTCGATTTCCTAAGTCATACGCTGGCCTATGAGGCGTTGGGGCAGGGCTGTCCGGCGACCGCGCTGGCGTTCAACATGCATGCCTCGGTGGTCATGCCGCTGCTGCAAAGTAACGAGGTGACGCCGGAGGTAAAGCGCCGCGTCGCCGACCTGGTGGTGCGGAAAGGCAAGATGATCGGCGGGAATTTCTCGGAACCGGGCACCACGTCGCTGCTGGGAAAAAGGCCGCTGGCGGTGCGCGCGCGGGCTGTCGCGGGCGGCTACAGCATCAGCGGACGGAAGATGTTCGCCTCGATGCTGGAGGCGGCGGATTACGTGCTGGTGATGGCCTATCCCGACGACGCGACGAGCCCCGCTGCGGGGATACTGCTGCTGGTGCCGCCGGATGCGCCGGGGCGCAGGGTCGATGCCAACTGGGACACGCTGGGAATGCGGGCGACGCGCAGCGATTCTCTGGTGCTGGAGGATTGCCGCGTCGGCGATGATGCGCTGATGTACCGATCGGATAATATGCGGCCGTTCCGGCTGGCTTATCTGAACTGGTTCTGGGGATCGTACACCGCGGTGTATCTCGGACTGGCGGCGGCGGCATACGACGAGATTCGCCGTGTGGTGACGGCGCGCAGGGTGGACGGATACGCCCAGCCTTTGGCCTACCATCCGGATGTGCGGCGCCACGTCGCCGGCATGAGTGCGGCGCTGGAGGCGGCGCGGCTGGCGACCTATCATTCCGCTTGGCTGAGCGACACGCAGGGACCCACTCAGAACACCACGGCGGCGCTGTACCGGGCAAAATATCTGGTGGGGGAGGCGGTGAGCGGGATTACCCGAACGGCGCTGACGCTTGGCGGAGCGCATGGGATCTTCAAGGGATCGCGGCTGGAGCAACTGTTCCGCGACGGCGCGCTGGCGGAGATCCAGCCACCGTCGGCGGATTTCTGTTTGTGGCAGATGGGCATCCATGAGCTTGGGCTGGATGCCGCAGAGGTGATGGCGCCCTTGAAGCCGCTCTGACGGCGGATTCGGGTTGCCCGCGACGCGTTCTCGCGGGTGTCGTGCGGGCGGTGCGAACGCTCGCCGTGCGGCCGTGTCGCTGGCTTGTGCCGCTCTTGACGGTGTCGCCGGGGCGTCCCACCCTCGTGAAGCCATGCGTGCTGGGTGGCGGCTATGCGGCCGGCGGCGACGCATAAGCGGGAGGATATGAACCATGAGGCATCGGCTTTTCGTGGCAGCGCTGTGTGCGTTGCCGGTTACCGCGTTTGCGCAGACCTGCGAGATGAAGCTGGGCGCCATGGGCCCGATGTCGGGCGGTGCGGCGCAGTGGGGCCTGGCGATGTACGGCGCGGCCGAACTTGCCGCCGCCGAGGTCAATCAGGAGGGCGGCGTCAAGATCGGCGGCAAG
>DASXIW010000266.1:0-2224 GCA_036497785.1 Acetobacteraceae bacterium | reverse complement strand
GTCCTTCACCGCCCCGGCGATCTGGTCGTTGACCGCGAGCGTGATCAGCCGGTCGCCGTAGAAATCCAGCGTGAAGGCGTTGCCGGCCGCCAGGCTGACGGTGCCGAGCGTCGCCGTGATGGTGCCCGAATTGCGCACGCCCGGCGCCACCAGGGCAGCGAAGCCGCCGCTGGTGGCCGTGATGCTGCCGAGATTGGCGATGGAGGCGCCGGGCTTGCCCGGAACATTGAACTTGTACTTGCCCGCCATGAAGTCGGCGTCGCGGATATCGTTGGTGGTGGCCAGAAAGCCGGCGGTGCTGATGGACGCATTGGGGCCGATCAGCACGCCGTCGCCGTTGACGATGAAAACCCGACCGTTGGCCGTCAAGTTGCCGTCGAGGAACGAGGGTCCCAATCCGCCGATCACGCGGTTGAGCGCGATCGCGCTGCTGTTGGGCTGATTGAAGGTGGTGGTCTCGCCCTTGCCGATATTGAAGGTCGCCCAGTTGATGATCGCGCTCTGGCTCGACTGATTGACGGTGACCGAGCCGGTGCCCTGGCCCTGGACGGTCGCGCTGCCCCCGACCACGGTGCCGCCATTGGGCCCGGCCATGGCCAAACCCGCCCCCACGAACACCCATGCGGTGCTCATGAGCATGAGTGCCCGGTATCGGCATGTACCGACGACCATTCGCGCCCCCCTGATGGCGAGAAGTCTGAAAATTTACAGCCCGTCGCTGAAGTATAGAGGAAATACCACCCCGGTACCATAGCGCCCGGGCCGTTTGGACCGCATTTGCGGGGCTTTTTGAACACCTTCGTGGACTGCGCCGGACTGTATCTTGTTACCGTCACGCATCCGGGCCGTCTAGCTAGTCGACTTTTCCCAGGGGAAAATGGATCAATCGACCAAAGGGAGCGGCCAAATGGCGGCAGACGGCACTGAACGCGATGGCATCAAGCCCGGCGACGTGGTGGTGGTCACGGGCGGCGGCGGCGGATTTGGCCGGGCGTTTTGTCGCCGCTTTGCGCGCGGGGGCGCCAGGGTCGCGGTCTGGGACATCGATGCCAGGGCCGGGGACGAGGTCGCCCGCGAGATCGGCGCCGCGGGCGGCGAGGCCTACTTCATCCAGGCCGATCTTGCTCACGCCGACCACATCGACCGGGCGGTCGCCCAGAGCTTGAGCATCTGTGGGGTTCCGTATTGCATCGTCAACAACGCCAGCATCTATCCTCGCGCCAGCATCCTCGACATGGCCCCGCAGGCGTGGGAGCAGGCGTTGCGGGTCAATATCACGGCGCCGTTCCTGATCGCGCGCGCGTTCGGGCCGCAGATGATCGCGCAGCGGCGCGGCGTCGTGATCAATATCGCTTCGGGGCGCGCTCTCGAAGGCGCGGTCGAGGGCGCCGGCTATGCGTGCAGCAAGGCGGCGCTGTTGTCGCTGACCAAGACCTTGGCGCTGGAATGGGCGCCGCACAATATCCGCGTCAATGCCATCATACCGGGCGTATCGATGACGGCGCAGCCCTTGGCGAATGCCTCGCCGGAGGAGCTGATGGAGCGCGGACGCCGGACCATTCCGTTGGGCCGCATCGGCTATCCGGAGGATATGGCTGGCTTGGCGGCATTCCTGGCAAGCCGCGATGCCGCCTATATGACGGGCCAGGGCGTGGCGATGAACGGCGGCCGCATCATGGTTCCTTGACGGGCGCTGCGGTTACGTCGGACATTGCTGCCAGCAACGAGGCCGGGGCCATGATCCACTCATCGATCATCGGAGCGTGGCGCACGCGGACGACCGCGCGGCCGTCGTTTGCCGCCTGCCTCACGGCCATTCTGCTCATTGCGAGCGCGCTGGTCTGGGCGCAGCTCGCACCCGCGGAGGCCGCGGACGCCTACTTCAAGGACAAGCAGATCCGGCTGATCGTGGGCTCGGCGCCGGGCGGCGGCTATGACGCCTACGGGCGTCTGCTCGCCCAATACATGAAGCCGCATATCCCGGGCAATCCGAGCATCATCGTGCAGAACATGCCGGGCGCCGGCTCGCTGGTGGCCGCGAACTATATCTACAACGTGGCGCCCCGGGACGGCACCTTCATCGGGGCAGTCAACGCCATGCTGGCGACCGATCCTCTGGTCTATCCGGAACGCGTGAAATTCGACCCGCGCCAGTTCCGCTGGCTCGGCAGCGCGCTGCGCGAGAATCATGTCGGCGTGGTCTGGGATCTGACGCGCGTCCATT
>DASXIW010000265.1:0-5217 GCA_036497785.1 Acetobacteraceae bacterium | reverse complement strand
CCGGCTCGCTGAGCCCTTTTTGGAACTGCACCGCGTTGCGAGCCATCTGCCAAACTCCTGTAGATCAATACATTACCGCATCCTGAATCACGTCGGAGTCGGCTGAGCAAGATGCGTAATCAGGAAGTTTTTTGCTCCTTTTTTGCAAAAAAGAAGTTCTTAAAAAGCCTGTTCTTTTTTGAAAAAACGAACCCAAAAACTTTTACCCGTCATAGCACCCGGCCAGCCGCGCGCGTTCCCGCACCAACGCCAGCACCGCCTCGCATACCGGCATGGCGTGCCCCGTCACGCCGCCCAGCTCCACCACCGCGCCCAACAGCGCGTCGATCTCCATCGGCCGTCCCCGCTCCAGGTCTTGCAGCATGGAGGTCTTGTGCACCCCCACCTCCGCCGCCCCATCGATGCGCTTTTCCAGCCCGATCGCGAATTTCACCCCCAGCGCCTCGGCCACCGCCTGCGCCTCGCCCATCATCGCCCGGCATAGTGCCCGCAGATCCGCCCGCCCGGTGATGCGGTCCAAAGTCGATCCGGTCAGGGCGGAGATCGGATTGAAACACAGATTGCCCCACAGCTTCACCCAGATCTCGTCGCGAATGCGCGGCCGCACCGGCGCCTTCAACCCGGCCGACACCATCAGCTTCGCCAGCGCCTCCACCCGCACGCTGCGGCCGCCATCCGGCTCGCCCAGGCTGAAACGGTCGCCATAGGTGTGTTCGATCACCCCGGGCGCCACCACCTCGGCCGCCGGATACACCACGCAGCCAATCGCCTGGGCGGGCGGCAACGCATCCCATAACGCCCCGCCAGGATCGACGCTCTCCACAGGCCGGTCGCGCCAAGGCCCGTCCAGCCCATAGAAATACCAGTAGGGCACGCCGTTAATGCCCGTCACCAGCGCCGTCTCCGGCCCCATCATCTTCGCGATTTCGGGTGCCGCCTTGGGCAGCGAATGCGCCTTCAGCGTCACGATGACATAATCCTGCACGCCGGCCTCGGCCGCATCGCCCACGCAGCGCACAGGCATCGTCACGCTCTCGCCGCCGCTGCGCAGTGTCACCCCGTTGGCCTGCATCGCCGCCAGGTGCGGCCCGCGCGCAACAAAGCACACATCCGCCCCGGCCTGCGCCAGCCTCACCCCCAGCATGCCACCGATCGCGCCGGCCCCGAAAATGCCGACCCTCACGCCGTCAGCCCCAGCTTTTCCGCCAGCCCGATCCGCTGCAGCTTGCCGGTCGCCCCCTTTGGAATCTCCGCCAGAAACACCACATGGCGCGGCACCTTGAACGGCGCCAGATGTTCCGCCGCAAAGTCGCGCAACGTCCGCTCGTCCAGCGTCGTCCCCTCGCGCAGCACCACCGCCGCGCCCACTTCCTCGCCCAGCTTGCTGTGCGGCACCGCGAACGTCACCACCTGCGCCACCGCCGGATGGTCCATCAACACCGTATCCACCTCCAGCGGCGAAATCTTCTCCCCGCCCCGGATGATGATCTCCTTCAGCCGCCCGGTCAGCCGCAGATATCCCTGCGCATCCAGCGCCCCCTGATCCCCGGTCCGAAACCACCCATTGGTGAACCCCTTCGCATTCGCCTCCGGATTATTCTCATACCCGGCCGTCACATTGCGCCCGCGTATCACCACCTCGCCGATTTCGCCCGCCGGCAGCAACACCCCGTCCTCCCCCATGATCGCCACCTCCGGCCCTGCCGCCACACCCACCGAGCCGGCAAAGCGCGGCCGCGGCGGCAGCGGGTTCGAGGCCATCTGATGCGACGCCTCGGTCATGCCATAGCTCTCCAGCACCGGCACCCCGAAGCTCTCCTCCAGCGCCGCCATCACCTGCGGCGGCAACGAAGCGGAGGAGGAGCGAATAAACCGCAGCCGGCTTCGGGCAATCACATCCGCACGCCGCCCCGCCAGCCCCAGCAGCGCCTGGTGCATCGTTGGCACGGCGGTGTACCAACTCGGCCGTGCCTCCTGGAACCAGCTAAAGAACCGGAACGCGTTGAACCCCGGCGTGCAGCAAACCGTCCCCCCCGCCGCCAGCGAGGCCAGCGTCGCCGCCATCAGCCCATGTATATGAAACAGCGGCATGATGTTCAGGCACACATCGTCCGGCGCCAGCGCCAGATTGGCGGCAATGTGATAGGCGGACGCCGTGATGTTCACCTGCCGCAACGGCACGATCTTGGGGCGGGACGTCGTGCCGGACGTATGCAGCACCAGCGCGATATCCTCCGCCTGGGCCAGCCCCGGATGCGCCGCCACCCCAGTCATCTCCGCCACGGGCCGCAGCGAGAAATCCCCCGCGGCCCCGCCTGCCACCAGCTCCACCACCGGAATACCCCGCGCCGCCGCCACCTGGCGCGCCGGACTATCCATCCCCTCGGCGATCACCAGGCATTTCGCGTTCAGGTCGGACAGATAGAATTCGAACTCCTCGCCCCGATAGCTCGGATTCAACGGCGCCGTCGTCGCCCCCGAGGCCACCGCCACGAAGGCCGCCGCCATCTCCGGCCCGTTCGGCAGCACCATCGCCACCCGGTCGCCCCGCCCGATGCCCATCCCATTCAGCGCTATCCGCGTCCGCTCCGCGAGATCCCGCAGCCCCCCATGGGTCAGCGCCGGCCGCCTCGCGCCATCGATGCTCGGTGCGCCAATCGCCGGCGCGCCATCCGCGCCACGGCGCAGCAACGCGGGCACGGTATCTGCGGGATATTCGATCACCTTCGTCTCCCCTCGGATCTGGTTGCGATCCCGTTCTTATGCGCCCCCAGCCATACTCCGCATTCGCTCCCTGGTGAAGAACCGCCCTCGCGACTCGGGGCGCGCGCTGGTACAGTCCGCCGCATGGCGCGCGTCGCATATCCCCATGGCCGGATCGCCGGCATCGACGAAGTCGGGCGCGGCCCCCTTGCTGGACCGGTGCTGGCCGCCGCCGTCGTGCTGCCCCGCCGCGTCCCCGCTGCCCTCGCCGCCCTGCTTGACGATTCCAAGAAACTTTCGCCCGCCCAGCGTGAGCTCGCCTTCACCGCCCTGCTCGCCGCCCGCGCCGCCGGCAGCGTCCAGATCGGCGTCGGCGCCGCCTCGGTGGCCGAAATCGAGCGCATCAACATCCTCCAGGCCGCCCTGCTGGCCATGCGCCGCGCCGTCGCCCGCCTGCCTCATCCGCCCGACCTCGCCCTCGTGGACGGCAACCAGCCCCCCGCTTTGGCCTGCGAGGTCCGCTGCATCGTCGGTGGAGACGCCACCATCCCCGCCATCTCCGCCGCCTCCATCTTCGCCAAAGTCCTGCGCGACCGTGCCATGGCACGACTCGGCCGCCGCTACCCCGGCTATGGCTGGGACAGCAACGCCGGCTACGCCACCCTGGAACACCGCGAGGGCCTCACCCGCCTCGGCCCAACCCGCCACCATCGCCCCAGCTTCGGCTCAGTCCGCCAACTCGCCTTCGACCTCACGCTCGACACCCTCGCGGAGCCGCTCGTCGCCGCGGCGGATTGACGCGGCTACGGCCGCCATGGCTCAAGACTGTCCGTAGAAGACTGTCCGTAACGGTTGACGCGGGGCGGAAACGCCAGTCACCATTCCCTTTCCTCCAGCCCCCTTTCCCTAGCGCCGGAGCTGCCGCCCCGTGGAGATTGTCCGCGAACTGCCACTGGATCAGGTCATCATGGGCGAGTCCGTGCGCATCATGCGCATGCTCCCGCCCGCCTCGGTCCACTGCATCTTCGCCGACCCCCCGTACAACCTCCAGCTGCGCGGCGAACTCCGCCGCCCCGACGACAGCCTTGTCGATGGCGTGGACGACGAATGGGACCGCTTCACCGATTTCGCCGCCTACGACGCCTTCACCCGGGACTGGCTCAGCGAAGCCCGCCGCATCCTGCGCAAGGACGGCACCATCTGGGTCATCGGCAGCTACCACAACATCTTCCGCATCGGCGCCATCATGCAGGAACTGGGCTTCTGGATCCTGAACGACGTCATCTGGCGCAAAGCCAACCCCATGCCCAATTTCCGCGGCCGCCGCTTCACCAACGCCCACGAAACCATGATCTGGGCCGCCCGCGGGCAAGACTCCCGCTACCGCTTCAACTACCAGGCCATGAAATCCCTCAACGACGACGTCCAGATGCGCAGCGACTGGTTCATCCCGCTCTGCACCGGCGCCGAACGCCTGCGCAACGAACACGGCCTTAAACTCCACCCCACCCAAAAACCCGAGGCCCTGCTCCACCGCGTCATGCTCGCCTCCACCTCCCCCGGCGACATTGTCCTCGACCCCTTCCTCGGCACCGGCACCACCGCCGCCATCGCCCGCCGCCTCTCGCGCCATTACATCGGCATCGAACGCCACCCGGCCTATGTCGAAGCCGCAATTGGCCGCGTCCGCCGCGAACGCCCGATCGCCGATGACGGCATCGCCACCACCCAAAGCAAACGCGAAACCCCCCGCATCGCCTTCGGCAGCCTGATCGAACGCGGCCTGCTCGCCCCCGGCACCACCCTCACCGACCGAACCCGCAAAGTCACCGCCACCGTGGTCGCCGACGGCAGCATCCGCGTCGGAACCTCCCAAGGCTCCATCCACAAAATCGGCGCCGAAGTCACCAACGCCCCCTCCTGCAACGGCTGGACCTTCTGGCACTTCGAACGCGACGGCGCGCTCGTGGCGATCGACGTTTTGCGGAAGGAAGGGGCGGCGTAAGGCAAGGCCAGGGCTCTGCCCTGGACCCGCTCCCTTGAGAATCCGAGACGCTCTCGGCTGGATCGGCGGCCTAGGGCTTATAGCGCCTTGCTTGTTAGTGCCGCCATCACGTGAAATGCCGGCCCCCTTAGCTCGCAGTCGCCGCCGCTTTCCGCAGCGCTCCCAAAGTAGTCCTGGCGCAATAGCGGGCCTGATCCGGCTTTACCCACTTCGCTACCAGATACGGGACATGGACCTTGATCACGGTCTCCAGGCGCGGTCGCTCACCCTTCTCGGCAACCCACGCCATGCAATAAGCGATATGCGCCTTAGCCGTGTGCCTTCGAAAATGAAACTGCAATGAGTCTGCGTAGCTGGCGAGGAAGCGTGCTTTCCCGCTTATCAACCAATCGGCCCGCTACTGGTAGACGGTCCGGCGGGTGAGTCGAGAGGAGGTTGCGACTGCGCTGCATAGCGCACCGATCATGCCGTGCATGTTGCGTCGGTGATTTGTGGTCCAGCAGAAGGCG
>DASXIW010000264.1:0-2927 GCA_036497785.1 Acetobacteraceae bacterium | reverse complement strand
CGCCAGTTTCGCCGCGTACAGCGTCCGCGTCGTCTTGGTCGCGTTGATCGCCTTGTACATCAGCGGCTGGGTGAACGCCGGCTCATCCGTCTCATTATGCCCATGCCGCCGGTAGCAGACGATATCCAGCACGATGTCGCTGGAGAACTTCATGCGGTATTCCGCCGCCATGCGCGCGCAGAAGATCACCGCCTCGGGGTCGTCGCCGTTGACGTGCAGGATCGGCGCCTGGATCGATTTCGCCACGTCGGTGCAATAGAGGCCGGAATAGGCATGCGCCGGCACCGTGGTAAAACCAATCTGGTTGTTGACGATCAGATGAATCGTCCCGCCGGTGCGGTAGCCGATCAACTGGCTCATCGCCAGCGTCTCATACACGAGGCCCTGGCCAGCGAAGGCGGCGTCGCCGTGCATCAGGATCGCCATGACCGAACCGCGCGTCTTGGTGTCGCCCGCCTGGTCCTGCCGCGCGCGGACCTTGCCCACCACCACCGGATCGACCGCCTCCAGGTGCGAGGGGTTCGGCTGCAGCGACAAATGCACGTTATGCCCGGCGATCTCAACGTCAGTGGAGGTCCCGAGGTGGTACTTCACATCCCCCGAACCCTGCACGTCATCCGGCTTGAATCTCTCGCCGCCGAACTCCGAGAATAGCGCGGTCAGCGGCTTCTTGACGATGTTGACCAGCGTATTCAGCCGGCCGCGATGCGGCATGCCGATCGCCACCTCCACCACGCCCGAAGCCGCGGCGGTCTCGATCATCGCGTGCAGGGCCGGAATGGTGACCTCGCCACCCTCCAGCCCGAACCGCTTGGTGGTGACATAGCGCCGCTGACAGAACGCCTCGAACCCCTCCGCCTCGGTCAGCCGCTGCAAGACCGTGCGCTTCTGCCCGGCATCGAGGAAGCTCAGCCACGGCGCGCCCTCCACCTTGCGCTGAATCCACGACTTTTGGTCCGGGTCCTGGATGTGCATGAACTCGACGCCGATCGGCCCGCAGTAGGTCGTGCGCAGAATCCGCATGATTTCGCCCAGGGTCGCGGTTTCGCGGCCGAGCACGTTGTCAATGAAGATCGGTTTGTCGATATCGGCGCCGGTGAAGCCGTAGGTCTTCGGATCGAGTTCGGCGTGCGGCGCCGGCACGATCAGTCCAAGCGGATCGAGCCGCGCTTCCAGGTGGCCGCGCACGCGATAGGAGCGGATCAGCATCAGCGCCCGCAGTGAGGTCACGATCGCCGCGCGAACCTGGTCCGCCGAGAGCCCACTCGCCGGGGCCAGCGCCGCCGGCTCCGCTTCGGCAAAACGCGGGCGCGGCGCCCAGGACGCACCTGAGGCATCCTCCAGCACCCCCCGCGCCTCATCGTTCATCGCGGCGAACAGGTCGGCGAAACTGGGATCGACCGAGGTCGGATCATCGGCCCAGCGAGCATAGAGATCGGCCAGAAACGCCGCGTTGGCGCCGCTGAAGGCAGACGCCAGAATGTCCACACCCGCCATTTGTTACGGTCTCCTACCTGTTTCCGGCGCGCCTCATAGACAAGCCAACCTCACGCAGGAAGCCCTTTTCGGCGCCCGCTGGGTTGCTTCCGCCGCATGTTCGGCGGCGGGCGGGCCTAAGACCACAGCCAAAACGGGCCTGTCGCTGCTCCAAATCAAACGATGCGCCAGCCGACCGTTCAGGCCGCCTGACGCACCGGGTAGTTGGGACCAAATTGAGGTTATTGCAACGGTAGCGGCCGGCGGGGCCGGCCGGCCCACCTTACGCCGCGGGCTGCTCGTCTGCCGGAGGCGCGGGCGGGCGGTTGCGCCGTTCCGCCATGAACTGGTCGAACTCCGACTTGTCCTTGGCAAAACGCAGCCGCTCGAGGAACGCGCCGAAATCCTTCTGCTCCTCCTCCATCCGCCGCAGCGTCTCCGCCTTGTACTCGTCGAACGCCCGGTTGCCCGAGGTCGCCTGCGCCCCACCCGACGGACCACAGGCCCATGCCTTCCAGTTGTTCCAGGGGCTGGCATCCTGCCCATAAGGGCCCTGATACATCGCGCGACGGCGACGGCCGAGACATCCCATGCGACCACTCCCAATCATATAGATAAGTAAGGCCAGTCCCACCGGCCACCAGAACATGAAGCCCAAGACGGTGAACGCGATCGCCGCTGGGCGGCTGATCCCGTACGGGGTCCAGAACGGCGGCCCCGCCCAGGGCCGGTTGCCCCAAGGGCCGTTGCCGGGGTTATTCCAGCCCTGTCCGCCGTTGGGTTGTTGCCAGGACTGCTGTCCCTGGGCATTACCCCAGGTGTTCCAGCCCGGTGAGCCATAGGCGTCTTGGTTGGCAGCGCTCGTCATCGCGGGGCCTCATGTGAATGTAAGACACATTTACATTAAGATCACCACGCCCGGACGTCAAGCGGCCCGGGGTACGATTTTGCCCGCCCAGGCTGCGCCCATTACCGCGCCGAGGACTGGCGTGCGTTCGACAATTCCGTCATTGTCGGTAAATCGATAGCATCGGCGTAGCCAAGGTGTTGTGCCATGTTCGAGCTTTTCCGCTGGCTTGTGGCGATTGCCGCTGTCCTTCTCCTCTGCACTCCGGGCATGGCGCCCGCACAGGCACGGGGTAGCGTACATGGAACCGGCGTCGCCCGGGTGCCACCCGCAACGCTGCAACGGCACTTTAATGGCCCGCGCATTGTCGCCCACCCGCTCGATCGGCGGAACGAGTTCCTCCGGCACCGCGGGCTCAATGGCGGCACCGCCGCGGTTTGGCCCGACCCCTGGTTCCCTTATAGCGCATCCGACCCGGCGGCGATCGAAGCGCCGTCCCCATCGCTGATCGTCCTCTCCAACGCGGCAGGCGATCCACCTGACCACTCTACGCCGGCAACGCTTCCGGATTACAGCTACGTGCCAGGCTGCCACGCGATCCCCA
>DASXIW010000263.1:0-10650 GCA_036497785.1 Acetobacteraceae bacterium | reverse complement strand
CGTGTCCGCGACGATGGAGACCAAGCCCGTCTCGACGAAATAGACGTGCTCCATCTCGCTGCCCGGTTCATTGAGTACCTGCCCCCTGACAAGCCGGACGGGCCGAAGCGCGTGATAGATCGAGGCATATTCCGCGGCCGTCAAACTGGCTAACACCGCGTTGCCACGCGTCTTTCGCTGATCGATATGACCTGCCATCGAGACAACTCCTAACGGTGATCGAACGAGCTGGGATCGCATATTTAATGCGCCATCAAAATTACGTTATCGCAAGTTCGAGACCGATGGAATAAATATTTCACGTTACGCTGTTGTGCCAAATGGTACTGTCTGTCATAATTCCGATTCGACCTGTCGGTGAATTACTCAGGGGAGTGCTCAACGGCATCAAGCTGTGACCCCTGGCGCTGAAAACTCCGCCTGCGTGGTCGTCTGCGGCACGCGTCAGAAGGGCAGTGTCACGATCGCCCTTACGCCCCCGCCGGGGTGGTTGCCCAGGGTCACGTCGCCGCCATGGGCGCGCAGGATATTGCGGGCGATGGACAAGCCAAGCCCCACGCCGCCGGTCTCGCGGCTGCGGCTTTCCTCCAGCCGGCGGAAGGGCAGGAAGATTTGTTCCAGCTCCTCCGAAGGGATGCCCGGCCCGTCATCCTCCACCAGCAGCGTCACCACCCGGCCGCCGCGCAAAGCACGGTGCGGGGCCGCAAGCACGATGCGGGCATTGCCCGCGTAGCTCACCGCATTGGCAACCAGATTGTTCAGGGCGCGCTTCATTGCCCGCGGGCGGGCGTGAACCACCAGACCGTCCGGCCCCTGATAGCTGAGCTTCTTGCTTGCCTCGGGCCAGGCATCGCCGATTTCCTCCAGCACCGTGCGCGATAATTCGGCGAGGTCAAACCGGGCGATCACCTCGCCGGTGGTGACGTCGCGGCCGAATTCCAACGTCGCGCGGACCATCGCCTCCAATTCGTCCAGATCGGCCAGCATTTTGCGACGCTGGAGCTCGTCCTCGATAAATTCCGCCCGCAGCCGCATTCGGGTTATCGGGGTGCGCAGGTCGTGGCCGATGGCGGTGATCAGAAAAGTACGGTCCCGTACGAAGCGTTGGATGCGCTCGGCCATGGTATTGAAGGCGGCGGCGGCAATTGCGATTTCGGTGGGGCCACCCTCGGGCAGCGGCGTCGCGTTCACGTCCCGCCCCAGCGCCTCGGCCGCCTCGGCCAGGGCGACCACGGGCTGGGTCAGTCGCCGGACGGCCCATAGCACAAGCAGGGCGGCAACCACCGTCATCATTATGAACGACGCGACGAAGACCATCGAGGTCGAGGGGCGGGGCGGTGGCATGGCAACGCGCAGCGTGAGCCAGCTTCCATCCAGCAGGCGCATGCCGATCAACAAGCGCTGATGCATTGGCCCACCGGCGATGTATAGGTCGGTTGCCAGGTTCGGCGGGGGGGCTGGCACAGGCCCCATGTCGCAGCGCAGTTCGCGCTGCAGCGCGGGTCGCGCCGGCGGCAGCGGATCATGCGGCGGCGTCGCTTCCAGCCGAACGATCATGCCATCGGTCTGCGTCACCTGCTCGGCCACGATCTGGCGCTGTTCTGGCGGCAGCAGGGCGATGCTGCGATACAGGCCCATCGCCCTGACGGCGATGTCGCGAACCTGATCGGAACGCCGCGTGTTCATGCGGTCGACTGCGTAGAGCGTCAACCCGCCCATTTGCACCAGCGTCAGGGTGAGCATCAGCACCAGTGCCGTCCTGGCCGCGAGACTTTGCGGCCAGCGGAGCCATTTCACAGACGCTTCACCTCTGCGGCAAGCACATAACCGCCGCCGCGCACAGTCTTGATCAGCTGCGCATTGCGACCTTTATCCTCAAGTTTGCGGCGCAACCGGCTGATAGCAACGTCGATGGCGCGATCGAACGGACCAGCCTGGCGGCCGCGCAGCAGGTCCAGCAGCATGTCGCGCGTCAGTACCCGATTGGCGCGGTCCACAAGAGCCGCCAGCAGGTCGTATTCCCCGCCGGTCAGTGGCACGTCCACGCCGTCAGGGTTCATCAGCTGGCGCCGCGTGGGGTCCAGGGTCCAGCCCCCGAAGCGAAGCAGTTGGGCGTTCTGCTCGGTGCGCCGATCGCTCTCGCTGCCGCGCCGCAGCACGGCCCGTATCCGGGCCAGCAATTCGCGTGGGTTGAATGGCTTGGGCACGTAGTCATCCGCGCCCAGTTCCAGTCCGATGATGCGGTCGGTATCTTCAGCCATGGCGGTTAGCATGACGATGGGCACGTCGGAGTGGGAGCGCAGCCACCGGCCGAAATCCAGGCCGTTTTCGCCGGGCAGCATGAGGTCGAGAATGACAAGTTGGAAATTCCCGTTCGACCAGACACGCCGGGCTTCCCGCGCATCGCGGACCGAGGTGACACGAAGATTCTGCCGCTCCAGGAACATTCCAAGCAGGTCGCGGATCTCCCGATCATCGTCGATAACGAGGATGTGGGGCAGCATTATCGGCATCGTTTCCATGGAACTACAATACATCAGTCGCAGGCAGCTGCGTTACCCGTTGCAATCTGTTGCAATTCTCTGCAACGCCACATTTTACAGTGGATTATGACTCTGCAACAATACCAGCACATGCCTGCGATGCCCGTCCAGGCTCGCGCGGCGCTCGATTGCCTCATCGAGCGGGACCCCGACCTCGCCGGGATCGAGGCCCGCGCCGGTCCACTGCCGTGGCGCCGGCGGCCCGGCGGCTTCCCCGGCCTGCTGCAGATCATCATGGGGCAGCAGATCAGTAACCACGCGGCCGGCGCGATCTGGCGAAGGCTGGCGGCGCTGCCCGGTGCGCTGGAACCGGCCGGGCTGCTGGCGCTCGACGATGAAGCCCTGCGCGGCGCCGGCCTGTCGCGGCCGAAAATGGCGCATGCCAGGGCGTTGGCCGCCGCCTTTGCCGATGGCAGGCTGGACGAGGTGGTGCTGGCCGGTTTGGACGACGAGGCCGCGGTGGCCGCCATCGTCGCCGTACGCGGCATGGGGCCATGGACCGCCGAGGTGTATCTGCTGTTCGCGCTGGAGCGGCCAGACGTGTTTCCCGCCGGCGACGTGGCGCTGGCGGCCGCTGTTCAGGACCTCAAGCACCTGCCGGCACGACCCGGGCCGCCGATGCTGCGGGCGCTGGCGGCACAATGGCAGCCCTGGCGTGCGCTGGCGGCACGGCTGCTATGGCATCACTGGCGACACGTCACGGGGCGCCCAGCCATGGACGACCTTCCGCCAGCCGCCTGAATTGCACGAAAAGATGCGGGACCTGACACGAGCCCGGACATGGCCCATATCCCGCCCCTGTGGGACGCGGTCTGGACGCGATTGCCGCCGCCATGGCATCCGGATGACGGATGCAGCCATGAGCGACCTCCGCATCACCGAGGAGCGACGATGGATTCCTTCACGCTGGGCTTCGATGCGACGTTTTCCGAGCTGTCCGGCCGCGAGGGCCTGGTGCGGCTCGACCGGATCTTCGTGAACCGGCTGGGCGCGGCCGATGCGGATTTGCATGCCCGGCTGATGACCGCCCGGGCAACGCCCGAGGCGCTGGACGCCAAGACCGAGGGCGAGCTGGTGGTGGCGCTCGGCCCGCATCTGGAGGATTTCCTGGGCGAGCTGTTCGCCATCCAGGCGGAGCTAGATGCGGTCGCCGCGCGCACCCTGGCGCTAGACCCGGTGCACGCCTGCAAGCGGCTGTTCGTGCAGCGCCAGGCCGTGAAGAAATATGCCGATCCCGATGATTTCGACGGCGACGCACTGCGCGCCGCGCTCGAAGCGCGGATGGGGCAGGCCCTCACCGAGGCCGGTTTCGCCACTCATGTCGCCGCATGGGAGGCTGCGGCGGATGCCGCGGCTCTGGATGAGGCTCTGCGCTACGCGGCCTGGGCGACGCTGACCGAAGCGGGAAGGGCGCATCATGCCGGCGGCACGCTGTTCCGGGTGCCGCACCGCATCGATCCGGCGCATCTGGTCGCGGTGGAGACGATCGCGCGCGACGGCGTGGTCATGCTGCGCCTGCCCGAGCATGACTGGCGGCCGCGCGACGGCTTCACCCTGACCGATCCGGGCATGGGCCAGCAACAGGCGCTGGACCAGATGAATTACTGCATCTGGTGCCACACCCAGGGCAAGGATTCCTGCAGCAGGGGCCTGCGCGACCGCAAGACGGGCGACTACCAGAAAAGCGCGTTCGGCGTGACGCTTGCCGGCTGCCCGCTGGACGAGAAGATCAGCGAAATGCACACGCTGCGGGCACAGGGGCATTTGCTGGGCGCCTTCGCCACCATCGCGGTGGACAACCCCATGATGGCCGCCACTGGCCACCGGATCTGCAACGACTGCATGAAGGCCTGCATCTACCAGAAGCAGGAGCCTGTCGATATTCCCCAAGCTGAGACCTCCGTGCTGCGCGACGTGCTGGCCCTGCCCTGGGGGTTTGAAATCTATGCGCTGCTGACGCGCTGGAACCCACTGGATATCCGTCGGCCGCTGCCAAAGGCCGAGGCCGGGCGCAAGGTGCTGATCGTGGGGCTGGGACCGGCCGGCTTCACCCTGGCGCATCATCTGATGAATGACGGCCACACCGTCGTTGCGGTCGACGGCCTCAAGATCGAACCGCTGGGCATCGATCCGCGCGCCCCGGTGCGCGATGCCGCCATTTTGTTCGAGGATCTGGACGATCGCGTGATGGCCGGGTTCGGCGGCGTGGCCGAATACGGCATCACCGTGCGCTGGAACAAGAATTACCTGAAGCTGGTGCGGCTGCTGCTGGAGCGGCGGGCCGAATTCGCCATGTTCGGCGGCGTGCGCTTCGGCGGCGGCGGCACCATCACCGTGGACGATGCCTGGGCGATGGGCTTCGACCACGTGGCGCTGTGCATGGGCGCCGGCAAACCAACGGTAATCGACATGCCGGGCGGCTTGGCGCGCGGGGTGCGGCAGGCCAGCGACTTCCTGATGGCGCTGCAACTGACCGGGGCGGCCAAGATGTCGTCCATTGCCAATCTGCAGCTGCGCATGCCGGTCGTGGTGATCGGCGGCGGCCTGACGGCGATCGATACGGCCACCGAGAGCATGGCCTATTACATCCGCCAGGTGGAGAAATTCGCGCTGCGCTACCACACGCTGGTGGCTGATCGGGGCGAGGCGGCGGTGCGCGACCTATGGACCGAGGAAGAGGCCGAGATCGCCCAGGAATTCCTGACCCATGCCGCGGCGGTGCGCGACGAACGCGCGGCGGCGGCGAGGGAAAGGCGGCCGCCGCGACTGGCCCAACTGCTGGACTCCTGGGGCGGGGCAACGCTCGCCTATCGCCGCCGGCTGGTTGACTCGCCGAGCTACACGCTGAACCACGAGGAAGTGGCCAAGGCGATGGAGGAGGGCGTGCGCTTCGCCGAGGGCCTGACGCCAATGGAGGTCGTGCAGGACCGTTTCGGCCATGCCCAAGGCCTGCGCGTGCGCCACGCCGATGGCCGTGAGAGCGTGCTGCCGGCGCGGGCAGTGCTGGTGGCGGCGGGAACGGCCCCGAACACCGTGCTGGCCCGCGAGGACGGGCGGATTGCGCTGGACGGCAAGTATTTCCAGGCCATCGACGCCGGCGGCGGCAAAATCTCGCCGCCGCGCGGGCTGAGCAAGCCGGATAGCGCCGACGTGCTGATGCACCGCGCCGAAACCGGGCAGTTCATCAGCTTCTTCGGCGACCTGCACCCCAGCTTCTTCGGCAATGTGGTGAAGGCCATGGGCAGCGCCAAGCGCGGCTATCCCGTGGTGAGCAACCTGCTGGCGGCGCACGCGCCCTCCGCCGTTTCAGGCGCGGCGCTGCTGGCCCGCTGCCGGGAGGATCTGACCGCACGCGTGCACGAAGTGAACCGCCTGACGCCGACCATCGTCGAGGTCGTGCTGCGCGCCCCGGCGGCCGCGCGGGCATTCCGGCCGGGCCAGTTCTACCGGTTGCAGAATTTCGAAATGAACGCCGCCCGCCTTGATGAGGCCGGCATCGGCAGCACGCTGCTGGCGATGGAGGGGCTGGCGATGACCGGCGCCTGGACCGATCCTGCGCAGGGGCTGGTCTCGGTGATCGCCTTGGAGATGGGCGGCAGCTCGGATCTGTGCGCCACACTGAAACCGGGCGAGGCGGTGGTGCTGATGGGCCCGACCGGAACGCCGACGGAGATCCACGCCAATAGCACGGTGGCGCTGGTCGGTGGCGGGCTCGGCAACGCGGTGCTGTTCAGCATCGGCGCGGCACTGCGGGCGGCGGGGTCGAGGGTGCTCTATTTCGCCGGCTACAAGGCGCTGCGGGACCGCTACAAAGTTGAGGAAATCGAGCGGGCGGCCGACACCATCGTGTGGTGCTGCGACGAAGCGCCGGGATTCGTGCCCACCCGCCCGCAGGACCGCAGCTTCGTCGGCAATATCGTCCAGGGCATGGCGAGCTATGGCGCGGGCAAGCTGGGCACGCAGCCGGTGCCGCTGGCCGACGTCGAGCATATGATCGTGATCGGCTCCGACAGTATGATGGCGGCGGTGGGCGCGGCGCGGCATGGCGTGCTGTCCGCCTGCCTCAGGCCGGGGCACAGCGCCATCGCGTCCATCAACAGCCCGATGCAGTGCATGATGAAGGAAGTCTGCGCCCAGTGCCTGCAGCCGCATGTCGATCCCGCGACCGGAGAGCGGAGCGTGGTGTTCAGCTGCTTCAACCAGGATCAGACGCTGGACCGCGTCGATTTCCCGGCGTTGGGCGAAAGGCTGCGCCAGAACAGCTTGCAGGAAAAGCTCACCGCCCAATGGATCGACCGCGCGCTGCGCCGGCTTCAGGCGCGGCCGGCGCTGGCGGCGGAATAAACCGCGCCTGCCCCTCGCGCGTAAGGGGCAGGCGCGTTCCGGCGCTATTTCTCCATCTGGCCACGAATCTCGCCACCCGGGTTCGCGGCGGTATGCACGTTGGCATACCATTTGCCCGCTACTAGATCGGCGATCTGCGCGTCCGTCAGCGTGGCGCTCCCACTGATCGGGCTTGGGGACACCTTAAAGGGCACAACCACACCGGCATTGACGCCGGTGGCGGCGGGCCCATGGAAATGCGCCATCGTCGCCGGGCCAGTCAGGTCCTTATAGGTGACGGTGTAGTCCAGCTTCTTGGTTACGGTGTCCAGCGTGGCCAGCGCATCGCCGCTGCCGGAGCTGGTCTTGGGCGGAACCTCGGCCCCCGGCGTCATCGTGGCATGGAAATGGATCGTCTCCGCCCAGGCGCCGCCGGAAAGCAGGGTGGCTGTGAGCAATGTGGCCAGGAAACCCGTGCGAGACATGATGTTACCCCTTTTGATTGTTGAGACAGCGCAGCGGCGCATGATGTGGGTGATCCCGCCAAATAGGCAATTGGCTGATCCGTGACGCTTCGATTGGACCGCGCGTGGCACCCCCGGCCCCGCCTATAACGGGGCGCATGAGCACACCCCCGATCGGCCCCGAAATCGACCCGACCCCGCGCCCGCTGCCCGCCCGCGTCAAGCTGCGCGGTACCCATGTGGAACTGGAACCGCTGCATCGCCGCCACGCCGAGGAACTGTGGCGCGCGGCCCAGGCCGGCGACGCCAAAGGCGACAATAGCTGGGCCTATCTCGGCTATGGCCCGTTCCCCTCGCCCGCCGCCATGGAAAAATTCGTGGCTGAGTTCGCCAGCACCCACGACCCGATGGCCTGGGCCGTCCGCCCGGTAGCCACCGGCGTGGTGACGGGCTGGCTGACGCTGAAGGACATCCAATCGAAAAACGCGGCCATCGAGCTGGGCAATATCTGGTTCGGCCCCGCCCTGCAGCGCACCCGGGCCTCCACCGAAGCCATGTTCCTGCTGCTGCGCCTCGCCGCCGACGACTTGGGATACCGGCGGCTCGTGTGGAAATGCAACGCCCTGAACGCCCCCTCCCGCCGCGCCGCCGAACGCCTGGGCTTCACCTACGAAGGCCGCCACCGCGCCCATATGGTCGTCAAAGGCCGCCTGCGCGACACCGACTGGTACAGCATCACCGACCAGGAATGGCCCCGCTGCCGCGACGCCATCCTGGCCTGGCTCGCCCCCACCAACTTCACCCCCGACGGCACCGCCCGCCAAAGCCTCGCCACCCTTCGCGCGCTGATGCCGGCGGATTGAGATGAGGGGCTGGCAAAGAAGTCAGGCCAGGGCTCTGCCCTGAACCCGCCAAGGGGCGGAAGCTCCTTAAAGTAGCGAGCTCTAAGGGCTCCGCCCTTAGCGGGGTCGAGGGGCAGAGCCCCCGCCTTTACTTCCTTACCGCCGCCCCATCCCACCCGCAGGCATCAGACCGCGAGGTAGGCCGAGCGTGTGGCGTTGTCGTGTTGCAGGGCGGCCATGGCGCCGGACCAGACGATGCGGCCGGTTTCGATGATGGCGGCGTGGTCGGCGATGCGGGTGGCGAAGTGGTGGTTTTGTTCGGCCAGCAGGATGGTGACGCCTTCGCGTTTCAGCGTGGCGATGGCGTCGGCCATTTGATCGACGATGAGGGGCGAGAGGCCTTCGCTGGGTTCGTCCAGCAGGATCAGGGTGGGGTTGCCCATGAGCGTGCGGCCGATGGCGAGCATTTGCTGTTCGCCGCCGCTCATCCGACCGCCGGCGCGGTTGCGCAGGGCGGCGAGGTTGGGGAACAGGGCGAAGATGCGCTCCGGCGTCCAGGCCGGCCGCCCGTCGCGCGGTGGCTGGCGGCCGACTTCGAGGTTTTCGAGGGTGGTGAGGTCGGGGAAGATGCGGCGCTCCTCCGGCACGTAGCCGAGGCCGGCGCGGGCGATGCGGTGCGGCTCCCATCCGGCAATGTTTTGGCCGGCGATGTCCTGGCCGGCGAAGACGATGCGGCCGGCGCTGGGCTGCAGCAGGCCGATCAGCGATTTCATCGTGGTGGTCTTGCCGGCGCCGTTCCGGCCGAGCAGCACGAGAAGCTCGCCTGGCGGGACCGAGAACGACACGCCTTGCAGGATATGCGCGCGGCCGTAATGGGCGTGGAGGTTCTGCACATCCAGCATCATGGCGCGGTCTCGCGGCCGAGATAGACGGCGCGCACGCGAGCATCGGCGCGAATGGCGGCGGCGTCGCCCTCGGCGATCGGGATGCCGCGATCCAGCACCAGAATGCGGTCGGCGACGCCGAACACCACGTCCATATCGTGCTCGGTGAACAACACGGCGATTCCGGATCGGGTCGCAAGGCGCCGCACCAGCTGCATCAGCGCCGTGCGCTCGCCGGGCGCCATGCCGGCGGTGGGCTCGTCCATCAGCAGCAGGCGGGGCGCGTTGGCGAGCGCCATGGCGAGTTCCAGCCGCTTGAGATCGCCATATGCCAGCACGCCGGCGGCGCGATCTGCCTGGTCCGCCATGCCGGTCTGCGCGAGCAATGCGCCGGCTTGTGCGATGGCGTAGGTCGCGGCCGGGCGCCAGAACCGCCAGATCCGGCGCTGGTGGCTGAGCATGGCGGTCTGCACGTTCTCGCGCACGGTCATGCTGGCGAAAGTGGCGGTGATCTGGAAGCTGCGGCCGACGCCCATGCGCCAGATCCTGCGCGCGGCGAGCCCGGTGATGTCCTCGCCGGCCAGCCAGATGCGCCCCGAATCCGGACGGAGCTGGCCGCTGAGCATGTTGAAGCTGGTCGATTTTCCAGCGCCGTTTGGGCCGATCATAGCCAGCATTTCGCCGGCCCTCACCGACAGAGTCAGCCCGGCCACGGCCTGCACGCCGCCGAAACGTTTGTGCAGGTTCTCGACGCGCAACATGCTCAGGCTTCCCGCCCACGCAGGCACAAACGTTGCGCCGCCCCGGCGATGCCCTGCGGGAAGGCGAGCACCAGTGCCACGATGGCCGCGCCCAGCACGAAACGCCACTGCGCGGAGGCGAGCAGCAGCGCATCGAACAGGCCGGTATAGGCGAGCGCCCCCACGATTGGCCCGGAAATCGTCTGCACGCCGCCGAGCAACACCATCACCAGCGCGTCGATCGAACGGCCGAGGGAGATATAAGTGGGAAACACGCTGCCCTTCGCGTAGGCGGTCAGGCCGCCCGCGAGCCCGGCGGCGGCGCCGGCCATGGTGAAGGCGGCCAGGCGCAGCCGCGCGGTGTCGAGCCCGATGGCCTCGGCCCGCAATGCCGAATCACGCGCCGCGCGCAGCGCATAGCCGAATGGCGCATAGATGGTCCGGCGCAACAGCAGCGTGGCGGCGACGGTGAGCGTCAGCGTCAGCCAGTAGAAAGTGTGCGGATTGGCGGCCCAGCCGGTGGGCCATATGCCAAGTATGCCGTTATCGCCGCCAGTCACGTCCACGGCCTGGAAGATGACGGCCCAGACGATCTGGGCGAAGGCCAAAGTGAGCATGGCGAGATAGACGCCGGACAGCCGCACCACGAACCAGCCGAACAGCGCGGCCGCGAGGCCGGCGGCGAGCGGCGCGATCAGCAGGCCGAACGGCATGCCAAGATGCAACCCCTTCGCCGCCCAGGCTGCGCCGTAGGCGCCCAGGCCGAACCAGGTGGCATGGCCGAAGCTGGGCATGCCGCCCGGGCCCATCATCAGATGCAGCGAGGCGGCGAACAGCATGGCTACCAGCGCTTC
>DASXIW010000262.1:0-20940 GCA_036497785.1 Acetobacteraceae bacterium | reverse complement strand
TGCACATCCAGGCCGACGTAAGTGATAGGCTGCTCCATGACCCGTCTCCTATGCATGAGGATCGGCGCCGGTCATCCGGCGTAACCCTCGAAAACCTGCATACTGTGTGAGACGGGTCGCCCCTATCTCAGGCGAACATCTGGTCTAGCCGCGCACTTGCACGAAGGCAGAGCCCTCGCTTTCCTTCCCGCCCCTAACTCACGCCTCGCTATACCCCGCCACAAACGCCTCCAGCCGATCCATCGCCTCCGTCAGCAGCGCCGTACTCTTGGCGTAGCACAGCCGGATATGCCGCTCCGCGCCCTTGCCGAACGCGATGCCCGGCGCCATGCCGATCTTCGCCTCGGCCACGGCGCGTTTGCAGAAGGTCAGTGTGTCCGTCACGCCATCCACTTCGAACATGGCGTAGAAGCTGCCCTGGTTGGGCACGTTGCGGATGCGCGGCATGCGGGCGAGGCGGTCGTTCACCAAAGCGCGGCCTTCGGCGCAGCGGGCGGTGAACGAACGGGTGAACGCTTCGCCCTCGCGCAGGGCGGCGACGGCGCCGTGTTGCAGGAATTCGGGGGCGCCGGAGGTATTGAACTGGATCAGCTTCTCGAAGCTGGCGGTATTGTCTTCGGGATACACCACCCAGCCCAGCCGCCAGCCGGTCATAGCCCAGGCCTTGGAGAAGCTGTTGATCACGAAAACCGGGTCTTCGGGCCGCGCGATTTCCAAAAAGCTGAAGGCGACGGGCCGGTCATAGACGATGCGGTGATACACCTCGTCCGACAGGATGGCGATGTTGCGGGCGCGGGCGAAGGCCAGCAGGGTTTCCGCCTCGCCGTGTTCGATCATCCATCCGGTGGGGTTGCCGGGAGAGGCGAGGTAGATCACGCGCGTCGATTCGTCGCAGGCGGCGAAGACGGCGTCCAGATCCAGCGTCCAGCCGGTGTTGCCGGTGGAGAGCGCGACCTCGCGCACCTCGGCGCCGAGGATCTGCATGGCGCGCATGATGTTGGGCCATGAGGGGGTGATGGCGATGACGTTGTCGCCGGGTTTCACCATGGCCTGGGCGACGAGCATCACGGCGCTCATGCCGGAGCTGGTCAGCGCCACGCGGCTTTCCGGGATCTCCACGCCATAGAGATGGCGAAGATAATCGGTCAAGGCCTCGCGCAGGGCGGGAATGCCGCGATTGGGCGTGTAGAAGGTGCGGCCCTCGGCCATGGCACGAGCGGCGGCGTCGCAGATGAAGGCGGGGGTGGGCACGTCCGGCTCACCGGCGAACATGCCGATCACCTCGGGGCGGCCATAGCCGAGGCGCCAGACATCGACGATGGGGCTGTCCTCGAGGGTTTCGATGTCGTCGCGGATCAGGGCCATGGCGGTCGGTTCCTAGGAGAGGGGGGCAATCAAGCGATGTGTGGGCGGCAGGTCAACTACGACGACGCCGGACCCAGCCTTGTTACGCTTTGACACGGTTACGGAGGGCAATGGCAGACTCCGGAAAACCGGAGGTGAATCATGCGGATAGCGATGGCGGCGGCAGTATTGGCGGGGATGTTCTGGGGTGCCGGCGGGGTGCGGGCGCAGGGCGTGGCGGACCCGCATGTGGTGGAGATGGCGGGGCCGGCGGCATTCCGGCCGATGGAGGCGCATGTATGGGAGGTATTGGCACCCTCCGGCGGACCGGCGGCCGGATTGGCGTGGCCCGGGCTGTGGTGGCGGGTGGACTGGTTCGGCTGGCAGTTCCACCAACAGGGCGAACGGCGCTTCTGACCCCAGGGCGTCGGCCAGCGCGGGCTTGACGCGGGCTTGACCCTGGGGGGCGGCGCTGGTGTTGTCCTTGCCTGCGTGGATGATGGAGGCGGCTATGCGGTGTTTTCTCGCGCGCGGCTTGGCCGTGGCGTTCGGGCTCGGGCTCGTGACGGCGGCGCAAGGGGCGCAGGCCGCGAAGGACACGCTGGTGGTGGGCATGGTGCTGGAGCCGCCCTTCCTGGACCCCACGGCAGGCGCGGCCTCGGCGATCCGCGAGGTCACCTATGCCAACATCTATGAAGGGCTGACGCGCATCGACGAGAAGGGCCAGGTGCAGCCGGCCCTGGCGGAAAGCTGGACCGTCTCGCCGGACGGGCTCATCTATACGTTCAAGCTGCATACCGGCGTGAAATTCCACGACGGGACGCCATTCGATTGCAGCGTGGTCAAGTTCTCCTACGACCGTGCGGTGGCGCCGGGCAGCGTGAACGCGCAGAAGGGGCTGTTCGAGCCGATCGCCAGCACGGCCTGCCCCAATCCGGCGACGGCGGTTGTCACCTTGAAGCGGCCAGCCGCGAATTTCCTGTTCGACATGGGCTGGGGCGACGCGGTGATGGTGTCGCCGAACTCGATCGCAACGGACAAGACCAATCCGGTGGGCACGGGGCCATTCAAGTTCGTGCGCTGGGTGAAGGGCGACCGGGTGGAGATGGAGCGCAACCCGGATTACTGGGGCGCGCAGCCGAAGCTCGCGCATGTGACATTCCGCTTCATCTCCGACCCCTCGGCAGCGATGGCGGCGCTGCTGGCGGGGGATGTGGATGCGTTCCCGAACTTCCCGGCGCCGGAAGCGCTGGACGCGATCAGGGCCAACCCGCGATTCACCGTCGCTATCGGCACCACCTCCGGCAAGACGATCCTGGCGCTGAACGATGCACGCAAACCGTTCGACGATGCCAGGGTGCGGCGCGCGCTGGCCTATGCGATCAACCGCGACGAACTTGTGGATGCGCTGGCCAATTACGGCAAGCCGATCGGCTCGCACGCGGTGCCTGGGGATTTCGGCTATGTGGATCTCACCGGCGTGTATCCGTACGACCCGACCAAGGCGAAGGCGCTGCTGGCGGAGGCTGGTGTGAAGCCCGGAACGGAGATGACGATCCTGCTGCCGCCGCCGGCCTATGCGCGGCGGGGCGGGGAGGTGATCGCGGAAATGCTGGGCAGTGTGGGCATCACCGTGAAGCTGGTGCCGATCGAATTCGCGCAATGGCTCGACCAGGTCTTCACGCGATCCGATTTCGACGCGACGATCATTGCGCATACCGAGGATCGCGATCTGGATATCTATGCGCGCGACAAATATTATTTCAATTACCACAACCCGGCCTATCAGGCGCTGTACAAGCAGTATCAGGAAGCCGTCGATCCGGCGAAGCAACTCGCACTGGCGCAGGCGCTGCAACGCACGCTGGCCGAGGACGAGCCGAACGTGTTCCTGTTCTCGCTCGCCAAGGTGGGCGTGTGGAACGCGAAATTGCGGGGCATGTGGGAAAACACGCCAATCCCCGCCAATGACGTGACCGGGATTTACTGGGTGGACTGAGCCGATGGGCCGGCTTGTCCTGCGGCGGCTGGCGGCGTTGTTGGCGACGCTGCTGGCGGCCTCGGTGATCGTATTTCTGGTGCTGTCGGTGCTGCCCGGCGATCCGGCGGCGCTGATCCTGGGCACCTCGGCGCGGCCCGATACGCTGGCGGCGCTGCGCCACCAGATGGGGCTCGATCGGCCGGTCTGGGTTCGCTATCTCGCATGGATCTGGGGGCTGGCGCGGGGCGATTTCGGCGTCAGCACCACGTACGACGTGCCGGTGGTCGAGCTGATCCGCCAGCGCGTCATGGTCAGCCTGCCGCTGGCCGCGATGGGCATCGTGCTGTCCACGGCAATCGCGATTCCGGCCGGCGTGGCGGCGGCGGCGCGGCGTGGCCGGGCGGTGGACGCGGCGCTGATGGGGGTGGCGCAGCTGGGGGTGGCGCTGCCGAATTTCTGGTTGGGGATTTTGCTGATCCTGGCCTTCTCCGTGGCGCTGCCGTGGTTTCCCGCCAGCGGCTTCGCGGGGTGGGATCATGGTATTTGGCCCGGGGTGCATTCGCTGCTGTTGCCCGCCTTGGCGCTGGCCCTGCCGCAGGCGGCGATCTTGGCGCGGGTCACGCGCAGCGCGGTGCTAGAGACGCTGGGTGCGGATTACGTGCGCACGGCGCTGGCCAAGGGTCTGCGCGGCTGGGTGGTGCTGTGGCGGCATGCGGTACGCAACGCGCTGATCCCGGTGGTGACGATCATCGGGCTGCAATTCTCGTTTCTGATGGCCGGCACCGTGATCATCGAGAACGTGTTCACCCTGCCGGGGCTTGGGCGACTGATTTTCCAGGCCATCGCGCAGCGCGATCTGATCGTGGTGCAGGATCTGGTGGTGCTGCTGGCGGGCAGCGTGATCGTGGTGAATTTCCTGGTGGACCTCGCCTATTTCGCGCTGGATCCGCGCTTGCAGGCGCCCGGACAGTGAGGGGCGGGCGTTGAGGCGGGGAAATCTGCTGCTGGGCGGTGCGCTGACGGCGGCGTTGGTCGGGATGGCGCTGGTCTCGCTGGTCTGGACACCGTATTCGCCGACCGGAATGGATTTCCTGCACCGGTTGGCGCGCCCCAGCATGGCGCACCCGATGGGCACCGATCCGTTCGGGCGCGACGTGCTGTCGATGATCATGGCGGTCGCGCGCAGCTCGCTGGCGGTGGCGCTGATCGCCGTCGCTGTCGGGGCGGGGATCGGGGTGCCGCTGGGTGGCGTGGCGGCGATGTCCGGCGGCTGGGTGGATGGGCTGGTGATGCGCGGGGCGGATCTGGCCTTCGCCTTTCCGGCGCTGCTGACGGCGGTGATGATCACCGCCCTGGCCGGGCCGGGGGCGGCGAACGCGATGCTGGCGATCGGTATCTTCAACATCCCGGTCTTCGCGCGGGTCACGCGCGGCGCGGCAATGCAAGCGGGGGAGATGGATTACGTGATCGCCGCGCGGGCGGTGGGGCGCGGCGAGATCGCGATCATGCTGCGCCATGTGCTGCCCAACATCTTCGGCGTGTTGCTGGTGCAGATCACCATCCAGTTCGCGCTGGCGATCGTGGCGGATGCCGGGCTGTCCTATGTCGGGCTGGGCACGCAGCCGCCATTCCCAAGCTGGGGGCGGATGCTGAACGACGCGCAGACCTTCGTTTATCGCGCGCCGCTGCTGGCGGTGTTTCCGGGGGTCGCGATCACGCTGGCGGTGCTGGGGCTGAATCTGCTGGGCGACGGGCTGCGCGATATGCTGGACCCGCGCCTGACCGGGCGGCGCTAGAGCCTCACAGGGCGATCGCCGCGATCCGCGCCAGCGCCTCCTCGCGCCCCAAAGCCGCCAGCGTCGCGTCGATGCCCGGGCTGGTGGTCGCCCCGGTCAGCGCCACCCGCAAGGGCTGGGCGACCTGCCCGAGTTTGCGCCCATGCGCTTCGGCGAAGGTGCGTAAAGCCGCGTCGATGCAAGGCTGGGAAAAATCCGTCTCGCCCAGCGCGGCCGCTAGCTCGCGCAGCATGTCCCGGTTCTCCATGGTCAGCAGCGCCTCGGCCTTGGCATCCATCGGCAAGGGCAAGTTGCGGGCCAGGAATGCTGCGGAATCAGCGAGTTCAACGATGGTCTTCGCGCGCTCTTTCAGCCCCGGCATCAGCGTATGGACGCGCGCCACGGTGGTCTCGTCCACCGTCAGCCCCGGCCTGGTGCGGAACAGGCGCAGCACTTCGTCGGTCAGGCGCATATCGTCGGCCTGGCGCAGCCACACGCCGTTCAGATGGGTCAGCTTCACGTAATCCATCCGGCTGGCCGCGCGTCCCACCCCATCCATGTCGAACAGGGCCACCGCCTCGTCGCGCGAGAGGATCTCGGCGTCGCCATGGCCCCAGCCAAGCCGCAGCAGATAGTTGCACAGCGCTTCCGGCAGGAAGCCCTGTTCGCGGAACTCCAGCACGCTTACCGCCCCGTGGCGCTTGGACAGCTTGGCCCCGTCCGCGCCATGGATCAGCGGCAGATGGCCGAAGCGCGGCTGCGCCCAGCCCATGGCGTCGTAAACCTGGATCTGCCGGAACGTGTTGGTCAGGTGGTCGTCGCCGCGGATCACATGGGTGATTGCCATGTCGTGGTCGTCCACCACCACGGCTTGCAGATAGGTGGGCGTGCCGTCGCTGCGCAGGATGATCATGTCGTCCAGTTCGGTGTTGGCGACGCGCACCTCGCCCTGCACCAGATCCTCCACCACCGTCTCGCCCTCGCGCGGGGCCTTCAGCCGGATCACCGGCTGCACGCCAGCGGGCGCTTCGGCCGGGTCGCGATCGCGCCATGGGCTTATCACCTTGAACGGCTTTTTTTCGGCGGCGGCCTGCTCGCGCATCGCCTTCAGCTCGTCCTGCGACAGCCAGCAGCGATAGGCCCGCCCGGCTTCCAGCATTTCCAGCGCGACCTCGGCATGGCGCGCCTGGCGGGTGGACTGGAACACCGGCGGCTGGTCCGGCGACAGGCCGAGCCATGCCAGCCCGTCCAAGATCACCTGGGTATTGGCGGCCGAGCTGCGCTCGCGATCCGTATCCTCGATTCGCAGCAGATATTCACCGCCGTGATGGCGGCTGAACAGCATGTTGAACAGGGCAGTGCGGGCGCCGCCAATATGCAGCAGGCCGGTCGGGCTGGGGGCGAAACGGGTACGAACGGTCATTTTCTCGATTTCTTGCGGCGATCACGCTTCCTAGCATGCGCGATGACGACATGTTGAGGGATGCCGGGCTAGCGTGGCTTCCATGCAATCGGGCATCGCGGCCGTGGGCGGAATGAGGCGAATCTGGACGCGGCCGCTGGCCCGCGCGCTGCGCGGGATCATTGCCGCGCGCATCGCGCCAGTGCTGCCGGATTCCCGGGGGACGATCGCCACCACCCTGCTGACCGGCGGCGGTTCGGCCATTCCGGAGGCAGATCGCGCGGCATTTCGCGACTCCGGGTTGGCTCATCTTCTGGCGATCGCCGGGCTGCACATCGGCACCGTCATGGGGCTTTCTTTCGCTTTCAGCCGGTTCTTTCTGGCCCTCTCCGAACGCGCCGCCCTGCATTTGCTGATCAAGCAGATCGCCGCCGTCACCGCGCTCGTGGCGGGTGGGGCGTATATGCTGCTCATCGGGGCGCATGTGCCCATCATCCGCAGCTTCAGCATGGCCTGCGTGGTCACGCTGGGCGTGTTGGTCGGCCGGCGCGCGCTGTCGCTGCGTGGCCTGGCGCTTGCGATGGCCGTGCTGATCCTAATGGCGCCGTCCGAGGTGCTTGGCGTGCGTTTCCAGATGAGCTTTTCCGCCGTGCTCGCCCTGATCGCCGGCTATGACGCGCTGCGCCCGGCGCTGGCGCAGTTGTATGGGGACGGGTCGTGGTGGCGCCGCTGCCTCAGCCATTTGGTGGCGCTGGCGCCGACCAGCGCGCTTGCCGGGATTTTTTCGGCGCCGTTCGGCGCGTATCATTTCGGTCATGTGCAGCTTTATTTCGTGCTGGCCAACATGGCCGCGGTGCCGCTGACGGCGTTGTGGGTGATGCCGGCCGGGCTGATCTCGCTGGGGCTGATGCCGCTGCATTTGGAGGCGTTGGCGCTCGTGCCGATGGGTTGGGGCATCGGCACGATATTGTGGATCGGCCGGACCGTCTCCGCCTGGCCGAGTGCGGTGATGGCTGTGCCGCATAGGTCGGCCTGGGGGCTGGGCGTGCTGTCGCTGGGCATTGCCTGGCTGCGGTTGTGGCGGTCGCGACTGCGGCTGGCGGGGTTGGCGGCGATCCTGCTCGGGCTGGTGTCGCCGGCGCTGGAGCGGCCGCCCGATTTGCTAGTGTCCGCCGATGCGCGGCTGATTGCATTGCACGCGGATGCCGGGATGTTTTTGCAGAAGGGGTCCGGGGCGTCGCGCGTCACCCTGGAGGCGTGGCAGCAGCTTTGGGCGGCGGATGGCACGCTGCCATTTCCGGTGACCGGCGGCAGCGGTGGTGGCGCGATCACCTGCACGGAGGCTGCTTGCACCCTGCGGGCGCATGGGGAGGTGGCGATGTTGTTACGCGGCGCGGGGACGCGGGATGATTGCGCGGGGGGACTGCTTATCTCCGCCCGGCCGATCCGGCTGAGTTGTCCGGCCGATGTGGCGACAATCGACCGCTTCAGCGTCTGGCGCGATGGGGCGGAGGCGGTGTGGCTGGATGCGGCCGGCTCGCATATCCTCTCCGACCGCCAGTTCCGCGGCGAACGACCCCGGGTGCCGCATGCGCCGGGCTTGGGGCGCATGGCGCCCGGGTTGACGCCGGCGCTGAGCGAATAGCGTCGGCATGGAAGCAGCGCATGAATTCATCCTGATCGGCGGCCTGCTCGGCGTCGTCGCGATTTTTGCCGGGCTGTTCGCGGCGCGGATCGGCACGCCGCTGCTGCTGGTGTTCCTGGTGTTGGGCATGCTGGCGGGCGAGGACGGGCCGGGTGGCATACGCTTTGACGATTTCGCCGCGACCTATCAGTTGGGCAGCCTGGCTTTGGTGGTGATCCTGTTCGAAGGCGGGTTGAAGACCAGCGCCGGGATGCTGCGCACGGCGTTCAAACCGGCGCTGGCCCTGGCGACGCTGGGGGTGGCGATCACCGCCGGGGTGGTGGGGGCGGCGGCGGTGGCGCTGTCCGGGCAGGGCTGGGGCTATGCGCTGCTATTGGGCGCGCTGGTGGCACCCACCGATGCCGCCGCCGTGTCCGCCGTGCTGCGTGCCAGCAAGCTGGCCGTGCCGGACCGGGTGATCGCGGTGCTGGAGGTCGAGTCCGGGCTGAACGACCCGATGTCCGTGTTCCTGACCTTGCTGCTGGTGGAGATCATCTCGCTGCCGCACGGCGTGTCGGTGGTGGAGGGCTGCCTGCTGTTCCTGCGGGAGATGGCCGGCGGGGCGGTGCTGGGCTTCGCCGTGGGCTGGCTGCTGCGATGGGTGACGCGACGGCTGAACGCCGATGCCAGCCTGTTTCCGGTGCTTTTGCTATGTGGCGCCGGAGCGGCATTCGGCGCCGCGCAGGAATTGGAGGCGAGCGGCTTCCTGGCCATTTACATCGCCGGGGCCATGGTGGGGCAGGGCGCTGGGGAGCGGCTGGAAGCGTTGGAGCGGGCCTTCGAGGCGTTTGCCTGGGTGGCGCAGATCGGCCTGTTCCTGATGCTCGGCCTGCTGATCACGCCGCATGACATGCTGCCGCTGGCTTTGCCCTCGCTGGTGGTCGCGGCTGCGCTGATGCTGGTGGCACGGCCGCTGGCGGCGTTGCTCTGCCTGAGCCCGTTCGGGTTCGGCTGGCGCGAGACCGGCTTCGTCGCCTGGGTGGGGCTGCGCGGGGCGGTGCCGATCTATCTTGCCATCATCCCGGTGCTGGAAGGCGTGCCGGAAGGCCAGCTTGGCTTTGCCGCCGCGTTCCTGATCGTGCTGCTGTCGCTGGCGGTGCAGGGCTGGTCGATCGGGCCCGTGGCGCGGCTGCTCCGCCTTACTCAGTAACGGCGCATCAGCGCGACCAGCCTTCCCTGCACCTTCACCCGGTCGGCGGGGTAGATCTGGGATTTGTAGAGGTCGTTGGCCGGTTCGAGCGCGATGGAATTGCCGCGCCGGCGCAGCCGCTTCAGCGTCACCTCGTTCTCGTCCACCAGGGCGACGACGATCTGACCGTTCTCGGCGGTGTCGCCCTTGCGGATGATGACGATGTCGCTGTCCCAGATGCCGGCATTGACCATCGAATCGCCGGCCACTTCCAGCGCGTAATGCTCGCCGCCGCCCAGCATGGCCATGGGCACTTCGACCTGCTGGCCATTCTCGTTCATTTGCAGCGCCTCGATCGGCATGCCGGCGGCGATGCGGCCATAGAGCGGCAATTGCACCGCGCCGGCCTCGCCGGCCGTGCGCACGCCGGGCAGGCGGGAGGTGAAATCGCCGCGAATGACGTTTGGCGCGAAGCTGGACGCGAAATTCGGTTCTGGCCGGGGCGGAGCGGGGGGAAGGGCGACGGAGCGGGCGGCGATCTCGTCGGGCAGGCGCACCACTTCAAGCGCGCGGGCGCGATGATGGCGCCGTTGCAGGAAACCGCGTTCCTCCAGCGCCGAAATCAGGCGGTGAATGCCGGATTTGGACTTGAGCTGCAGCGCATCCTTCATCTCCTCGAAGCTCGGGGAGAATCCCGTCGCCTTCAAATGCCGGTCGATGAACGTCAGTAGCTCGTGCTGTTTGCGGGTCAGCATGAGGGCGTTTCTCCCGTTGGGGCGTGTATTCCGGAAAAGCCGGAACAAAGCGGCAACTGGGACGATGTTCTATATAGGTTCCCGTCGCCGCGTCAAGCCGGCGGTGCGGTCATGACGGTTAAATTCCGAACATATCCAGCCGGATGATCGACACGGTTGCGCCGGCCTCCAGCGCCGGTGCCTCGGGGGCGCGCAGGATCAGCGCGTCGGCATCTACCAGCAGGCGCAGCATGCCGGAATCCTGACGGGAGAAGGCGGTCGCTGTCACGCTGCCATCCTCTGCGATCGCCAGCTTGGCGCGCAGATGGTCGGCGCGATGGTCGTTGGCCTTCAGCGGCGCGCCCAGCAGGGCCTGGCTGACGGGCAGGGGTTCGTTGGCCAATCCGCTCAGTCGACCGATGGCGGGTGCCAGGAACAGGATGGCGGTGACCAGCGAGGAGACGGGGTTGCCGGGCAGGCCGAGCAGCGGGATTTGTCCCAGGCTGCCGAACATCAGCGGCTTGCCCGGGCGCATGGCGATCTTCCAGAAATCGAGCGTCAGGCCCCGGTCGCACAGGGCCGATTGCACCAGGTCGTGCTCGCCTACGCTGGCGCCGCCGGCGGTGACCAGCATGTCCGCTTTCGCGGCGGCGTCGGACGCGTCGGCAATGGCGGCGCGGTCGTCGGGCGCCACCGGCAGCACCATGGGCTCGCCGCCGACGGCGGTGACGAGCGTGGCCAAGGCGTGGGAGTTGGAGCTGACGATGCCGCCGGGCGGGATGGGTTCGCCGGGCAGGGCGATTTCGTCGCCCGTGGCCATGATCGCGATGACGGGGCGGCGGCGCACGGTGACCCAGGGATGGTTGGCCGCGGCGATCAGGCCGATATGGCGCGCATTGAGCCGGACCCCGGCTTGGATCAGCACGTCGCCCGTGCCGAAATCCTGGCCGACGGCACGCACATGCCGGCGGGGGGTCACTGGGTCGTTCACCGTCACGCGGTCGCCGTCGCGCGTCGCATCCTCCTGCAGCAGCACGCTGTCCGTGCCCTGGGGCATGATGCTGCCAGTGAACAGCCGTACCGCCTCGCCGGGTTGCAGCGTGCCGGCCCAGGGATGGCCGGCCGGGGCGCTGCCGACCACGTGCAGCACGGCGCCGAGCGTGCCGTCCGCCGCGCGCACAGCGTAGCCATCCATCGCCGAGACATCCTGCGGCGGCTGGGTCACGCGCGAGACGATGGGGGCGGCGGTGACGCGACGCCAGGCATCGGCGAGGGGGACGATTTCGGCTCCGGTGGGGCGCAGGCCGGCGAGGATGCGGGTGCGGGCTTCGTCAACGGTGATCATGAATCTGCCAATTCTACTTTGCTGATCCTGGGCTAATCCTGGCGGAACTCGCCCGACTTGCCGCCGGATTTGGCGACCACGCGCAGCGCCTCGATGCGCATGCCACGATCGACCGCCTTGCACATGTCGTACACGGTCAGCGCCGCCACGCTGGCCGCGGTCAGCGCCTCCATCTCCACCCCGGTGCGCCCCGAGGTGCGGACGGTGGCGGTGATCTCCACCGCGTCCTCGCCAGCCGCCGTCAGATCCAGCGTGACGGCGGAGAGGGGCAGCGGATGGCATAGCGGGATCAGATCGGCTGTACGCTTGGCCGCCATTATGCCGGCCAGCCGGGCCACGCCGAACACGTCGCCCTTGCTGGCGGCGCCATCGCGGATCATGCGCAACGTTTCGGGCAGCATGACCACGCGCGCCTTGGCGGTGGCTTCCCGCGCGGTGATTTCCTTGCCGCCGACATCCACCATCACGGCGTTGCCGGCAGAGTCGAAATGGGTGAGGGGGCCGGTCATTGCACCGGGAGGATGTTGGCGCCGAGCAATGCCTTGGTGGCGGCGGTCACGTCGGGCTGGCGCATCAGGCTTTCGCCGACCAGGAAGCAGTGCACGCCGATCCTGGCCAGCTGCAGCAGATCCTCATGGCTGCGCAGGCCGCTCTCGCCGATGAGGAAGCGATCGGGTGGCACCATCGGCGCCAATTCGAGCGTTGTCTTCAGATTAGTCTTCAATGTCTTGAGATTACGGTTATTTATGCCGATCAGCTTGGTCTGCAGGCCGAGCGCGCGTTCGAGTTCCGCCTGGTTGTGCACCTCGGCCAGCACATCCATGCCGAGGGCGCGGGCCAGTCCTTCCAGCTCCACCGCTTCCGCGTCCGTCAAGGCGGCGAGGATGAGCAGGATGCAGTCCGCCCCGATGGCGCGGCTTTCATAGATCTGCCAGGGATCGAGCATGAAATCCTTGCGGATAATCGGCAGATCGACGGTGGCGCGGACGGCGCGCAGGTGCTCGGTGCTGCCGAGGAAATACATGCCGTCGGTGAGCACAGAGAGGCAGGTGGCGCCGCCGTCGCGATAGGCGTGGGCGAGGGCGGGCGGGTCGAATTCCGGGCGGATCAGACCGCCGGAGGGGGAGGCTTTCTTGATTTCGGCGATCAGGCCGAAATGGCCCGCCGCCGTCGCGTCCATCAGCGCCCGGCCAAAGCCGCGCGGCGCCGGCGCGGCCAGCGCCTTGTTGCGCAGCGCCTCCAGCGACATCGTGTCGCGGCGGCGGGCGGTTTCCAGCCTGGTATCCGCGCAGATGCGCGAGAGCTGGTCGGTTTCGGTGTCCGTCATGCGGTCTCCCGACGCAATATGTCCAAGGCAGCGAGGGCCGCCCCGCCATCCAGCGATCCGGCGGCGATCGCCACACCCTCGCGCAGGTCGCCAGTGCGCCCGGCCACGATCAGCGCCGCCGCGGCGTTCAGCAGCACGGTGTCGCGATACGGGCCGCGCGCTCCGCGCAGCAAAGCTTCCAATGCCGCCGCGTTCACCGTGGCGTCGCCACCCCGGATCGCCTCGACCGGCGCGCGGGGGAGGCCGGCATCCTCCGGCAGCACGGTGAAGCTCTCGATCCGGCCATTATGCAAGGTGGTGACTAGGTTTTCGCCGGCAACACAAAGTTCATCCATCCCCTGGCCATGTACGAGCCAGACATGGGTGCTTCCGAGATTTTGCAGCGTCTCCACCATGGGCCGCGCCCAGGCGGGGTCGAACACGCCCGTGAGTTGGCGGCGGACGGAGGCCGGATTGGCGAGCGGGCCGAGCAGGTTGAAGATGGTGCGGATGCCCAGCTCCACGCGCGGACCGGCGGCGTGGTGAAGGGCCGAGTGGTGGCGCGGGGCGAACAGGAAGACGCAGCTTGCCGCGCGCAGCACCTCCGGCAGCCGATCGAGCGCCACGTCCACGTTGACGCCCAGCGTGGCGAGCACATCCGCCCCGCCGGTGCGGCTGCTCAGTGCGCGATTGCCGTGTTTGGCCACCGGCACGCCCAGACCGGCCAGCACGAAGGTGACCGCGGTGGAGACGTTCAGGCTGCCGGTGGCGTCACCGCCAGTGCCGCATACATCGATCGCATCCGGCGGCGCCGCCACATGCAGCATGACGCGGCGCATGGCGCGCACCGCGCCGGTGAGCTCCGCCACTGTCTCGCGGCGCACCCGCATGGCCATCAACATGCCGGCGATCTGCGCGGGTGTGGCCTCGCCGGCCATGACCGTGGCGAAGGCGGATTCCGCCTCCGTCTCCGACAGGGTTTCGCCCGCCGCCAACCGCGCAAGCACTGGTTTCAGGTTGGTCGACAAGGCTTCTCCCGCGTTCGGGCCGTTGCGCTCAGACATGGCGCCGAGGCGGTTGCGCTCAGGCGGCTCGGGCGGGAGTGTTGGCACCGCGCGCGATGGCGAGGAAATTGCCGAGCAGGCGGTGGCCGTGCTGGCTGGCAATGCTCTCGGGGTGAAACTGCACGCCGAAGACCGGGAAATCCCGGTGGCGCAGGCCCATGATGAGGCCGTCCGCGGTGCGGGCGGTCTCCACCAGGGTTTCGGGCAGGGTGTCCCGGCGCACGATCAGGCTGTGATACCGCGTCGCTTCGAACCCGTTCGGGATGTCGGCGAAGATGTCGCTGTCGTCGTGCTGGATCGGGCTGACCTTGCCGTGCATCGGGGCGGGCGCGCGCACCACCTCGCCGCCAAAGGCCTGGCCGATCGCCTGGTGGCCGAGGCATACGCCAAGCAGGGGAATGCGGCCACTGGCGGCTGCGATCAGGTCGAGGCAGATGCCCGCCTCGTTCGGCGTGCACGGGCCGGGGGATAGCACGATCGCTTCCGGCGCCATGGCCATGGCCTGGCCGACATCGAGCGCATCGTTCCGCCACACCGCGCAGCGAGCGCCAAGATCGCCCAGGAACTGCACGAGGTTGAAGGTGAAGCTGTCGTAATTGTCGATCAGAAGGATCATGGCAACAGTTTGTGCGGCGGGGCGCCAGACGTCAAATGCCATGCGGGTCTGGCTGGTATCATCCCACGGGCCGGGCGTGGCTGGAGGAAGGTAAGCAAGGCTGGGCACTGCCCAGACCCGCCAGAGGCCAAGCCCTTGGACCTTATCGCATCAAGGGGTTTTGAGGAGGGGGCTGCGGGGCGGTGGCAACCCCCCCGCGGCCCCCTCCTCAAAACCCCTTTTGTCATGGGACCCAAGGGGCCTCTGCCCCTTGGCGGGTCCAGGGCAGAGCCCTGGCCTTCCCTACCTTCCTTCGGCCACACCCGGCCCATGGGACGATGTTCAGGCCGCCTTGGCTTCGCGGCGGCGGCTGTGGAGGATGAATTCGGTGTAGCCGTTGGGTTGAGTGCGGCCTTTGAACACGAGGTCGCAGGCGGCTTTGAAGGCGGCGCCGTCGAAGCTGGGGGCCATGGGCCTGTAGGCGGTGTCTGTGGCGTTCTGGCGGTCCACGACGGCGGCCATGCGCTTCAGCGTTTCCAGCACCTGGGCTTCGGTGACGATGCCGTGGTGCAGCCAGTTGGCGATGTGCTGGCTGGAGATGCGCAGGGTGGCGCGATCTTCCATCAGGCCGACATCGTGGATATCCGGCACTTTGGAGCAGCCGACGCCCTGGTCGATCCAGCGGACGACGTAGCCGAGGATGCCTTGGGTGTTGTTGTCCAGTTCCTGCTGCAATTCCTCGGGCGACCAGTTCGGGCGGTCGGCCAGGGGGATAGTGAGGATTTTCGCGACGTCCGCGGGCGTGCGCTTGGCCAGTTCCGCCTGGCGCGCGGCGACGTCGACCTCATGGTAGTGCTGGGCGTGCAGCGTGGCAGCGGTGGGCGAGGGGACCCAGGCGGTGTTGGCGCCGGCGCGGGGGTGGCCGATTTTCTGGGCGAGCATGTCGGCCATCCGGTCGGGTGCGGCCCACATCCCCTTGCCGATCTGGGCGCGGCCGCGCAGGCCGCTGGCCAGGCCGACATCGACGTTGTTGTCCTCATAGGCCGCGATCCAGACGGCGCCTTTCATGTCGTTCTTGCGGATCATCGCGCCGGCTTCGATGGAGGTGTGGATCTCGTCGCCGGTGCGATCCAGGAAGCCGGTGTTGATGAACACGACGCGTTCCCGCGCAGCGTGGATGCAGGCGGCGAGATTGACGCTGGTGCGCCGTTCCTCGTCCATGATGCCCATCTTGAGCGTGTTGCGCGGCAGCTTCAGCAGATCCTCGACGGCGGCGAAGAGGTCGTTGGCGAAGGCGACTTCCTCGGGCCCGTGCATCTTGGGCTTGACGATGTAGACCGAGCCGGCGCGGCTGTTGCGGAGCGGACCGGCGCCCTTCAGGTCGTGCAGGGCGATGAGCGAGGTGAGGGCGGCGTCCAGGATGGTTTCCGGGATGTCGCGGCCGGCGGCGTCCTGCACCGCATCCGTGAACATGTGGTGGCCGACATTGCGGACCAGCATCAGGCTGCGGCCGGGCAGGGTGACGGTGCCGGACGGGGCGGTATAGGAGCGATCCGGGTTGAGCTTGCGATGGAGGGTCTTGCCGTCTTTCTCGAAGGCCACGGCCAGCTTGCCGTTCATGAGGCCGAGCCAGTTGCGGTAGACATCCACCTTGTCGGCTGCGTCGACGGCGGCGACGCTGTCTTCGCAATCCATGATGGTGGTGACGGCGGATTCGAGGACCACGTCGGCCAGGCCGGCCTTGTCATCCTTGCCGATGGGATGGGTGCGGTCGATCTTCAGTTCAAGGTGCAGGCCGTTATGGCGCAGGAGGATGGCGGTGGGGGCGGCGGCGTCTCCCTGCCAGCCGATGAGTTGGGCGGGGTTGGCGAGGGTGGTGGCGCCGTTGGCAGTGGCGATGGTGAGCTTGCCGTCAGCGATGCTGTAGCCGGTGGAGGCGACGTGGCTGCCGGCGGCGAGGGGGGCGGCGCTGTCGAGGAAGGCTTTGGCGCGGGCGAAGACCTTGGCGCCACGGGCCGGGTTGTAGCCGCGGCCGCGGGCGGCGGCGCCTTCATCGGGGATGGCGTCCGTGCCGTACAGCGCGTCGTAGAGACTGCCCCAGCGGGCATTGCCGGCGTTCAGCGCGTAGCGGGCGTTGTTGACGGGCACGACGAGCTGCGGCCCGGCGATGGTGGCGATTTCGGGGTCCACATTGGCGGTGGCGACGCTGAACACGGGCGCGGCGGGCAGCAGGTAGCCGATCTCGCGCAGGAATTGGAGATAGGCGGCATGGTCCGCCGGTTTGCCGCGATGCTGGGTGTGCCAGTTGTCGATCTGGGTTTGCAGCTCGTCGCGCCGGGCCAGCAGGGCGGCGTTGCGGGGGGCGAAGGCGGCGACGATGCGGGAGAAGCCGGCCCAGAAGGCGCCGGCGGGGAGGCCGGTGCCGGGCAGGGCTTCGTTGTCCACGAAGTCCTTGAGGACGGGAGCGACCTGGATGTCGCTGGCGGCCTGGTCGTTCATCGCGAAATCTCCCATACGGAACTGACCGAGTTCTTGCCGGGCCTTGGCGATTTGTCGAGAGCCATTATCGATCCGTCAGGATAAATCATCCATTGATGAGCGTACTAAATGGATCGGCCGGGTTGGCCCCGGCGGCATTCCATTCTTGCGCGTAACGGTGCATTCTCGTGACGGGTGTGGGGCGGGTGATCTAGGCAAGTTTTTGCGGTAGTGTTATGGTATCGCTACCATGCGCTGGGCGCATGGCTGGCTGAATGATGCGATGTGGAATCGGCGTAACGCCGAAAAATCACGCGACAAAGCGATCGCGCCACGCGACGAATGGCGACAATCGGACCGGGAGGGATCAGGTGGAAGCACGCTCGATAATGCGCGGCGGGACGAGGACGCGGCGTGGCGCCGTGCCGCCGCCAATGCGCGCGAGCAGGTTTTCCGCCGCCAGGCGCCCCATGCCCGCGCCGTCCACGCTGACCGTGGTAATCGGCGGTTCGCCGCTGCGGCTCATCTCGAAATCGCCGAACCCACATACCGCCAGCCGTTCCGGCACGGCGATGCCGAGCACCCGTGCCTCGGTGACCACGCCGAAGGCGAGATTGTCCGAGCTGCAGAAGATCGCCGTGCGCTCGCCCAGCTGGGGGGCGATTTCGCGCAAGGCGAGCCTGCCATCCATGATGCTGCCGGGGGCGGTCAGGGTGTGCGCGGCGAGCAGCGTTCCGCCATGCTGACGTACGCGGCTGACGAATCCGTCGCGCCGTGCCGCGGCGCGCGGATCTTTCGCGGCCAGCACGGCGAACCGTGTGTGGCCGGCGGCGGCAAAGAAATCCGCGACGATCGCCCCGAGTTCGTGGTGATCGAAACCCACCAGCATGTCGGTAGGGGTTTCCGTCGCGTCCCAGATTTCGACCACCGGCACGCCGGCATCGGCCAGCAGGCGCCGTGCCGCGGGGGAGTGGTTGGTGCCGGTCAGCAGCAGCCCGTCCGGCCGGCGCGTCAGCACGGCACGGATCAGCGGGTCCTCCCCGCCTTCCTCGTAACCGGACAGGCCGAGCATGACATTGTAGCCGGCGCGGCTGAGCGTGTCCGTGAAGCTTTGCATCGGCACGCTGAACATCGGGCTGGCGATGGTGGGCAGGATGGCGGAAATCATCCGGCTGCGCCGGCTGGACAGGCCGCCGGCGATGAGGTTGGGCACGTAGCCCAACCGCTCGATCGCCTCGCGCACACGCAGGGCGGTGGGTTCGGAGACGCGCTCGGGCGTGTTCAGCACGCGCGACACGGTCATGGGGGCTACACCGGCCGCGAAGGCGACATCGGTGATCTTCACGGCGGATGTGGCATGGCCGGCTCTGCGGGTCACGATCAGTCTCACTCCGTCGCGCCCAGTTTCGGGCGCATTATGATTTGTTGGCCCGTTCGGGTACATCGAACGCCTCATGCCGGTGATTGGATGCAATCCCCCCGTTGCCCCACCGCCGGCCTGCGCGTAGCTTGCGACACCTTCACATAACTCGGCAATAACGATCGAGGAGGAGACTATATGACGGACTTCACGGATCCGCGGGACCTGTTCCAGAAGGCGACGCGCCGCGGCGTGCTAGGCGGCATCGGCGCGTTGGCCACGGCGGGCATTGCCCGCGCCCAGGCGCCCGCCATGCCGACCAGTCCGGTCACGATCAACATCGTCGATGTTGCCGGCAATCTTGCGCTGACCCAGAAGGGCTTTGAGGCGTATCGGGCGGCCAATCCGAAGCTGGTGTCGCGGATCAGCTTCACCCAGGCGCCGGCGCCGGAAATTCCCGGTAAGATCAAGGCGCAGCAGGACGCCAACCGGGTGGATATCGACATGGTGCTGACCGGCAATGACGGTCTGGCCGCCGGCATCGACCAGAAGCTTTTGGCGCCGTTGCTGACCCAGTATGCCGCATCCCTGCCGAAGCTGGCCGATCTGCTGAATCCGCTGGCCACGCGGCTGCAGTCGGCCGCACTGGACCAGGGCGTGATCATCGCCGCCTGTCCCGGTGGCCCGATCATCGAATACATGCCCAGCCGGGTGAAGCAGGTGCCCGGCACGGCCGAGGAATTGCTTGCCTGGTGCAAGGCCAATCCAAAGCGCTTCATGTATGCGCGCCCCGCCAATTCCGGCCCCGGCCGCGCCTTCCTGATGGGGCTGCCCTATATCCTTGGCGACAAGGACCCGAAGGATCCGGCGAATGGGTGGAATAAGACTTGGTCGTATCTCGAGGAAATGAGCAGCACCATCGAGTACTACCCCTCCGGCACCTCACCGGTGTTCAAGGAATTCGGCGATGGTTCGCGCGACATGGTCGCCTCCCATACCGGTTGGGACATCAATCCGCGCGTGCTAGGCATCGTGCCGAAGGAAGCCGCCATTACCACGCTGAAGGGCTTCCATTGGATCGGCGACAGCCATTTCATGTGCGTGCCGAAGGGGCTGTCGCCTGAAAAGATGGCCGTCCTGCTGGATCTCATCAATTTCATGCTGAAGCCGCAGCAGCAGGCGCTGACCTACGACAAGGGCTATTTCTATCCCGGCCCCGCGGTGAAGGGCGTGACGCTGGACATGGCGCCGCAGGAAAGCCAGGACGCCATCAAGGAGTTTGGCCGGCCTGAATACGCCAAGCTGATTGCCGATAATCCGATCGAGCTGCCGCTTGATGCCGACAAGCTGGTGCTGGCGTTCAAGCGCTGGGACCAGCAGGTCGGCAGCAAGGTCGCGAAATAGGGTTCCACCCGGCCGGAAATCGCCTGTGGATTTCCGGCCACTTTTGCCTTTCCGTGAAAAAGCCGGCGTCCTGACAAGAGGGATCCGCCATGCTCACTTCAGTTTCGGGATTCCAGCGTCATGTCGTCACGTGATTTCCGTCAGCTTCGGCTGGAGGGCATGAGCCGCGATTTCGGCCTGCTCAATGCGCTGAAGGGGATCGACCTCACGGTCGAGCGGGGCGAGTTCATCGCCCTGCTCGGTCCGTCCGGGTGTGGCAAATCGACCGCGCTGAATTGTCTGGCCGGGTTGCTGCCACTGACATCGGGCAGCATCTGGCTGGATGATCGCCGCATCGACCGGCTGGGGCCCGAGGAGCGGGGCTTCGGCATGGTGTTCCAGAATTATGCGCTGTTCCCGCATATGAGCGTGCGCCGAAATATCGGCTTCGGCCTGCGCATGCAGCGGCGCCCGAAGGCCGAGATCGATCGCAAGGTGGAGGACGGGCTGAAGCTGGTGCGCCTGACCGCGCAGGCCGAGAAGCTGCCGGGACAGATCTCCGGCGGCCAGCAGCAGCGCGTGGCCATTGCGCGGGCGATCGTGGTGGAGCCGCCTCTGGTGCTGATGGACGAGCCGCTGTCCAACCTCGACGCCAAGCTGCGGCTGGAGATGCGCGCGGAGATCCGCCGGATTCATAATCTGCTTGGCTGCGCCACGATCTATGTGACCCATGACCAGGACGAGGCGCTGTCGCTGGCCGACCGGATCGTGGTGTTGCGCGACGGCGCGGTGCGCCAGATCGGCACGCCCGAGACACTGTATTCGCGACCGGCCCATGCGGATGTCGCGGAGTTCATGGGCTATCGCAACCTGCTGGCGGCGAAGGCGATGCCCGACGGCAATGTGATGCGGCTGGTGATCGGCGGGGCGCAGCTTTCGGGCACGCCGGTGGGCGAGGTTTCCGGCGCGGCTTTGGTGGCGATCCGGCCGGAAGACCTAGTGTCGACGCCGGATGGCACGTTGCTGGCGACGGTGCGCAGCGCCGAATATCGCGGCCGCGATTTCTACGGCGTGGCGACGATGGCTGACGGCTACGAACTGTTTTTCCGGGCGGAGGAGCGCGTGGCGACCGGCGAAACGCTGAAGCTGGGTGCCGACCCGTCCCGCGTGCTGGTGTATCCCGCATGAGCGCCGCCACCGGGCTGCCCGATGCCGACCGGGTTCCGCTGCGGCTGCGGCTGGCGCAGCGTGGGCTGGACGGTGTCACCCTGCTGATCCTGCCTGCGATCTTTCTGATCGTGGCGCTGTTCGTCTATCCGTTCCTGTATGTGCTGGTGCTGTCCTTCCACCCGAAGAAGGG
>DASXIW010000261.1:0-3764 GCA_036497785.1 Acetobacteraceae bacterium | reverse complement strand
CCTGCGCACGAGAGCAGATTCCTCTCTACCGTACCGCTGCGCGCGACTATCTCCTGAGGCTGGCGAGGTTCAGGTATCTCAAATGCGCGGGGCGTTGAGGACTGTTTCGCAAGACCTACCGCTCGGCCCTTGCATCGCTAGCGCGGCTGGCGCAGATCGTTGCGCTGCGGGCGCTGGTCCCGGTTTGGCCTGGCGCCGTCCGAGCGCGGGTGGCGGATTTCCAGCGCAGCGGGTCGACCGCGCAAGTCGTCATCAAGTCGGTCAGCCGCTGCGGGCACGCGGGTCTCTATGCGGCCGCACTCCCGAAGGCGCGGATCGTCCTGGTCATTCGCAGCCCCTTCGACCAGATCGCGTCGGCGCTGCGTGGTACGACCCTTGGCAAGCTCGACGGCGCGGCGGCTGTCACGGGTTCGTGGACCTGGCCGGAGACAGTGGCGCATGGGGTCACGCGCGAGATATTTGCCGCGATATCGCTGGCGGAACAACTGGCCTGGCACTGGGTGGTGCATACGAAGAAGGCGCTTGACGATCTCGAGGGCCGGGACCGTGTAAAGATTGTCTGTTGCGAGCCGTTATGCGCGAATCCGATGGAGCATACTGGCGCGATCTTCGACTTTGCCTGTCTCGCGATGGGCGAGCAGACGCGTCGCTTCGTGCGGGAGAGCACAGCCGGCCCCGGTTCGCGACGTTATTACGCGGTGCGCAAGAATCCGGTGGAAACCCCCTCTACGCTGGCGGAAAGAACTTTCGGCCGGGGATCAGGTGCGGATCGCGTCGATCGTGGAACCGACCCGCGCTTACCCGGCGTATCAGTTCCTCGCACGCTGTATCAGTCCCTCGCTCTCTGACGTGTGGCGATGGGAGAATTGTGACCGCGACGGTCCAAACAATCTGCCGCACTCGGCGGCGGCGGAGCGCCAAACTCCGGCAGCGTGTCCAGATATGCAACTACTCATGGAGGGGGACGGGTAGCCCCACACACAACCACGCCACACAACCTTGTGCCGCCACATCATTCCCCGCCATCCTGCCCATCCCCACGAAGCGCCACACTCAGGGAGACCTCGGCATGATGACCAAAGAAGCCTTCCAGCACAGTCTGTCCGATGCGGCACCACCGGCGGAACTGGACCTCGCGTTGCAGGCGCTGTGGTGGGCGGGGAAGGGGGAGTGGAACCGGGCGCATGGTTGCGCGCAGCGGCAAGAGGGAGATCCTCGCTGCGATCATGTGCACGCCTATCTGCATCGCGAGGAAGGCGATCTGGGGAATGCCCGGTACTGGTATCGACGCGCCGGGCAGGATTTTCCCACCGTGTCGCTGCAAGAGGAGTGGGCGGCCATCGCAGCGCGGCTGCTTTCGGCCGCCTGACCCGGAGCCTCAGGGCGTGAGCGCCACCCGGTGCCGTGCGCCGGTGAGCACCGCGCGGTAGGCATCCTTGGCCTGTTCGAGCGGATAGGTTTTCTCGATGGGGAAGGCTTTCAGCGCGCCGGTCGCGAAACCCGGCGTCAGCCGCTCCAGAATTTCGGCGCTGGCGGTCGCGTCCAGCGCCAACGTGTCCACGCCGAAGAAGGAATGGCGGCCTCGGTAGAAGGCGAAGATGTCGAACGGGACGGATCGCTCGACGGTGGCGATGAACACCTGGCGGCCCAGCACGGCCATTGCCTTGCAGGCCGCCTCGAAATAGGGCGAGCCCACGGTGTTATAGGCGATATCGGCACCATGGCCGCCGGTCTCGTCGCGCAGCACGGCGGCGATGTTTTCGCGCGAGGCATCGATCATGCGGACCGGGGTGCTGGCATGGCCGGCATAGGGCTGCGGGCCGCGCGCGACGCCGAAGACCTTGGCGCCGTGCATGGTGGCGATCTGGATAGCGGCCTGACCGACATTGCCGTTCGCGCCCAGCACCAGAACCACCTCGCCCGGCTTCGGCGGGCCGGTCCGCGTGAAGCCCTCATAGGCGGTGACGAATGGCACGCCCAGCGCGCCGGCCTCCGCGAGGCTGACCGGACCGGGCTTCGGGCGGACCGCGCTGCGCGGCAGCACGAGATGGCGGCCATGCGAGCCGTCCCGCGTGATGCCAAGGTCGCCGCCGGAACCCCAGACCGCGCTTCCCTTCAGATCGTCGGAACCGCCGACGACGATGCCGGCCCAGTCGCGGCCCGGCGTGCGCGGCCAGATGGCGTGCGGCATGGCGCCCAATGTGGCTTTGACGTCGGAGGAGTTGACGCCGGCGCTGTGGATTTCGACCACGATTTCGCCCGGGCCGGGCTGCGGTTCGAAGGCTTCCAGGGTCAATTCCAGGGCGTCGATGGTCTCGGCCTTCCGGTGCACGCGTAGGCGCGACATGATGCTGTTCTCCGTCTCGGGCGTTCAGGACAGACCGAAGGCGGCGCGCGCCTCGGCCGGGGAGGCGGGGGCGGCGCCGAGGGCGCGTAATATGTCGGCAGCGCGGGCGACCAGGGCGGCATTGCTTTCGGCCAGCACGCCGCGCGCCAGATACAGGTTATCCTCCATCCCCACGCGCACATGGCCGCCCAACAGCCAGGCCTGCGCCACCATGGGGAATTCGGCGCGGCCAATGCCGAAGCCGCTCCATATGGCGCCCGCCGGCAGCAGGCCGCGGGCGTACAGCATCGTCTCCGGCGTGGCGTCGAAGCCGTATTTCACGCCGAGGACGATGGAGAACAGGCCGGGGCCCTGCAGCGTGCCGTCGGCAATCAGGTCGCGGGTGAGGTGGCAGTCGCCGGAATCGAATAATTCGATCTCGGGCAGCACGCCAGCCGCGCGGATGTGCTCGGCCATGCGGCGCACGTTGCGTGGCGTGTTGATCACCACCTCGCCGCCCGAGTTCATGGTGTTGAGATCGAGCGTGCTGATATCTGGCCGCAACGCCGCGATATGTTCCACCCGCCGCTCCGGCGCCATCAGCGTGGTGCCGGGTCCGGCGATCTTGGGGTCGTCCTCGGATGGCGCGAAGCGGCCGCCGGGGCCGGTGGTGAGGTTGATGATCAAGGCCGGATTGCGGGCGCGAATCCGCTCCATCACGTCCCGGTACAGATCCAGCGACATGGAGGGGCGTCCGGTCTGCGGATCGCGCACATGGATATGCGCGACGGCGGCACCGGCCTCGGCGGCTTCCAGCGCGCTATCGGCGATTTGTTGCGGTGTGATGGGCAGATGCGGGGATTGCTCGGGCCGCGTCAGGTTACCGGTGATGGCGCAGGTGATCACGACTTTGGCGTGGGGAAGATGCGTGGCCATCACAGATGCCGCCCGCCATCGACCTGGATGACGCTGCCGGTGGAGAAGCGCAGCACGGTGGCGCAGGCCTCCGCGAAACGCCGCGCGGCCGACTGGCCGATGCCGCCGAGAATGACGGCGGTCTTGCCGGCCAGCGGCGTGGGATCGAGGGGCATGGCAACCTCAGCGTATGGGGGGGTGGGAAGACGGCTCTCGCCGGGAGTCAGGACCAGGTCGTAGGTCAGGGAGCACCAGGGTGCGGTGAAACCCGGAGGCGCGCCGTCCAGCGTGTCGTGCTGTTCGAAATGGCCGACCAGGCTCTGGATCACGCTGAACGTCACGTCGTTGTCCAGGTGTTCGGCATCGTCGGCGAAGACCTGGGTGACCAGCGTCTTGAAGCCGGGTTTGGAGGCCATGAAATGGATATGCGCCGGGCGGAACGGCGAACGGCGCTGGGCGCGCAGCAGCCCGCCTACCGGGCCGTGCGTGGGCACGGGATAGCCGGCCGGCCGCACGGTACGGA
>DASXIW010000260.1:0-17351 GCA_036497785.1 Acetobacteraceae bacterium | reverse complement strand
GGTCGTTGCCGAGCAGATAGTTGTTCACCACGAACGACCAGATCAGGTCGTTCGCCCGCAGCATGTTGAACGTCGCCGCCATTTCGCTGCCATCCAGGAAGCCGCGCCGGTGCATCTTCTCCTCCAGCGCCTTCAACTGCTCCTCGTCGATGAACACGTTCAGCTCGCCGGATTCGTGAAAATCCGTCATCGTCACGAAGAACGTTGCGGATTTGATCCGCTCGTCGCGATGTGCCGCCATCCAGGCCAGCGTGGCGCTCAGCAGAGTCCCGCCCAGGCAATAGCCGATGGCGTTCACCTCCCGCTCACCGGTCGCCGCCTCGATCGCCGTCAGCGCGTTGAGGATGCCCTCCTGCATGTAATCGTCGAAGCCTTTCTCGGCGAGGCTCTCATCGGGATTCACCCAGCTCACCATGAACACGGTATGGCCATGCGCCACCGCCCAGCGCACCAGGCTGTTCTTCGCACGCATGTCAAGTATGTAGAATTTGTTGATCCAGGGCGGAATGATCAGCAGCGGCCGCTTCAGCACCTTCTCCGTGCTCGGCGCATACTGGATCAGCTGCATCAGCGCGTTCTGATAAACCACCTTGCCCGGCGTCATCGCGATGTTCTCGCCGATGCGGAAGGCGTCCGCGTCGGTCATCTTGATGCGCAGATTGCCGCGCCCGCGTTCCAGATCCGCCAGCAGGTTGTTCAATCCCCGGATCAGGTTCTCGCCTCCCGTCTCGGCGGTCTTGCGCAACACCTCCGGATTGGTCAGCAGGAAATTGCTTGGGCTCATCGCGTCGGTGAACTGGCGCGCATAAAAATCCACCTTGCGCGCGGTCTGCGGGTCCAGCCCGTCCACATGCGTCACCACGTCCTGCACGAAGCGCGCGGATAGCAGGTATGACTGCTTGATGAAGTCGAAGACCTCGTTTTCCTTCCAGGCCTCGTCCTTGAACCGCCGGTCCCGTTCATCGGCCTGGATCACGGGTGTGCTCTCGATACCCATCATCCGGCGCGCCGTGTTCTGCCACAGCGACATGTAATCCTGCCAGAATCCCAGATGCGCCTGCATCAGCTTGACCGGATTGGCCATCAGCTTCGCGGTCATTTCCATGAACGCGCTGCCGATATTCAGCGGATCGGGGCTGGACGGCCCGGTCTCGGCCTGACGCCGCAGCCATTCCCCCACGATGCGCTGCGACCGCTCGGCGATATCGGCCATGGACCGGCCGATCTCGGTCGGATCGGCCAGCTTGAACGCACCGGCCTCCAGTTTTTCCTCCAGCTTTTCCTCCTGCGCATGCCCGGTTCCCGGCTTCTTGTCGTCGGCCATTCAGGCGTCCTTTCCGTCGGTGCCCGCCGGCTGCTACATGTGCGATCGATACATGCGGCGCAAGCCGGGAGCGGATCCGACTTATGTCAACTGCAAGCAAGCTTCGTGTTACAGGTGCATCCAGGCGCGTTCAAGGGCACAACCGGGCGGGTCTGCCGCGCGCCGCGTCGTGCTGCGCCGCAATATGCCTGATTCTGACGGGCTGTTCGCAAAATGGCGAACTCACGCCGGTCAACTGGTGGCACGATCTCGAGGGGGGGCGCGTCAACCAGGACCGCCCCCCGCCACCCAATGCAGACGCGCCGTTCCCCTCCTTGGGCACGGTGCCCAACAGGCCGGCCGTCATCGATGCCGCCACGCGCGGCCGCATCGCCAATGCGCTGGTCGCCGATCGCGCCAATGCGCAATACGCCGATTCCCTGTCGCCTTTGCCGGCCACCTCGTCCAGCAGCACCCCACGTCCCGCACCAGCCCAGCCGCAGCCTGCCAGCGCCGCCGATTCGGCGATGAGCGCCTCGCTGCCCGCCGCCTCCGCCCCGCCGCAGCCGCCACGGCCCGCGCCGGTGGCCGCCGTCGCCGCCACGCCGCTGCCGGCCCCCGCGCCCAGCCCGGCCGCGTCCAATTCGGCCGCTACCGTCACGCCCGCCAGCAGCACGCCCACCACTGGCGGCACGCCTACCACCAGCACGCCTACCACCAGCGCGCCCGGCACCAGCGGCACGCCTGCCACCGCGACGGCGGACGGCACCACGCCATTACCCCCCATCCCGGCGGCACCTCCGCCATCCCCCACCATTGGCGGGGTCCCCGCCGTCACCGCACCCACCCCGCCGCCCCCCACGCCGCCCACCGTCACCCCGCCGGCGCCGGTCGTGCCCGGTGCGCCCGTCACCATCGCCTTCGCCACCGGCTCCGCGGAACTGCCGACCGCCGGGCTCTCCGCCCTGCGCGGCCTCGCCGCCCGTCGCGGCCCCGGCAGCATCGCCGTGATCGGCTATGGGGACGCAACCTCCACCGATCCGGAGGCCCAATCCGCGGCGCTGCCGCTCGCCTGGGACCGCGCCCAGGCCATCGCCCGCGCCCTGCTGGTGGCCGGCGTACCCAACACTTCGCTGCGCATCGCCTCGGAAGCCTCCGGCCACGGCGGCGTCGCGCGCATCGTCAACTGACGCCCACACCCAGTTTCCATCTGAACGAGTGACCACGGACCCCATGCAACATGGCTGAAGAGTTCCACCGCATCCGCCGCCTGCCGCCCTATGTCTTCGCCGAGGTGAACAAGGCGAAGGCCCAGGCCCGCGCCGCTGGCGAGGACATCATCGATCTCGGCATGGGCAATCCCGACAGCCCGACTCCCCCGCACATCGTCGCCAAGCTGATCGAGACGGTGCAGGATCCGCGCTCCCACCGCTATTCCGTCAGCAAGGGCATCCCCGGCCTGCTCCGGGCGCTCGCGGCCTATTACGAGCGCCGCTTCGGCGTGGCGCTGGACCCCACCACCGAGGCAATCGCCACGCTGGGCTCGAAGGAGGGCCTGGCCAACCTCGCCGCCGCCATCACCACCCCCGGCGACACCATCCTGGTGCCCAACCCGTCCTATCCCATTCATCAATTCGGCTTCATCATCGCCGGCGCCTCGGTCCGCAGCATCCCGGCGACGCCGGACGACGAAATGCTCCAGGCGCTCGACCGCGCGGTGCGCCATTCGGTCCCTAAACCGACCGCCCTGATCGTCAATTTTCCTTCAAATCCAACCGCCTATCTCGCGACCTTGGACTTCTACAAGGAACTGGTGGCCTTCGCCCGCCGCCACGAGATCTGGATCCTGTCCGACCTCGCCTATGCCGAGATCTATTTCGGCAACGCCAAGCCGCCCTCCATCCTGCAAGTGGAAGGGGCGAAGGATATCGCCGTCGAATTCACCAGCATGTCCAAAACCTACTCAATGCCCGGCTGGCGCGTAGGCTTCGCCGCCGGCAATCCGCGCCTGATCACCGCACTTACCCGCATGAAATCCTATCTGGATTACGGCGCCTTCACCCCCATCCAGGTCGCCGCCACCGCCGCGCTGAACGGCCCGCAGGACTGCGTGCAGGAAATGCGCGACCTCTACCGCGAACGCCGCGACGTCCTCATCCCCGGCCTGCGCGCCGCCGGCTGGGACATGCCCAGCCCGGAAGGCTCGATGTTCGCCTGGGCGCCCATTCCACCGCGCTTCGCCCATCTCGGCAGCGTCGCCTTCAGCAAGCTGCTGCTGGCCCGCGCCAAGGTCGCCGTCGCCCCCGGCATCGGCTTCGGCGAACACGGCGACAGCCATGTCCGCATCGCGCTGGTCGAGAACAACCATCGCCTCCGCCAGGCGCTTCGCAACATCCGGACCTTCCTGGCCACCGACAACGCGGCCCCGGCCGACCCCTCGACGCATCTGCACGGAGCCGCCTCGTGACCCGTCCTCTCTCGGTGGCCGTCGCCGGCCTCGGCACGGTCGGCGCCGGCGTGCTCACGCTGCTGCGTCAGAACGCGGACATCATCGCCGCCCGCGCCGGCCGCCCCATCGCCGTCACCGCCGTCTCCGCCCGCGATCGTTCGCGCGATCGCGGCATCTCGCTGGCCGGCCTGCGCTGGTACGACGACCCCGTGGAACTGGCCACGGACCCGGCGGTCGATGTGGTGGTGGAAGTCATCGGCGGCGCCAACGGCCCCTCCCGCGCCCTGGTCGAAGCCGCACTGGCGGCCGGCAAGCCCGTCGTCACCGCCAACAAGGCCCTGCTCGCGGTCCACGGCGCCGAACTCGCCGCCCTCGCCGAACAGCACGGCGTGTCGCTGGGCTTCGAAGCCTCGGTTGCCGGCGGCATCCCCGCGATCAAGTCCCTGCGCGAGGGCCTCGCGGGCAACCGCATTTCGCGCGTCGCCGGCATCCTCAACGGCACCTGCAACTACATCCTCACCGTCATGCGCGAACGCGGCCGCGAATTCGCCGAAGTGTTGCACGAGGCCCAGAAGCTCGGCTACGCCGAAACCGACCCTTCCTTTGACGTGGACGGCATCGACGCCGCCCACAAGCTCGCCATCCTCGCCGCACTCGCCTTCGGCCGTCCGGTCGATTTCGCCTCGCTTCACGTCGAAGGCATCCGCCGCGTCTCGGCGGTGGACATCGCCTTTGCCAGCGAACTCGGCTACCGCATCAAGCTCCTCGGCATCGCCCGCCAGACCGAGTCCGGGATCGAGGCACGGGTGCATCCCTGCATGGTCCCCAACACCGCCCCCATCGCCCGGGTGGACGGCGTGTTCAACGCCGTGGTGGCCGAAGGCGATTTCGTCGGCCGCGTCATGCTGGAAGGTCGCGGCGCCGGTGCCGGCCCCACCGCCTCGGCCATCGCCGCCGACCTCATCGACCTCGCCCGCGGCCGCCACACCCCTGTCTGGGGCGCCGAATCCGCCAGGCTCAATGACACCCCCTCCGTGCCGATGCAGGCACATGTCGGCGCCTATTATCTCCGCCTGATGGTGGTAGACCGCCCCGGCGTCATCGCCGATGTCGCCGCCGTGCTGCGCGACCTGCGCATCTCGCTGGAAAGCATGCTGCAGCGCGGCCGCAGCCCCGGCGAGGCGGTGCCGGTGGTTCTGACCACGCATGACACCAACGAGGCCGCCATGCGCCTCGCCATGGAGCGAATCGGCGCCATGGATACGGTGCTGGAAGACCCAGCCATGATACGTATCGAGCCCGACCCAACAGGAAAAACGCCATGAGCACTGCTTCGCTGGATCAGCATACCGACCGCAACCTCGCCCTCGAACTGGTCCGCGTCACCGAGGCGGCGGCGCTCTCCGCCAGCCGCTGGATGGGCCTGGGCAAGAAAAACGAGGCCGACGGCGCCGCCGTCACCGCCATGCGCCGCGCCTTCGACTCCGTCGCCATCTCTGGCACCGTGGTGATCGGCGAAGGCGAAATGGACGAGGCGCCGATGCTCTATATCGGCGAGAAGGTCGGCGCCGGCGGCCCCGCCATGGACATCGCCGTGGACCCGCTGGAAGGCACCACCACCACCGCCAAGGGCGGCCCCAACGCCATCACCGTGGTGGCGCTGGCCGAACAGGGCAATTTCCTGCACGCGCCCGACATCTACATGGACAAGATCGCCGTCGGCCCCGGTCTGCCGGACGGCGTGGTGCATCTGGACGCCCCGGTGGCCGAAAACCTGCGCAATCTGGCCCGCGCCAAGAAATGCGAAGTCTCCGACCTCGTCGCCTGCATGCTCGACCGCGAGCGCCACGCGCGTCTCATGGCCCATTGCCGCGAGGCGGGCGCGCGCATCATGCTGCTGCCCGACGGCGACGTGGCCGGCGTCATGGCCACCTCCCAGCCGGATGCCGGGGTGGACATCTTCCTCGGCTCCGGCGGGGCGCCCGAAGGCGTGCTGGCCGCCGCCGCCCTGCGCTGCATCGGCGGCCAGATGCAAGGCCGCCTGCTGTTCGAAGACGACGGCCAGATCGCCCGGGCCCGCGAGATGGGCGTCACCGACCCGACCCGCGTTTACGTCGTCACCGAACTCGCCGCCGGCAACGTCATGTTCGCCGCCACCGGTGTCACCACCGGCGCCATGCTGCGCGGTGTCCGCCGCTACGGCCAGGGTGCCACCACCCATTCCGTGGTGATGCGCAGCAAATCCGGCACGGTCCGCTATGTCGAGGCGCACCACAACTTCGCCACCAAGACCTGGTCCGTGGACTGACGTGCCCGCCGACGCCCCTGGGCCGCTCGCCGAACCGGTCCTCGGCGTCGCGCGCAGCCTCACCGGCCGGCGCTGGGTATGGCGCGAGGCCGAGGACCGTCTCGGGCTCGGCATCGCCCAGCGCCTCGGCGTGCCCGAAATCCTCGGCCGCCTGCTGGCCGCGCGCGCCATCGGCGTGGACGCGGCCGCCGATTTCCTCGACCCCACCTTGCGCGCCTTGTTACCCGACCCCAGCACGCTCACCGACATGGACCGAGCCGCCGACCGTCTCGCCGCCGCCATCCGCGCCGGCGAAACCGTCGCGGTGTTCGGCGATTACGACGTGGACGGCGCCTGCAGCGGCGCGATCATGGCGCTGTTCCTGCGCGGCCTCGGCTGCACCGTCCTGTCCTACGTCCCGGACCGCCTGGCCGAGGGCTACGGCCCCAACGCCCCCGCCTTGCGCAACCTCGCCGCCCAGGGCGCCACCCTCATCCTCTGCGTCGATTGCGGCACCACCGCCGGCGACGCCCTGGCCGCCGTCTCCGGCCTCGCGGACGTGGTCGTGCTCGATCACCACACCGCCGAGCACATCCCCGCCACGGCGCTGGCCACCGTCAATCCCAACCGGCTCGACTGCAACTCCGGCCTCGGCCATCTCTGCGCCGCGGGCATCGCCTTCCTAGCCGCCATCGCCACCACCCGCGCCCTGCGCCGCGCCGGTTTCTTCGCGGGCCGGCGCGAGCCCGAACTGATGGCTTTCCTCGACCTCGTCGCCCTGGCCACGGTCTGCGACGTGATGCGCCTTACCGGCCTCAATCGCGCCTTCGTCACCCAGGGCCTGCGAATCATGTCCCGCCGCGGCCGCCCCGGCATCGCCGCGCTGCTGGATGTCGCTCAGGCCCAGGAACGCCTCACCGCCATGACGCTGGGCTTCGCCCTCGGCCCGCGCATCAACGCCGCCGGCCGCATCAGCGAAGCCGATCTCGGCCTTCGCCTGCTGGTCTGCGACGACGAAGTGCAGGCCCGTGGCCTCGCCGCCACGCTCGATGCCATCAACCGCCAGCGCCAGACCGTCGAGCTCGACATGCTCGACGCCGCCATGCGCAACGCGGCATCCCAGCTCGATAACGGCCACGCCACCATCCTCGTGGCTGGCGCCGAATGGCACCCCGGCGTGGTCGGCATCGTCGCCGGCCGCCTCAAGGAACGCTTCAACCGCCCCGCCTGCGTCGCGGGCATCGCTGACGGCATGGCGAAGGGCTCCGGCCGCTCCGTCGCCGGCCTCGACCTCGGCGGCGCCATCATCGCCGGCCGCCAGCACGGCATCCTCGCCAGCGGCGGCGGCCACGCCATGGCCGCCGGTTTTTCCCTCCCGGCCGACCGCATTCCGGACTTCCACCGCTTACTGGACACCCGCCTGCAAGCCGCCAGCGCCCTGCCCAGAGCCGCCGACCTCACCGTGGAAGGCACCATGGCCGTCGCCGGCTGCTCCACCGAGCTCGCCCAGCACATCATGCGCCTGGCGCCCTTCGGCAACGGCAACGAGGAGCCAACCCTCATCCTGCCCCGCGCCCGCGTGGTCCGCGCCGACCGGGTCGGCCGCGAATCGGCCACCATCCGCGCCTTCGTGGAAGGCGAAGGCGGCGGCGCCCGTCTGAAAGCCGTGATGTTCCGCGCGAAAGATGGCCCCGTCGCCGAAGCCCTCCTCGCCCGCCCGGCCATGCCCCTCCACCTCGCCGGCCATCTCCGCGCCGAGGAATGGAACGGCAGCACGACCGCCAGCTTCATCATTACCGATGCGGCGATGGTTTAGACCTTGGCTACCTGCTCTCCATCCTTCGCACTTGACCCCCGCACGCCCCTCCGCTACCCACCGCCCGGCCACGTCCCGTTCGTCTAGAGGCCTAGGACACTGCCCTTTCACGGCGGCGACAGGGGTTCGAATCCCCTACGGGACGCCATGGTTGTTCATCTGGGACCAACAAGACCGTCGGACAAAACCGCCGCGAGCCCATGCTGGCCGGCATGTCTGCATGCCGTCCCGCCCAACTGCCTCATCGGCCAAACCCCCCTCCGCCCTGGCTTTTCCACAGCGCTTAGGAGATCCTGCGTGCGACGTTTGTTTTTCGTGATCGGCGGCATCTTCACCACGACGAATTTCGACAAACTGGAGGAGGGCGGGGCGGAAATGCACGGTCCGTTCCACACCGAGGCGGAGGCGGAGCAAGTCTGGCGCGGCAGCACCGCCAAGAACATCGATATCTGCTGTCACAAGCTGTTCATCGTTCCCGTGACCGTGCCCGAGTAACCCGAGACCGGGGCCGAGGGCAGGGGGAGCAGCCCCGCTTGCGCAATGATTGCGTTGCGCGAGCGACCCCCGTATCACCGGCTGCGATATGAGGGAGCGCGCATCACCCATGCCAACCGATCGAACACCAGCGGCAATGACCGGCACCGCCCGGCTCGTCCTCGCGCTGGCCGCCGTCGCGCTCGCCGCCTGCACCGGCCTCAACCTGGAGCCGCCCATCACGCACCACGAATTCCCGAAGGAAACCGGCCCGATCATCACCCCGCCGCCGGGGCTGATCAACGGCACGTCGCAATAGAGCAATATCGCGCGGTTTTCCTACGTAAGCAGCCTGTGGATAACACGCCACGCCGCGCGCGGCACGCCAGCCGCGCGATGGTGCAGACCAGGGACGGATACGAATCGGGGGATGAAGGACATGTTCGTGCATGGCCGGCACGCCAAACCGGCCGCCTAGAACAAATCAAGAACAATTTAACCTGTTCCGGCCCATCCGGCGCGGCCCCAGCACAATTCATCCGCCGCGCTCAATACCCAGCGGCAGCATCCCGCACCGCCAGCAGCGCCGTCACCACCTCGTCCGGCGCCCACCCCATCGTCGCCTCGCCCACGGCAATCTCCGTGCTGCATGTGCCCGGCAACACCCCCTCGGTGATCCGCCCGAACAGCCATGTTCTGGCCTCGCGCGCCACATCATGCGCGGCCCGCGTCAGCGCCGCCCCACTCACCGGAAAATGCACCGTGAACGAATTGCCATGCGGCGCCCCCGGATGTACCGCCAACCCGGCCGCCCCCAGCGCCGCCGCGATCGCGCAGGCATGGCCGTAATACGCCCCCATGTGCGGCAGATATTCGTCCAGCCCATCCAGCGCCGTTACGATGAACGGAAACGCGATCGCCAGATCCCCGCCATACCGGTTGCGCCACGGCTTCGCCGCCTGAATGAACTCAGCCGACCCCGCCAGCACGCAGCCGCCCAGCCCACCCAGCCCCTTGTAGAACGAGACATACACGCTATCCGCCAGGGCCGAGATCGCCGCCAGCGACTTGCCGTACCACGGCGCCACCTCCCAGATCCGCGCCCCGTCCAGATGAAACGGAATCCGCCGCTCGCCTGCCCAGGCCGCCATGGCGGCCAACTCGTCCCAAGAAGGCGCCTGAAACGCCGCCCGCCGCAACGGCAACTCCACTGTCACAGCCGCCAAAGGCTCAGCCACCGCCTGCAATTCTTCCAAGGTGAACGGCCGGTGATCCGCCCCGATCCGGCGCGGCAGCAACCCCGCCAGCCGATCCAGCGCGTCCTGCTCATCCAACGCCAGATGGCTCTTCGGGTGCAGCGCCACCACGCGCGATCCCGTCGCCTGCGCATACACCAGCAAGGCCGCCTGCTGCGCCGTAACGCCCTTTGGAAACCACAGCGCCGCCGGCTTGCCCAGCAGCCCCGCCACGCGCTCCTCCAACTGCCGTATCGCCGGCCCCTCGCTATATTCATCCAGCGCCAGCCCGATATGCGGCGAGGCCGCGATACGCGCCGCCCAGGCTTGGGCAGAGCCCCGCCCATGGCCGGACAGGAAACGATTGCAATTGGCGCGAAGCGCGAGGCGGGCAGGGGAAGGTGCAGGGATCATTCCGCAGATCTACCCCGCGCGGCGGCTGCGGAAAAGACGTTGCGGAAACCGGCGCGCAAACGCCCTTGGATGGCCGACATAGGAAAGCTATCAAACCGTCTCTCAGGCCGGAACGATGCCCACCCAGTAAACCGATGGCGTCACGGCGGAGCCTTCGCGCTGTCCCAAGCTTGCCCTGTAGCAGTTTCCCTTGCGCACCACGGCGATGGCCGAGTTGTGCGGAACCAGCTTGTCGAAGCTACGGCTAGACTGCACCGATGCCTTGGTGAGGACGGAAGGCCTGGCGAAGTCCTCGCTTGCCGAAACCCCGAGACTCACGTTGGCCAGTGAATTGTCCATGAACGGGAACGGCCCGCCGGCACCTGCGCGGCGCTGAGGTAACCGGTCAGGAGTCCGTTGCCCTCCGCGACGTTGATTCGGTTCGGCTCGCGGCGCTGCATCGGCAGCATCCGCCAGGCGCTGCCCATGCCGATCCAGAACAGCGTTGCAATGGGATCGGTTTTCGGATGCTCGTAGTCGATCCGCGAGTCGTTGCCCCGCATCACCGGCATGCAGAAGCTTGTGGTTGCGATGCGTGCGTCCGAACGGTCGTACTAGTGTATTGAACACGCGGCGTACGCGGCAAGGTCCGGCGCCTGTCGGCCGATGGCCCAGCCGCGATCGCTATCCCCCCCGTGTAGCCGAGCGAGGCGACCACGAAGCCGTCCTCGTCCCGCTTCGGGTAAAGCCGGTTGAAGTCCGGAATCTCCCACGGGCCGAATGATAGCGGGAACGGCTGAAACGATGCGGCGAGCCTCGGCGATCCCCAGCGCGGCGCGTAGCCGATGCCGTAATGGGCGCCGGCCCGCACAGGCGTGACCAGCCCGTTGGCCGGAACGGCCTCCATACCGTACACGTGAACGCCGGCGCTGGCCCGGCGGATCCTGGGATCGGAGTCGCCGTCGGTGTTGGCATAGACCCCCGCGCCGTCTCCCCCGTTGAACACTTCGATCCATGCGCTCAGAAAGCCGTCGCCCGCCGCATGATGGTTGACGTTGCCTTCCAACTTTGCCGGCGCTGGCAGGGGGTTTTCGATCGGCCAGAAACGCAGCGCCTGCTCGTGCAGCGCGGGCGGCAGCAGGAAAGCGTCGAATCGATCTCCCTATTGCCGATCGCGGCCCATAGATTGGGATCGGCCAGCATGGGAACCCAATCCTTGGGATTGCTGGTAAGCAGCGTCTGGCCGCCCACCGCCTCGAAACTGGTCTGCTGCGCGATCCGCTCGGCCGCGTGCTGCTCGCGCGAGGCGCTGCCGGTGGCCACAGAGGCGGAACCGCTGCCCGACGCGACCTTGATGCTCACCGCAGCGGCGATTTCATCCTCGGACTGTGCTTCGCTGGCGGTGTTATCGACCTCCTCTGCGAATTTGAGCATGAGCTGGCCGCCGAGCAGGACCTCGGACGGCACCGCATGGCCGAACCGCGCCAGCACCTTCTCCAGCTTGGCGCGAGCATTGCCGGAAGCGACAGCCTGCTCGACCGCGGCGACGAATTTCGGCGAGACGGCCGTGCATTCGTCCAAGAACACGGTGGCACGCGGATACCGCCACAGGCCGGTCATGTATCGCCGCGTCCGGCTCAGGCTCTGGGCGTGTTTTTCCTTATGGCTGCGTTCGACCGACGCCGAGCAGAACGCATCGCTGGCGGTGCCGGACTCCCGATCGAATCCGGCACGGACATAGGCCGCCGATTCCGCCGTATAGGTCACGGCGCTCACCACGCGCGCGGTCTTCTTCGTTGCACACGAAATCCGCGTCGGGGGCTGGCACCTTCCAGTGCAGCACAGGCTGGCTCGGCCGTTCCGGGTCGGATTTTCGCATATCGAACCCGTAGAGCAGCTTCGCGTATTTGGCGATGACCATCCAGTCTTCGTTCTTCAACTCGCCGGGCGTCTTCGGCCTGTCGCCCTTGGAAACGGCCAGCGCGGTCAGCATCTCGAACTTGACGTCGGCGTGTTGCAACACTGGGGCTGAAAGGTCGAATACCTCGCCCGCCGAAGGTTGGGTGGCGGCAGCGGCTCCGGGCGATCCTTGGGCTTGTTGCGCTTGACGATCTCGTGCAACGAGCGCTTCAGGCGATTCAGCAGCCCTTTCTTGTCCTTGACGAGTTCATCGATGTCGGCGTCGGTAATGTCCGCGATATCGAAGAAGCCCTGGCCGTAGAACGCCTCTATCGTCTTCTCGTCGGCAAGGTTCTCCAGCAGCAACTTGCTGACTTCCTTGTCTTGGCTCTTCAGCATAGTATCACCCTTACCTGGGATTCCCCCGATAAGCAGCCTCCTCGCCCGGCCTGATTGTACCTTAGGCCCCGATTGCTGCGTCTTGCAACAGACGGATCGGCCGGAAGTCTTGGCCCCAAATCTACATCGGTACGGAATGGTCCACACGAGATCTGTATGGGCGACGAATGTCCACCCTCCCGAATATTCTGCTCCTCGAATACTTTCTCCATTCCTTCCGCGTGTTGAAGGTATCCCGTCACGGGGAGCGGGAACGCCCGAGGCCGCGGCTAAATCGCAATCGCCTGTTCCTTCGCTTGCCCAAATTGCATAGCGGGATTTCAGATCCCGTCCGAACGTGCCGGAGACGAAACTGTTGGTCCATGGTCCCGCGGCGGTGAGCGAAAGCCAGATTCGAGAGCAGCAGGACCGTCGTCGTCGTGCCTTGGGACAGTCGAAGGGGAAGCGACGAGCCCGCTCGTCGCATGCCTCTTCGAGCGAAATCCTGCAAACCCGGTCATCCCGGCCAGGGGACAATTCAGCGTCTAGGATGAAAGGAAGAGATATTCATGATCCATCGTATTCGGCCCATTCTCGTGATGGCCCCATTGCTTGCCGGCATATTCCTGGCGGGATGTGCCTCCGAGAGCAAATACGATTCGCTTCAGGCGGAAAATCAGGCGCTGCGGCAGCAGTCCGATGAGCAGGCCGCGCAAATTGCCGCTGACATGGAGCAGATCGGCCGCCTGCAGGGCGCGATCAAGTACACCGTCAACAGCGACTTGCTGTTCGCGTCGGGTGGCTGGGAGATGAGCCCCCAGGGCAAACAGATCATCACTAACATGGCTACGAAACTCGCGCCGACACAGCGGAACAAGATCTTGGTGAGCGGTTACACCGACAACACCGCCATCGGTCCGGCGCTGCAACAACAGGGCGTCACATCCAACCAACTTCTGTCGCAAAAGCGCGCCGACACCGTGATGCAGTTTCTGATTTCGCAAGGCCTGAATCCGAGCTTGGTCTCGGCGAAGGGCTTCGGCGAAGCGGATCCGATTGCTTCGAACGATACCGCGCAGGGCAGGGCGCAGAACCGGCGCGTCGAGTTGTCGCTCGCGAACGCGGTCAGCTGATCCACGCCATTCCCCGCCGATCGCCACCCGGCGCTCGAAAGACGGTGCGAACAGGCCGAAGCGCGCGACGAAGCCTCTGATACCGGCCTTCCGCAATGATGCTCTTCCATCATTGCGGAAGGCCGGTATTGCACGTGGCGGTGGGCGCCGCAGGGGGGGAGCGGGAGGAATCCGCGTTCCCACCGATCGGCACTCGGTGCTCGCGACGTTTCCTCCTGATGAACCAGGTTCCGCGTGCGAAGTGAGCAGAACTCTGGCACGGTTCCCGCAGTTTTGGGAGTGTCGAGCCGTACCCCAGGACCCTTGGAAGGAGAATCACAATGTCAAAGAAGCTCGACGGCAAAATTGCGCTTGTCACTGGCGGCTCACGTGGTATTGGCGCGGCGATCGCCAAACGTCTGGCCGCCGACGGAGCCAAGGTGGCCATCACTTACACCAAGGGCGCAGACGCCGCGGCGTCGGTCGTTGAGACCATCGAACGCGCCGGTGGAAAGGCGATCGCAATTCAGGCGGATGCCGTCAATGCCGGCGCCGTCAAAGCCGCGATCGAAAAAACAGTCGCCACTTTCGGTGGGTTCGACGTTCTCGTGAATAATGCCGGCACGGCCATTCCGAACAAATTCGAGGATGCCACGCTGGAAGAACTGGACCGTGTGATCGACATTAACATCCGCGGCACGTTCGTCGCGACGCAGGCGGCGCTGAAGCACATGAACGACGGCGGCCGCATCATCATGATCGGCTCATGCGTGGGTGAGCGTATGATGACTCCTGGCCTCGCGTCCTACGCCGCCACGAAGGGAGCCGTCAAAATGTTTACGCAGGGGTTGGCCCGAGAGGTGGGGCATCGGGGCATCACGGTCAATAACATCCAGCCGGGCCCGATCGATACGGATTTAAATCCCGCCACGGGCGATTGGGCACTCCCCCAGAAGGCTGCCACGGCGCTTAATCGCTACGGCAGTGTGGACGATGTTGCGGCGTTGGTGGCGTTCGTCGCCGGTCCGGAAGCATCCTTTATTACCGGCGCGAACCTGACTGTTGACGGCGGCACGAACGCTTAGAGCAATAGCGCTTTAGGTGGAATCACCGAGCCATGAAATTGCTCGCCAAAACAAGGAGATGGAGCATGATGGCTTCGCCTACCAGAAGTCATCATGCTCTAGCCGCCGGCGGTGGCGCTACGGGAGGAGCGGGCGGAAGTTGCGCCGTTATGCGGTGTGAATGCGGGGAACACGTGTGGGCAACACTGGCCTTGAGCGCGATGGCGCGGGCGCGATAATGTACCGGCGGGACACGGCCATCAGGAATTTCAACGCAAAGCCGGAAATCCCCGCTTTCGCGCGCTGTTCGCAATGCCGTCGGAGGACAGAAGATGAAAGGCGCTCCCAAGGTCATTGAGTATCTGAATGATGCGCTGCGGCATGAACTCACCGCCGTCAATCAGTATTGGCTGCACTACCGGCTGCTCGACAATTGGGGCCTGAAGGATCTGGCCAGGAAGTGGCGCAAGGAATCGATCGAGGAGATGCAACACGCCGATAAACTCATCGGGCGCATCATCTTCCTCGACGGCTTTCCCAACATGCAGACGCTCGATGCCTTGCATATTGGTCAAACCGTGAAGGAGGTGCTCGAGCGCGATCTGCAGGCGGAGCTGACGGCGCGCGCCCTTTATGCGGAGGCCGCGACCCATTGCCATTCGGTCCAGGATTATGTGTCGCGGGACCTGTTCGAACAATTGATGCATGACGAAGAGGACCACATCGACTTTCTGGAAACCCAGCTCGATCTCGTCGCCAAGCTCGGCGCGGAACTCTACGCCCAACACCATATCGGCGAGCTCGGCGAACACGACTGAAGGGAGGTCAATTTTCACGTGAACAAGGAACGCCGGCCGTTCCGATCCACCGAATAATCCGAAACCACCGCGGGCCACGCGTCGCCTGAATTCCCTTCCCCTGCCAGGAACGCCTTGCGCATCTCGCCGTTGTCCCGCGCGTCGACGTGTGAACGACAAACGCCGCGAGACCGGCCAGTCGCATCCGGTCCAAAGACAAAATCTTGTCGCCGGCAACTGAGTTCGTCGGAAAACAGATCTGCCACGCTCAGGAAATCGGCACGGTCGATGTCCGGTCCGGACGATCGAACCGGACCGCGCCCCAGCGGCCAAACCCGCCTTCCATCATGCCGGTGGCAGGCACAACAAACGGATGAAACCCATGAAATCACTCGATGAACTCTCCGTCCACTTCCTCCAGGACATTTATTACGCGGAACGCCAACTGTTGAAAGCGCTCCCCAAAATGGCGAAGCACGCACAGGATCCGTCGCTGAAGGAAGCCTTCACGGCGCATCGCGAGGAGACCCAGCACCAGATCGAGCGCCTCGATCAGGTCTTCGACGAGATGGGCAAGCGTGCCAAGGGCATCCCATGCGAGGCGATCAAGGGGCTCATCGAGGAAGTCGAGGAGTTGCTGGAAGACGGCGAAGCCGGCGCCGTTCGCGATGCCGGCCTCGCCGCCTGCGCCCAGGCGGTCGAGCATTACGAAATCGCCCGCTACGGCGCGCTGGTCGCCTGGGCGAAAGCCACCGGCCACAAGAACGCAGTGACCCTGCTCCAGCAGACGCTCGACGAGGAGAAAAACGCCGACAAGCTGCTCAACGATCTGGCGAACAACAATATCAACACGGCCGCGTCCAGGATGACGGAGGCCGCCTGACCCAGCGGCCAAGGCCTGACCCGGGTCTGTCACAAAGCGCGAAGGCGGCGCGGTGTCACATCGCGCCGCCAAATCGCCGTTGAAGTTCCCAATTTGTTCTTGCGGCACCCGATTTACCGAACGTATAACGAACATCTGGTTAATGCGCCGGTCCCGCTGGATTGCCGGCGCGGCTGAACATGTGCCAGATTCGATTGCAACCGACTCGTCCGGATCGGCGCATTGTCCGCCGCATCCGAAATTTGGGATCGCTCAATGGATAAGAACAAAGCTCTCGACGCCGCCATGTCTCAGATCGAGCGGGCCTTCGGCAAAGGCTCGATCATGCGCATGGGCGCAAAGGCCGGCGACGAGCAGATCGAGGTGATCCCGTCCGGTTCCCTCGGCCTTGATCTCGCGCTGGGCATTGGCGGCCTGCCGCGCGGCCGCATCGTCGAGATTTACGGCCCGGAAAGTTCCGGCAAGACCACGCTGGCCCTGCACGCCATTGCCGAAGCCCAGCGCCGCGGCGGCACCTGCGCCTTCATCGATGCCGAACACGCGCTCGATCCCGTCTATGCCCGCAAACTCGGCGTGGATGTCGATAACCTGCTGATCAGCCAGCCGGATGCCGGCGAGCAGGCGCTGGAAATCGCCGACACGCTGGTCCGCTCCGGCGCCATCGACGTGCTGGTGGTCGATAGCGTCGCTGCCCTGGTGCCCCGCGCCGAACTTGAGGGCGAAATGGGCGACAGCCATATGGGCCTGCATGCGCGGCTGATGAGCCAGGCGCTGCGCAAGATCACCGGCAGCGTGTCGCGCAGCAACACCATGCTGATCTTCATCAACCAGATCCGCTTGAAGATCGGCGTCATGTTCGGCAACCCGGAGACAACAACGGGCGGCAATGCGTTGAAATTCTACGCTTCCATCCGCATGGAAATCCGCCGCATCGGTCAGATCAAGGACCGCGACGAGGTCGTCGGCAACCAGACGCGCGTCAAGGTGGTGAAGAACAAGCTGGCCCCGCCATTCCGCCAGGTCGAATTCGACATCATGTATGGCGAAGGCATCAGCAAGGTCGGCGAGCTCATCGATCTGGGCGTGAAGGCCGGCATCGTGGAGAAATCCGGCGCCTGGTTCTCCTATGACAGCCAGCGCCTCGGCCAGGGCCGGGAGAACGCCAAGGCATTCCTTCGCGACAATCCGCAGATGGCGCTGACGGTGGAGAAGGCGATCCGCCAGAACTCCGGCCTCCTCGCCAATGCGATTCTCACCACCG
>DASXIW010000259.1:0-8282 GCA_036497785.1 Acetobacteraceae bacterium | reverse complement strand
CTCGTCGATGGTGTGGTAGATCTTTTTGCGGAACGCCACCCGGTAGAACTCATCCAATAGTGTCTTGTGGAACCTCTCGCAGATCCCGTTGGTCTGCGGGCTCTTCACCTTGGTTCTTGTATGATCGATATCCTCGACGGCGAGGTAAAGCTCATACTCGTGTCGATCATGGGCGCCGCAATACTCCGTGCCGCGATCGGTCAGGATCCTGTCGATGCGGATCTCGTGCTCGTCGAAGAAGGGGATCACCCTGTCGTTGAGGATGTCGGCCGCCGTCAGCGGCGTCTTGCGGGTGTAGAGCTTGGCAAAGCCCAGCTTGGCGTAAGTGTCGATCACCGTCTGCTGATAGACGCGCCCGACCCCTTTCAGCGTGCCGACATAGAAGGTGTCTTGCGCCAGGCAGTAGCCCGGGTGCTCGCTGTCGAACTCGCCATGAGCCTCCTTGTCCAGCTTGGCCTTCTCGAGCGCCACCAACTGGCTTTCGGTCAGCACCCCGCCATCTTGGGCGACCTTGGCCTCAAGGGCTTTCAGCCGCTTCTTCATCGTCTCCAGGTCGTGGCGCATCCAGATGCAGCGAACCCCGAAGGGTGACACCTCGGTGCCGCGCTTCTTCAACTCGTTGGCCGCGCGCGCCTGGCCCCAGGCGGGTTGTTCGATGGCCATCGCCACAACGGCTGCTTCGACCTCGGGCACGGCGCGGTTCTTCAGGTTGGGCTTGGACCGGCTGATCTCGGCAAGTGCCAGATCACCGCCTTTCTCGTAGAGGTCCCGGAAGCGGTAGAAGCTGTCCCGGCTATACCCCATCACCCGGCAGGCCTGGGTGACACTGCCCAACTGTCTGGCCAATTCCAGCAGCCCGACCTTCGCCTTGATCACTTTGCGCTCGGTCATCGTCATCACGCTCTCCTCAGTGGCTCCGGCCGGGGCGCTGCGCTCCGCATGGCTCCGCGCCCCGGCCTCCAGGCCCACCAATTCAAGCCGTCCGTGGGATCGCGGCGGATGCTGTCGGCCAGCAGGGTGCTGCCCGTGCGCAGATCCGCCGCGTGCAGGCCGCGCAGCAGCTCGTAGAGGCCTTCCAGGACCTGGGTGGCGAGCTTTTCGGAAACCTCGGTCTGATAGCGGCGGCTTTCTTCCAGCAGGCGCGTCAGGCGGCTGTCCGGATCGCCAAACATGCGTTCGGCGCGGAGCAGCATGAGGAACGCGGAGAGGATCGGCCGCCCCGTGCTTTCGCGCATCTCCGAGAGCTTGAACGTCGCATGGCCGGAGGCCTCGCCACGCGGCGTGTAAACCAGACGGAATTCGGCGCCGTTGGTCAGAAGGCCCACGGGAACGCTGGTCGCGCGCAGCAGGCGCTCGAAGCGCGCTTGCGGGGTAGCGGCCCAGGCGCGCGCTCGGGGCGAAACTCGCGACATTGAAGAAGGGCCGCCCTGGAAATGGCTCAATTGAGCCATCAACGTGGGACCGTGCAGCGGAAATGCTAAATGTCTCGCGAGAGTCCATTAAGCGTGCCGCGACGGTTCGCGATAAAGGAACCGCAGACCTCGTTTCGGCCGTCGAGAGCGGGGCAATCCCGGCGCCGATCCGCGAGGCCGCGCCGAAGTTCTACTGAGCGGACCGGCCGCTGGCGACGCGCTGGCGGGCACTGGCCGGTGGCGGCGATGGCGCGCTGCCCGGGCCGGAGGCGGGCGCGGTGACCTTCACGCGCGGCACGCCGGGATAGGCCTAGGCGCGGCCCTGGACGGGCCGCCAGCGGCTTGGGCGCCTTGCCGGCCGCTATTACCCCCCCCTCCGGAACCGCCGAGGGCGGCCCCAGCGCGGCCCCAGGCTGCCCGGCGGCGGCACCGGGCGAGCGGTTGGAGAACATCCAGCTCGTCGTTCGTGAGGCTACCGCGCTCCAGCAGCGCGGCGGTGACGGCCTCGATAGCCGGTTGGTGCCGGCGCACCAGATGGCGCGCCACCCGGCGCAGCTTGCCCGCTTGGGGCGATGGCAGCAACATGCCGCCAAGCCGGGAGCGGTGCCGGGCGGTTATGAGCGGCACCGCGCACCGCAACGAATTCCGGGAGTTTGGGAACCGGGCCGGGAACACTTCCGGAAAGCAAGTCTAACTATCAGGAAACGCTGGGGAATTGTTTTACATTGGCGGACAAAGGCTCCGCCTTTGATGGGGTCCAGGGGCGAAGCCCCCGGCCTTGCCTCAAACCTTCGTCAGCCTCTCGATCTCAGCCACCATCTCGCCGGTCGTGATCTGCCGGCTATATCCCCGCGCATTCCGCAACGACCAATCATGCCGTTCCTGGCTGCCGGTCGCGCAGGCATCGGTCACGGTCGTCACGAGGTAGCCGAGGTCGCAGGCGTCGCGCACCGCGGAATCGATACATTGGTCGGTCATCACCCCCGCGATCATCAAGGAGCGCACGCCAAGGTTGCGCAGGATGTAATCGATGTTGGTGGAGATGAAGACGGAGGACGAGGTTTTCGGAATCACCATCTCGTCGACGGCCGGCGCGATTTCGTCCAGCACTTTTCCGTCCCAGGACCCGCGCGGCACGTTGAAGCCGCTGATCTTGTAATCCAGGCTGCGGTCGCGCCCGTCCAGCGTCAGGCTTTCGATCACCGTATACAGCACCTCGATTTTCGCCTTTCGGCACGCCGCCTGCAGGCGCTGCATGTTGGGCACTGCGGTGTCGCGCAGCGTGCGCAGAAAAAACCCGTATCGCGCCTCGCGCTCGGCCTCGGTCATCGCGGCGAATTCACCGCCATCGGGGCGCGCGCAATAATTCTGCACGTCGATGAACAGCAGCGCCGCGTGTGCAGGGTCGATCTCCACCTCGCGGCTCAGTATCGCCGAGGCTGCCGTCATCCATCCGCTCCTGTCTGCATTGCCGCGCGATGTTGACGGCCCTTGCCCCGCACCGCAACATCCCGCTTCGTCAATGGAAAGATTTCGCATGATCCGTGAACCGCTCATCATGGTCTGCACCTGCGAGATGGCGGGCCGGGTGCGGGGCAAGGGGTTTCCGGCGTCCGAGCTGCCGGGACGGCTCGCCGGCGGCGTGGGCTGGATTCCCACCAACGGCATGATTTCCGCTCTCGGTCCCATCGCGGATTCCCCATTCGGCGCCAAGGGCGAGCTGTTGCTGATCCCGGACCAGACCACGGAGACGCGGGTGGATTTCGGCGATGAAGCTGCGGCCGAGCATTTCATTCTCGGCGACATCCGCCAGCTCGACGGCACGCCCTGGCCCTGCTGCCCGCGCGAATTCCTGCGCGGCGCGTTGGCGGCGCTGGAGGACATGACGGGGCTGAGGATCTTCGCCGCCTTCGAACATGAATTCATCTATGACGGGGTACTGGATCGGCCAGGCGCCCCGTACAGCCTGGATTCCTGGCGGCGGCAGGGCGTATTCGGCGAAGTTCTCACCGCCGCGCTGCGTCAGGCCGGGATCAGGCCCGACAGCTTCATGCCCGAATACGGCGCGCGCCAGTTCGAAATCACCTGCGCGCCGGCCATCGGCCTGCAGGCCGCCGACCAGGCCGTGATCCTGCGCGAGATCACCCGCGCCAGCGCGCTGCACCTGGGCCATGAGGCAAGCTTCACGCCAATCGCGGCGCCTGCGGGGATCGGCAATGGCGTGCACATCCATTTCAGCCTCCGCGACCGGCAGGATCGCCCGGCCACGCACGACGCCGCCTTGCCCTTCGGCCTGTCCGCCGTCGCCGCGCAATTCGCCGCCGGGGTGCTGCATCATTTGCCCGCGCTGCTGGCGCTGACGGCACCCAGCCCCGTCTCCTATATCCGCCTGCGCCCCAATCGCTTCGCGCCCACCACTGTCTATCTCGCCGAGGCGGACCGGGAGACGAGCTTGCGCGTCTGCCCACCGCCGCCGCTGCCCGGCACTGACATGGCTGGCCAATTCAATCTGGAATTCCGCGCGGCGGACGCCTCTGCCAGCCCCTATCTCGCTTTGGGCGCGCTGGTGCGTGCCGGGGTGGACGGCATTCGCCGGAGGTTGCCGCTGCCGTCAGCCGGCACCGCTCCCCCCCTCCCCGCCAGCCTGGACGAGGCACTGACCGCGCTGGAGGGGAACGAGGCCGCCCGCGACTGGATGGCAGAGGTGTTTCTGGACGCATATCTGCGCCACAAACGGGCCGAAATCCGCATGACCGAAACAATGGACGAAGCCGAGCGCTGCGCACTCTACGCGCAGGTCTATTAACCCCGTCTCAGGCAGCCCCGCTCACGCAAGCAGTCCCGGATCGGTATTCGCGCCGCACAACACCACCCCCACAAGCGCACCAGAAGGGGGCACCCATGCGCCAGAAAGCAAGGCAGCCAGGGCGGTCGCGCCACCCGGCTCGGCGATCAGCCGCAGCCGCTCCCACAGCAGCCTCTGCGCGGCCTGGATCGCCTCATCGGCAACCAATACGGAAGTGCCGATATAGGCCTGGGCCAACGGGAACATCAGCGCGCCAACCTGCCGCGCGCCCAGCGAATCCGCGGCAACCCCGCCGGCCGGCGCGGCCACCGGCTCCCCCGCGGCCAGCGCATCGTGCAAAGCCGGGCAGGCCGCCGGTTCTACGCTCACCAGCGCGGTCCGGCCCGCGTACCAGGCCGCCATGCCGCCGATCAGCCCCCCGCCGCCCGCCGCCACCAGCACATGGGTCAGTTCCGGTGCGTCGGCCTCGAATTCCCGCGCGACAGTGCCCTGGCCGGCGAGCACGTCTGCGTGATCATAGGCATGCACGTCCAACGCGCCGGTCTCGGCCTGGCGCCGGCGGCAGGCCTCCAATGCCTCCGCATAATTCGCGCCGGCGCGCACCAGCGTGGCCCCGAAGCGCTCGATACGGGCGCATTTGGCGGCGGGTGTGGGTTCAGGGACAAAGATCTCCGCCTTCAACCCCAGTTCACCTGCGGCATAGGCGACGGCCGCCCCGTGATTGCCGCCGGAGGCCGCGATCACGCCATGCACCGGCATCGCCGTCTGCGCCCGGGCCGCGAGAATGCGATTGAACGCGCCGCGCGGCTTGAAACTCCCGGCATGCTGCAGAAATTCAAGCTTCAGCACGAGTCCGTACGGCAAGCCGAAATCGGCACCGGACACACGCAGCACCGGCGTCTGGCGAATATGCGCGACAAGACGGGCGGCTGCTTCGTCGATGGCGGCGGAATCGGGTATAAGGGCATTCATGGCGACCGACGCTGGCACGCGGTACCCACCCCGGCAAGATCACGGCCCGAGCCCGATCGGGCATGGGGATACCGACGCGCGTGGAGGCATTGTAAGAATGCCTCAACAAGATGCTTGGTTCAGCCGCCGGAACGCGGCATGGTCGCGCCTCATGCAGGTTCACGCGAGCTGTGCCGCACGGGACGGAATGGGGGTGCTCCTGCTGGGCGCCCCCGGATCCGGCAAGTCCGACCTGACGCTACGCCTGCTGGACCGTGGATTTCTGCTGGTGGCGGATGATCGGGTGGAGATTGCGGATGGCATGGCCTGGGCCCCTTCCCAAATCGCCGGCCTGCTGGAGGTGCGCGGCCTCGGCATATTGCGTATGCCGTATCTCCCGCGCGCGCGCCTGGCGTTGGCCGTGCGGCTCGGCGCCCCGGTCGAGCGGCTACCCGCACCGGCCCGATATGCCGGCCTGCCCATGGTGACCATTGATCCGACGTCCGCCTCGGCGCCGCAACGCGTCGCCCTGGCGCTCGATTGCGCACTCGGCCTGATCACGCAAACCGCCGGCGCCTTCGATGCGGGAGAGGCGGCGCAATGATCGCCTCCGGGCAAGGTCCAGCGCCAGATTCGGCCCAAGCTGCGGCCCCCGCTGCGGCCAACATTGCCATGCCACAGCCCGTGCTGTTGGTCAGCGGCCTGTCCGGCGCCGGCAAGGCATCGATCCTGCGGGCGCTGGAGGATGTGGGCTACGAAGCGGTGGACAACCCGCCGCTGGAGCTCATCGAGGAACTGGTCAGCGGCAATTGCACCGACTCGGCCCGGCGCGTGGCTGTCGGCGTGGACGCGCGCTCGCGCGGGTTCGACCCCGATGCGGTGCTCGCCACGCTGGACCGGCTGCGGCACAATCCGGCCCTGAAGGCGGAATTGATCTTCGCCTGGGCCGACGAGTCCGTGCTGCTGCGCCGCTATACCGAAACCCGGCGTCGCCACCCGATGTCACCCCAGGGTCGCGTCTCCGACGGGGTGTGGGCCGAGCAGAGGCTCACGGCGCCGCTCTATTCGGCCGCCGATCTTGTGATCGACACCTCCGACCTGCCACTTGCCTCGCTTCGCCAGTTGATCGAACAGCGCTTCGGCCCGGAAGCGATCGCCTTCCCGCAAGCCGGCCTGTCGATCTCACTCATATCCTTCGCGTTCCCTGCGGGTCTGCCACGCGAGTCTGACATCGTTCTGGATGCCCGTTTTCTGCGCAACCCGCACTATATCAGTGGTCTGCGTCCCCGAACGGGTTTGGATACTGAAGTCGGGGCGTATGTGGAAGCAGACCCTGATTTCCAGGACTTTTTCGCCAGGGTGACTGGCCTTCTGCAACTGGTCTTGCCGCGCTTCGTGCAAGAGGGCAAAAAATACGCGACGATCGCAGTCGGCTGCACGGGGGGACGGCATCGCTCCGTCTACATCGTGGAACGGCTGCAATCGTATTTGACGCAAGGCGGCTGGCGTGTCAGCAGCACGCACCGTGAACTCGCTCGTGAAGGTATCTTGACGCGTGTGGCTCAGCTTCGAGACGGCGCAATGGGTTCCAACAGCGCGGAACCGCCCGTTCAGGCACAGGAGGCCTGAGATCACCCGATGATCGGACTCATTCTGGTTACCCATGGCCGGCTCGCCGAGGAGCTGCGGTCTGCCATGGAGCATGTGGTCGGCAAGCAACGCAATGTCGCCACGGTCTGCATCGGCCCCGATGACGACATCGAAGGACGACGAGCAGAAATTGTGAGCTGTATCAACCAGGTGGACACCGGCGACGGCGTCGTGCTCCTGACTGACATGTTCGGGGGCACCCCCAGCAACCTCGCCATCTCGCAGATGGATCGCAAGGGCGTGGAGGTCATTGCCGGGGTCAACCTGCCCATGCTGGTTAAGCTCGCCAAGGTCCGCTCGAACCAGCCACTGGCCGACGCTGTGGATTGCGCGCAGATGGCCGGCCGCAAATATATCGCCGCCGCCTCGCATGTACTGCCCCACTGCAAGCTGCCGCCCTGCAAAATCAACGAGTCCTGCGGATGACGCCAGCCGACGGGCCCAATGAGGGGCCTGCCGACGAAGACAGCTCCGGCGGGTCGGGCGGCCCGGTTCTCAGCCGCATGCTGACCATCTGCAACCGCCGCGGCCTGCATGCCCGGGCCGCCGCCAAATTCGTCACCACGGCCGAGCGCTTCGGCGCCTCGGTGGACGTGGTCAAGGACGGTCAGTCCGTATCCGCACGCTCCATCATGGGGCTCATGATGCTGGGCGCTGGCCAAGGTTCGGATATCGAGCTGCGCGGCGAAGGCTGGGACGCGAAAGAGGCGATGGACGCCCTCGCCGCCCTTGTCGAGGCCGGCTTCCATGAACAGGACTGAGAACGGCGGCCACTCACCCCCCGACTCCCCCCGCCAGGGCCGGCGCCCGCGCGACCCCCACCCCGCACGGCCGGAACGGCGGCTGGTCGGCATTCCGGTCTCGGCCGGCGTCGCCATTGGCGCGGTATTCGGGGCCCACGAACCGCCCGCCCCGGTCATCCGCCGTCGCATCCAGGCCGCCGACAGCGAAGCCGAAACCGCACGGCTCGACGCCGCCATCCTGCAATCACGCAAGCAGCTGATGAAACTGCGCGCCCGGTTGGGCGTGCTGCCGGAGGACAGCCAGGCCGAGATCGCGCCCATGCTGGACGCCTATCTGCAAATGATCGGCCCCTCCCGCCTGGTGCGCGGCGCGCGCCGGCGCATCGCCGAAGCGCTGGTCAGCGCCGAGACCGCCGTGGTGGACGAGACCGAGAGCCTGGCCGACCAGTTCATGGCCGCACCGGCCGCCGACGATGCCGCCGGCCGCAAGCGCCGGGCCGATGAAGTGCGTGAAATCGGCCGCCGGCTGGTGCGCAACCTGACGCGCGCCCCGTTCCGCAGCTTCTCCGGCCTGCCCGAGGGCGCGATCCTGGCCTGCGAATCGCTCCGCCCGGCCGATGCGGCGTTGCTCGATCCCGCGCGCCTCGCCGGTGTCGCGACGGATGAAGGCGGCTCGGACGGCCATACCGCTATCATGCTGCGCGCCCTCGGCGTCCCGGC
>DASXIW010000258.1:0-2150 GCA_036497785.1 Acetobacteraceae bacterium | reverse complement strand
GCGCCCGTGGCGGTCAGCGGATCGATCACCCGGCGCATCGGCCGCTCGCGCAGGCTCCCGTCCCCGGTCATCACCGCGAACAAATGATGGCTGGCCAGGATGCCGCACAACAGCCGCGCCGCGGTGCCCGAATTGCCCATGTCGAGCACGTCGGCCGGTTCCGTCAGCCCGCCGATCCCCCGCCCCGCCACACGCCACAACCCGTCCGCATCTTGCGTCACCTCCGCCCCCAGCGCCCGCATCGCCGCAGCGGTGCGCAGCACGTCCTCCCCGGTCAGCAGCCCGGTAATCCGGGTCTCCCCAATCGCCAGAGCGCCGAACATCAAGGCGCGATGGCTGATCGACTTGTCCCCCGGCACCGCGATCCGCCCGCTCAGGGGCGCGGCTGGTCTGCTGGCGATCAACGGGCGTTGTGCGGCTTGGTCCATGGATCCGGTCCGGTTGCTGGCATGATTCGGGGCTTGTTACCCACTTTCGCGCGCCGCCGATACCATTTGACAGCGCCGCCCGGTGGTGGCATGGGCGCCCGCTCTTGTTGACCGCCCAAAGACCATCGCGAAGGGCCCTATATTCTCATGGCTAAGCCTGAACTCGGCACCAAGCGGGTCTGCGTCGCCTGTGGCACGCGTTTCTACGACCTGACCAAGTCGCCCGCCGTCTGCCCCAAATGCGGCACCGAACAGCCGATCGAGCAGCCGCGCCCGCGCCGCACCGGCGGTAATGTCGCCGAGGACAAACGTCCGAAGAAGCCCACTCCCGCCCCCGAGGATGTGGACGTGGAGGTCGAAGGCGTCGAGGACGTCGAGGAGGAAGATGTCCTGGAGGCGGCCGACGACCTCGAGGACGACGCCGACGTCATCAGCGGCGACATCGAGGTCGAGAACGACTCCGACGAGCACGAGCGGTAGCGCCCGGACGCGCTTTCATCGGATTGCGGTGCACGAGCGCCACCTCAAACCTGCCGCCAGGCCCGCAGCCACAGCATCAGCAGTGCGTCATAGGGCAGCGCCGGCGCCTCGCGCAGCCGCCAGTACCAGCGCCGCCACCGCGAGGTCGCCGCCGCAACCGGCGGCGGCGGACACGCCCGCGCACCAATCCCGGCAAGACGCAACAGTACCAGGCAGCGCGGCAAGTGATACGCGCTGGTGCACGCATACACCTGCCCCCCGCTCGGAATCAGCCGAACCACCGCGCGCACCGAAGACAGCGTATCGGTCCCGGTTTCCTCCTTGAGGATCGTGGACGGCGGAAACCCCGCTTCTTGCAACAGCCGCGCCATCACCGTCGCTTCCGCCTGGCCATGGCGGCCGCGCCCACCGGTCGGGATGAACAGCGGACGCGCAAACCCCGCCCCGAACCGTGCCGCCGCCCGCACCCGATGCCGCAGGGTTTCGCTCGGTCCCCCATCCGGCCGGACCGCCGCGCCAAATATGACGATCACCGCATCGCTGGTCCCCGCATCTCTGCCCCACGGTTCGACCGGGTTGACTTTCATCGCCACCGTTTCTCATGCTCCTGGAAGATGGCCACGCGGAGGAACCCATGAAAATGCTCACCGAGGCGGCACTCCGCCAGTACCGCGACGAAGGCTATTACGCCCCGATCCAGGTGATGCCCCGCGAGCAGGCCGATGCCATCCGAACCAAACTGGAAGCGTTCGAAGCCAGCGCCGGAATCCTGGCTGGCAAGCTGCGGCACAAATCGCATCTGCTGTTCACCTGGCTGAACGAGTTGATCCGCCATCCGCGCATCCTGGACGCCGTCGAGGACGTCATCGGCCCCAACATCCTGTGCTGGGGTTCCTCCTTCTTCATCAAGGAACCGCGCAACCCGGGTTTCGTTTCCTGGCACCAGGATTCCACCTACTGGGGCCTCGACCCCGCCGACGTGATCACCGCCTGGGTCGCGCTGACCGACAGCATCGAAGCCAACGGCGCTATGCGGGTCATTCCGGGCACGCACAAACTTGACCAGGTGCCGCACCATGACACGTTTCGCCCGGAGAACCTGCTCAGCCGCGGCCAGGAAATCCTGGTCGATGTTGACGAACGCGACGCCGCGATGCTGCACCTCGCCGCCGGCGAGATGTCCTTGCACCATGTCCGCCTGATCCACGGCTCCGACCCCAACCCATCCATCATGCGCCGCAT
>DASXIW010000257.1:0-25117 GCA_036497785.1 Acetobacteraceae bacterium | reverse complement strand
TGGTCCGGCTACCGCCCGTCCACGCCCACCGATGTGCCGGTGATCGGCCGCAGCGTGCTGGACAATCTGGCGCTCAATCTCGGGCATGGCTCGCTCGGCTTTACCTTGTCGGCCGGCAGCGGGCGATTGCTGGCCGACATCGTCGCCGGCCGAAAGCCGGCCATCGAACCGGCGGATTATGCATTATCACCGTAGATGCGACGCATTCTCATCGTTTTGTAGGCGTCTTGATTATTCGACTGCCCCGCGCCATAGTCGCGATATGCGGCGAATGCGTTCCGAACGTTCAAAAGGCGCAGGTTGCATGATTCAGTTCTGAGCCAATTCTGTCCGTCGGACGCTTCATGTTGTCTGAACGTAATACTTTCGACCGTTTCGCCGCATCTGTTCTTCCGGAGTGAGCATGCGCAATTTTGATGAATTATCCGAGAAGGAAGTCCTGGCGCTGGCGATCGGCAACGAGGAGGAGGATGGCCGCATCTACTCCGACATCGCCGAAGGCCTGCGCGGCGACTACCCCGGCAGCGCCAAGGTGTTCAGCGAAATGGCCGCCGAGGAGAGCGAGCATCGCCGCCGCCTGTTGGACCTGTACCGCGAGAAATTCGGCGAGCACATCCCGCTGATCCGCCGGCAGGACGTGCGCGGCTTCGTCACCCGCAAGCCGGTCTGGCAGCTGCAGCCGATGAATCTCGACGTGGTGCGCAAGCATGCCGAGCAGATGGAGTTGGAGACCGCAAGCTTCTATCGCCGCGCCGCTGCCCGCAGCGCCGACGCTTCCATTCGCAAGCTGCTGGGCGACCTCGCCGAGGCGGAAGACGAACACGAGCATATCGCCGAGCGGCTGGTGGCGGAGAACCTGTCGCGCGGCGTACGCGAGACCGAGGACGAGACCGCGCGGCGCATGCTGGTGTTGCAGGTGGTGCAACCGGGCCTCGCCGGGCTGATGGACGGTTCGGTTTCCACGCTCGCACCGGTCTTCGCCGCCGCCTTCGCCACCTCGCATTCGTGGGATGCTTTCCTGGTCGGCATGGCCGCCTCGATCGGCGCCGGCATCTCCATGGGGTTCGCCGAAGCGCTGTCGGACAATGGCAGCCTGACCGGACGCGGCGCGCCGCTGATGCGCGGCGCGATCTGCGGCCTGATGACCACGCTGGGCGGCATCGGCCATACCTTGCCGTTCCTGATCCCTGATTTCTTCATGGCGACGGTCATTGCCGTGATCGTGGTGGTCTGCGAGCTGGCCGTGATCAGCTGGATCCGCTGGCGCTACATGGACACGCCGCCGCTCTCCGCCGCGATGCAGGTAGGCTTCGGGGGAGCGCTGGTGTTCGCCACAGGAATTCTCATCGGCGCCAGTTGACCGGCGCGAATTAGCGCTCGCGTCCCTCAGTCCTTCCTCCGCCAGTCTTTCCATCGAGAATCACGGAGACCGCCACATGGACGCATCGGCCAGCACCCGCATCCGCTACGACGCCAAGACCATCCTGCTGCACTGGCTGACCGCAGGCCTGATTGTGGCGCTGTGGTCCATGGGCCAGACAATCGACTGGTTTCCCCGCCCGCTGCGGCCGGACGCCAGATCCGCCCATTTTACGGTCGGTCTGATACTGGGGGTCGTGTTGGTATTGCGCGTTCATTGGCGCGCGACGAACGGCCGCACCCTGCCGGACGCGGATCCCGGTCTGCTGGGCTTGGCGGCCAAGGCCGTGCATTACCTGCTCTATGCACTGGTCATCGGAGAGGTCACGCTCGGCATCTGCAACGCCTGGTTTCGCGGCGACAGCTATTTCGGTCTTTTCAGCCTGCCGGGCTACAAGCCGCTGCGTGACCAGATCGAATGGCTGCATGCCAATGGCGCGACTGCTATCCTGATCGTCGCTGGCGTGCACGCCCTGGCCGCGCTGGGGCACCATTACGTGTTACGTGACAACGTGTTGCGGCGGATGTGGATGAATTAGAGCATGATGGCTTCTGGCGGGCGAAGCCAGCATGCTCTAGCTCTTTGTTTTGACGAGCAATTTTGTGACTCGGCGATTCCGCCTAAAGCCATATTGCTCTGGCGTCTACCCGCTCACACGCGGGCAGCGGCCGGTTGCGCCCGGGATTGCCTCCCAGGCCATCGCGGCCTGTTTCAGGGCCGGCGTGAGCGGCCGGGCGTTGATGCTCACCGCATAGAACGGATCCCCCGGCACAGCGGCGCAATAGTCCTGAAAGATTCGCGCGCTAAAATCCGTGCCGGTCGGATTGTTGTACACCAGCCACAGATCCCCGATCAGCATATTGTCCCGTGCCAGTTCGTCGGGATGCAGCAGGGAGAACTGGGTTACAGCGTAATTCCGGTCCGTCGGCGGCGCGGCCCGCTCGCTGTCGCGCAGCGCCAGCACCGCGGAGGTTGCACGGGCGGACGCGGCAAGTAGCGGCATGGCAGCACTGGGCGAGAGCCGTTGGGTGCCGGCCCCCAGCGGTGATGCATCCGCAACCCCGTCATCGGCGGGCGCAGCATCAGCGGCGCTGGGCAGGGCGTCCATGGCCTGTTCGACCGGGGTCAGTGGCGCGTCCGGGCTGCGCAGCACCATGGCCGCCCCGATCGGGCAAAGCAGGGCTGGAACCGCGATCACCATCAGCTTTGGGAAAGCGAACGCCTTCCACCACTGCTTGCTACGCCGCCGCCTGAGGCCATTGGCCGCTGGGCGACCCACTGAAATCCATCCCGATGTTCGCCCACGCCGTAGCAATAATGAGGCAAAGGCGCAATATTTATAGCGGTTTACGTTGCGTCACACAGCTTCAGCCCGCCGGCACGGTGATCTCGCTTTCGCGGCAAAGGTCGATCCCCGCCATTTTTTGGTCCGCCATGTCGCCGGGGTGCCGAACCAGGGCGGTATACCGGCAGCCAGGGCCACGCGTGAAAGGCAGGACGAGGTGGCCGCCGCGGGGCAGCGGCTCTCCCGCCAGCAAGTCCTGGCGCGGTCCGCCGGAGCCGTTCTCTGGCGATAACTCGAGTGCGGTGATTGGTGCGGCGGAACGGTTGGTGACGTCGATCATCTCGATCACCGTCTCCGGCGGGTTCGGCGCCGCGGGCGGTGCCGCCGCCGGCGTGGCAAGGTTGCCGGCGGGCTGGCTTGCGACGGCAGGTCCCGGCGGTACGGCCGGGGAAGCGGGTGTTGAGCCCGGCGGGGGCAATCCAGATGGGGGCGCGGGCCCAGCCTCGGTCGTCCAGCCGGGGCGCACGACCACGTCGGACTGTGCGCAGATATCGATGCCACGCCGCTCTTCCGCCGAAAGATTGTCGAACACCACCCGCATATCGACACCGCACGGACCGCGATAGTCGATACCGACCTTTGTCCCCACAGCGACCGGACCCGCGGTCAGCCGGTTATCCCCCCAGTCTTGCGCACCCGGATCCGACAGGAATAGAAGCGCTATCGCCCTGGTGTTCTGGTTGGACACGGTCACGTCGTGCGCGGGCCCTGCTGCCTCTGGCGGCATCGCGGCCGCGCTGGCATCGAAGCTGACCTGCCCGGAGCGGCACAGGTTCACCCCATTCCGCTCTTCCTGTCGCGCGTCGCGGTAAATGACCTGCACGTCCACGTTGCAGCCGGTCGTCCGGGGCAGGCGCAGACGAAACGAGCCGCCGGGATGCACGCTGTCTCTGCCCAGCCGGTTATCGCCCCACTGGTCGGAATCACTGGGCGAGACATAAAGCTGGTCGATGGCCTGATGGCTGCGGTTCACCACTACGATCTCCCGCCTCGATTCCTGGCGAGCAGCCAGTGCCGGACCCCCCATGCTCGCAGCCGCCAAGGTCAAAACCAGCGCCGCCGACACGAGCACCCGGCGCCGGTGGGTGTGGGTCCTGGGGCGTGGGGTATACCCTGGGGTGCCGAAGCACCACCATCGTTGCACGCCATACCAGGCTGCGACGGCCGGGAAGCTATGTCGCCTGGCGGCCGGCATCACTGCGCCGCTCATCGAACCCCTCGTTACGGTTTTGTACCATGCAACTGGACGGCATTGCAGCATATCCGTTTCGTGCCATCTGTTGGGTATGACACAGGACACAAATCGCGTTATTTCCGATCGTCAGATGGACGAGAAGGCAGACGCGGCGGCATCCCGCGAGCGCAAATTGCCCAAATCCGATGCCGCCGTGGCGCCTGCCCCGGAGTGGCCGAAAGAGATCGGTGGTCCTTCGGGACCGGAACCCACGCGCTATGGCGACTGGGAACACAAGGGCCGCTGTAGCGACTTCTGAGGGCATGCGGCCAGCGGCCGCCCGCTGCCTACGAACGAACCAGGATCCGTGACCTGCAGCGGAGCATTGTTGCGTCAGCTGGCCCGGCGACGCATGGCCGCTTTGATGGTGTTCTCCAGCAGGCAGGCGATCGTCATCGGGCCAACGCCGCCCGGCACGGGCGTGATCGCTCCAGCCACGCCGCGCGCCTCGTCATAGGCCACATCGCCGGCCAACGAGCCGTCGGCCAGCCGATTAATGCCAACGTCGATCACGGTGGCGCCCGGGGCGATCCATTCGCCGGACACCAGGCCGGGCCGGCCCACCGCGGCCACCAGCACGTCCGCGCGGCGGCATTCGGCGGCAAGATTCCGGGTGCGGGAATGGGCCAGGGTCACCGTCGCGTCAGCCGCCGTCAGCAGGGCCGCCATGGGCCGGCCGACGAGCACGGAGCGACCGAGCACCACGGCGCGGGCGCCGGATAGCGCCTGCCCGGCCTCAGCCAGCAGGCGCATCGCTCCAAGCGGCGTGCACGGCACCAATCCAGGCGTGCCTGCGGCCAACCGGCCAGCATTCATCGGGTGCAGCCCATCCACGTCCTTCTCGGGGTCCAGGGCGGCGATGATGGCCGTGGCGCTGATCTGGGACGGCAAAGGCAACTGCACCAGGATGCCGTCCACCGCGTCGTCCTCGTTCAATGCCTCTACCAGGGCCAGCAGCTCCGCCTGGGTGGTATGACCGGGCAGGCGGATCGTGCGTGCGGCGATGCCGGCGGCCGACGCGGCGCGGTCCTTATTGCGGACATAGACCGCGCTGGCGGGGTCGTCTCCCACCAGAACCACGGCAAGCCCGGGCTGATAAGGCAATCCGGCGACCTGGTGCGCCAACTCAGCGCGCAATCTCGCGGCGACGGCCTTGCCGTCGATGACGGTTGCGGTCACCGGCGCACCCCTAAAGGAACAGGCCCTGTATGTTACCAAACACGACGGCGAGATAGATCTTCGTCAGCAGCGCCTGCAGCACCCAGATGATCAGGATCAGCACCAGCGGGCTCAGGTCCACGCCGCCGAAGTTCGGCAGCATGTTGCGAATGGGGCGCAGTGCCGGCTCGGTGACGCGATACAGGAAATCGCCGATCGTCCACACCAGCCGGTTACGCGTGTCCAACACCCCGAACGAGACCAGCATGCTGAACACGGCAGCCAGAATGACGGCCCATTTGTACAGGTTCAGGATCTCGTTCAGGATTTGATAGAGAATTGTGATCACGCGCGGGTCCCCGACAGGTCGCCGCAACCTATCTTCCCAGGAATCCCTGCGCAACCGGCCTAGCCGACCGCCATGTGCGAAACCTGGCTTGACTTAGGCATGCGGCATCAGCATTGTCCGGCCCCTCGCGTCGGCTTGGATGGGGCTGTAGCTCAGCTGGGAGAGCGCCTCGTTCGCAATGAGGAGGTCAGCGGTTCGATCCCGCTCAGCTCCACCATTTCCGATCCTGTCGGAATGATGCCCGTCTTTGCCGCGCCCGGCCGCCTGCTACCTTCCCTCCCTGAAAAATCTGCGTTTTTGGCCCGGTTTCACCGCCATGGGCGGTTTCCGGAACGGCCCGAAACTGAATAGCCTGTGGGTATCCAGGAAGGCTCACCGATGTCCGTCGCCACGCTGCCCACCGCCACCTATGCGCCCGAATCCGGGCCGCGCCGGCTCTGTCCGGCCGATATCTTCGCTTTCTGCCATGCGGACGACCCCCGCATCTCGCCAGATGTGGCGCGGATCTGCCACGTACTGGTGCGTCGCGACCAGATGCGGGATGTGCGCCACTCCGTGCTGATGCTGTCCACGGATCGCACGACCTGGCGCGAGATTCCGCGCAGTGACGATGCCGCATCCCCACGTTGGGGGCCCGATAGCCGCCACCTTGCCTTCCTGCGCCGCCACGCTGGCGGTCAGGCGCTGGTGGTGCACGACACCGACACGGGCGCCGAGATCGTGCTGCTCGATACGTCCGCGAAGCTGCGCGAGATCGCCTGGTCGCCCGACGGGGCCAGCATCGCCTTCCAGATGATGGTCGCCGAGCCCGAACCCGCCTGGCTGGACCTGCCGCACCCGCCGGAGGGAGCGGACTGGGCGCCCGCCTTCCGAATGACGGAGCGGATGCTCTGGCGCCACGACACCACCGGCGACCTGCCGCACGGCGTGTTCCAGATCTTCGTCATGGATGCCGCGGGCGGGGTGCCGCGTCAGTTGACCACCGGCGATTGGTACAGTGGCTTTCACATCCCGCCCGGCCTCGTCTTTTCGGCGGACGGCACGCAACTGCTTCTGTCCGCCACGCGCCGGCCGGATTGGGATATGGCGGTGCACGACCTCGACCTCTACGCCGTGGCCGTGGCCGGCGGCGCCGTCCGCCGCCTGACCGATCGCGACGGCGCGACCGCCTGCCCGACCCCGTCCCCCGACGGCAGCTGGATCGCGTTTACGGCGGTCGAGGAGCGGCACCTCAGCTTCCAGACCCGCCGCCTGCTCGTCATGCCCGCCAACGGCGGCGCCGCCCGGGAAATCCTGCCTGATGCCGATATCAGCATCGACATGCTCGCCTGGGATGGCGACACGCCTGCATTGTTGGTTGTCTATGTCGAACACGGCCACCGTGTCATCGCCCGGGTGACGCTGGACGGCGATCTCACCGTGCTGGCCCGCGACGTGGGCAGCGCCGCGATCGAAATGCCTTATGCCAATGGCGGCTTCTCCGTGGCGTGCGACGGCACCATCGCCTATCTCCGCACCGCCATCGCCCATCCCGGCGACGTCGCGCTGATCGGACGGAGCGGCGCCGCGACCACGATCACCGACGTGAACGCGGGCCTGGCGGATTCTGTCGGCGGCTTCGTCGACGCCGAAACGATCTGGGTCACGTCGCGTGATGGCGGCCACCGGATCCAGTGCTGGCTGATGCTGCCCCCGCACCAGCCAGACGGAGCGCAGGTGCCGCTGATCCTGTCCATCCATGGCGGCCTGTTCGCCCAGTTCTGGGAGCGCTTCTCGATCAAGCACCAGATGATGGCCGCAGCCGGCTACGCCGTTCTTTATGTGAACCCGCGTGGTTCCACCGGCTATGGCGAGGCGTTCGCCACCGCCCTGCACGATGCCTTCCCAGGTCCCGATTACGACGATCTGATGGACGCGCTGGACACGGCGGCGGCGCGGCCAGACATCGATGCCGACAATCTGTTCGTCACCGGCATCAGCGGCGGCGGCACCCTTACCCTGTGGTCCGTCGCCCATACCCATCGCTTTCGCGCCGCAGTTTCCATCAAGCCGGTGGTAAGCTGGGAAAGCTGGGTGCTGACCGCCGATATCGGCCCCACCGTCGGCCCGCTCTGGCTGGGCGGCGCGCTGCCCTGGTCGGATGCCGCCAAGCTGCGCGTCCGCTCACCCTTGGCCCATGTCGCCGCCGTGCGCACACCAACCATGCTGCTTGCTGGCGATGCCGATCACCGCACCCCTGCCTCGGAAGCGCTGCAAATGTACACGGCCCTAAAACTCGCCGGCGTGCCAACCGCGTTCGTGCGCGCACCCGCGGTCAGCCACTCCTCCGCCGTCCTGCGGCCATCGCATTTTGCGGCTGAGGTGACCTGTACGCTGGCTTGGTTTGAGCGGTTTCGTCTGGCGCCGAAATATCTGGCGCCAACGTAAAAACAACGCCAGGGCTCTGCCGCTGGCCTGACTGACCCGCCTATTCCGCCAACCAGACCGGCTCCTTCAACTTCCCCACGAACGCCGCGTGCACAGCGAGTTCCTCGGCGCTGGGCACGATCGGGCGAGGGATGCGTGGCCCGGTGGCGGCATAGACGGCGACGGGAATTTCGGCCTGACCTTCCTCGGCGAGGGAGAAGCCGCGTTGGCGGCCGCCGGTGAGTTCTACGTAAACCTCGGCCAGCAGCCGGCAATCCAGCAGGGCGTTGTGGGAGGTGCGTTCGCTGAGATCTATGGCGAAGCGGCGGCACAATGCGTCCAGGCCATTGGGCATGCCGGGGAAGCGAGCCTTGGCCAGCATCAGCGTGTCGACCATGCGGCTGCGGTCGAGCGCCGGGCGATTGGCGCGGTTGAGTTCGGCGTCGATGAACCCGAAATCAAAGGGCGCGTTATGGGCGATCAGCGGCCCGTCGCCGAAGAATTCCAGCATGTCCTCCATCACCTCCTCGAAGCGCGGCGCGTCGCGCAGCTTGTCGATGGTGATGCCGTGGACCCTGGTGGCGTCTTCGGGAATGTCGCGTTGCGGGTGGATCAAGCGGTGGAAATGCTTGCCGGTGGGCAGATCGCCCATCAGTTCCAATGCCGCGACCTCGATCACGCGGTCGCCGGTGAGCGGGTCGAGACCGGTGGTCTCGATGTCGAACAGAACGGAACGAATCATGCGGTCAAGGTCCGGATCAGGCGCCGTATCGCGCGCAGCGCATAATGGCGGGAAAGGCCGGTCCGCACCACCAGATCGGCGCGGCGGCGCTTCTGTGCGTCGGGCATCTGGCGCGCGATGATGGCGGCGATCTGGGCCGGGTCCATCTTCCGGCGGCGGCGGACCCGCGCCATCTGCACCGCGCGCGGGGCGGAGACGACGACGATCAGGTCGACCCGGTCAGAACCCGGGGTTTCCAGCAGCAGCGGAATGTCCAGCACCGCCAGGCGGCGCCCGGCGCGCCGGGCGCGGGCAAGGAAAGCGGTCTCCGCGGCGCGGACCATGGGGTGGATGATCGCCTCCAACCGGCGCAGCGCGTCGGGCCGGCCGAGCACGGCCTGACGCAGGGCGACGCGGTTGAGCCGGCCATCGATGACCGTGCCGGGAAAAGCGGCACCGATCGCGCGCAGGGCGAGACCCCCGGGGGCCTGAAGGGCGTGAACGGTGGCATCCGCGTCGAAAACGGGGATGCGAGCACGGCGGAAGGCGGCGGCGGCGCTCGACTTGCCCATGCCGATCCCGCCGGTCAGCCCAACCACCTTCATCGCTGCGTGCACATCGTCATATCCGTTGTAAGACCATGACGGGCGCGCCGCTGGCAACCCAAAGCCGGCGTTGATCACAACAGAACTGTCACAACCCAGCGGCAGTCCCGTCAAGCTATGGGACGGGATGCCATGATCGAAACAATTCGTTCCCTGCACGGTGCGCGGTGCGGTTGCGCGGCGTCACGCGACGCTGGGGCGCCACGACGGCATTGTCCGACGTCTCGCTGCATGTCGCGGCCGGCAGCTTCTGTGTCCTGCTTGGGCCGTCCGGCTGCGGCAAGACGACCTGCCTGCGGATCGTGGCGGGGTTGGAACAGGCCAGCGACGGCGTGGTGGAAATTGGCGGCCGCGACGTCAGCAGGCTGGCGCCGGCCGAGCGGGGTCTGGCGATGGTGTTCCAGTCCTATGCGCTGTTTCCGCATCTGACGGTGGCGGAGAACATCGTCTTCGGCCTGCGCACCCGCGGCATGGCCAAGGCCGGGCGCAGGGCGCGGTTGGCCCGGGCGGCGGACATACTGGGCATCGGCCATCTGCTTGACCGCAGGCCCGGCCAGCTCTCCGGCGGCCAGCAGCAGCGCGTGGCGCTGGGTCCCGCTATTGTGGCGGAGGCGCCCGTCTGCCTGATGGATGAACCGCTTTCTAACCTGGACGCGCAGCTGCGTGCGGATATACGGCGCGAAATCCTGGCGCTGCAGCGACGCCTGGGCATCACCATGCTGTACGTGACCGATGACCAGACCGAGGCGATGGGCATGGCGGACAAGGTGGTGCTGCTGCGCAACGGCCGCATCGAACAGGACGCCCCACCCGCCGATATCTACGCGACACCCGCCAGCAGCTTCGCCGCAAGCGTACCGGACAAAGCCACCACGCTGCTGCTGTATTACATCTACGAAACCGGCTTCCGCTTCTGGGACACCGCCACGGCGGCAACACTGACCATCGTGCTGCTGGCGCTGCTGGGCGGGCTGGCGGCATTCCAGTTCGGTGTGCTCGTCCGCCGGGTGCATTACCGGTGAGCACGCGAGCACCTGAGGTCGTGGGCGCGTGGCTGCTGGGCGTGCTGTGGATCCTGCCGCTGCTCTATGCCGTCTGGACCGCCTTCCACCCCGCCGCCTGCGCCACGCATTTCGATCTCGCCGCACCGCTGACCCTGCATAATTTCCGTCAGGCCTGGGATGCGGCACCCGTCGCGCGGTATTTGGTGAACACGGTCATCCTCGTCACCATGGTGCTGGTGGCGCAGTTCGTGATCTGCACCCCGGCCGCCTTCGCCTTCGCGCGCATGAACTTCCCCGGCCGCGATCTGATCTTCGCCATGGTGCTGCTACAGTTGATGGTGATGCCGGACGTGCTGCTGGTCGGCAATTGCCGCATCATGGCGCAGCTGCATCTGGTGGACACCATTCTGGCGATCGCGCTGCCTTATCTCGGCTCCGCCTTCGGCATCTTCCTGCTGCGCCAGACTTTTCGAACTGTGCCACAGGAGTTGGAGGACGCGGCGGGGCTGGAGGGCAGCTCGCTGCTGAGCCGGCTATGGCGCGTCTATGTGCCGCTGGCCCGCCCGACCTACATCGCCTATGGGCTGGTCAGCGTCAGCTATCACTGGAACAATTTCCTGTGGCCGCTGGTTATCACCAACTCCGTCACCACAAGGCCGCTGACGGTCGGGCTGTCCGTCTTCGCCTCTACCGGCCAGGGCATCGACGGGTCCATCATCACCGCCGCCACGCTGACGAGCAGCGCCCCGCTGTTAGTGGCCTGCCTGCTGTTCCAGCGCCAGTTCGTGCAGAGTTTCATGCGCGCCGGAATCCGTTAACCCCTGGAGCCGCCCATGCCCGAATCCGCCCTGCAACGCCGCCTGGATGTCGCCGTCAAACTGGCCGAGAAAGCCGGCCAGCTGGCGCTGCGCCTGCGCCCGCCGCCTGGCGCGCCAGTGGCCACGCTGAAGGGCGCGCAGGACTGGCTGACCGAGGCGGATGGCGCCGTGGAGGCATTCCTCTCCGACGCCCTCGCCGCCGCCTTCCCCGAAGACGGCTTCGAAGGCGAGGAGAGCGGGCGCGGGCGTGAGGGGGCGCTGCGCTGGGTGGTTGACCCGATCGACGGCACCGCCAACTACGCGCGCGGCGGCTCGCGCTTCTGCGTGTCGCTCGGGCTGATCGAGGACCGTACGGCATTGCTGGGCGTGCTGGTGGCGCCGGCCCTGGGCGAAGTGTTTGCCGCACGCCAGGGGGGCGGGGCGACGCTGAACAACGCCCTGATCCGCGCCGCCACCACCACCGATCTGTCGCGCGCCACCGTGGAATGCGGCTGGTCGCCACGCCTGCCGAATGCGCCGTATTTCAGGCTGGTCGAGAACATCATGGCCCAGGGCGCGACGCTGCGCGCCGGCGGTTCCGGCGCGATGGGCCTGGCCGATGTGGCCGCCGGCCGGGTCGATGCCTATGTGGAGCTGCACATCAATCTGTGGGACGTGGCGGCCGCCCTGGCGATCCTTTCGGCAGCGAGCGCCGTGGTTTCGCCCTTTCTGGAAGGTGACGGCCTGACCAAAGGCAACGCCATAATGGCGGCGGCGCCGGGCATAGCCGAGGCGCTGCAGGCCGCGATTCCGGCGGTCTGAGCTATCGCGCACGCCCGGGTTTCGCGCAATCCTGCGCTGGCGTCGCCGTCTCCCCGTTAGGCGCGCTCGCCGATCCCGTTATCAAGGCCGACGCCCGCTCCATGCTGTTCATGATAACCGTGACCGATTGGCGCACGGTCGCGTCCGGGTGTGTTTCCAGCCGCTCGGTCATCAGCAGGCCCGGGGCGAGTGCGCCGCGCAGGTCGTGGCACAGCTTGGCGAGCTGTTTTGCCATGTCTGCCTCGCGTTGCCGCTGGCGCCGCCGCGCCGGCAGCATCGCCGCGGCCACCGCGGCCCCCCCCGCCAAAGCGGCCAACGCGGCGACCAGCGCTGACATGGTGTTCGTCACGCTCAAGCTCGCGCGGACGTCGCCGGCGAGAACGCGGCGGCGGCGCGCCCGGCGTCGAACAGGCGATTCAGGAAACCTATGTCGGCGCTGAATTTGGACGACAAATGCAGCTCGTTCAGAACCTTGTCCGCGTCATAGCTGCGCATGAGCGTGCGCTGGGACAACGCCGCCAACTCGGCATCCAGCACGCTATGGCAGGCGATTTCGTTCACCCGGTTGAGGATTTCCGCGGGCGAGCTGGGCACTCCGGGCCGGCGGGATGGCTGGGCGCGGATCAACACCAATTCGCGCGGCGGGTCCGGGCGCAGCAGCGGCGCCAAGGGCGGATTGCCGGAATAGCCGCCATCCCAATAAGCGCGACCCTCGATCTGCACTGCATGGAACACGAAGGGCAGGCAGCATGAGGCGAGAAGAACCTCGACGGTGATGGCCCGGTTGGTCCACTGCACCGACGCGCCGGTCTCCACATCGGTCGCGGCGACGGTGAGCGGGAGCGCCGTTGGATGGCATAGCGCATCATGATCCAGGAGATCGGCGATCACGGCGCGCAGCGGATTGTGGTTGAACGGATTGAGCTGAGACGGGCTGAACATGCGCAGCGCCGTCTCCATCCCCTGCCACATCAGGTTGTTGCCGATTTCCGACCCCCAGGACAGCCAGCGATCCATTGGGCCGCCCTGTAGCGGGCTGAGGGCGTGGGCTTGGCCAACACGTTCCCACAACCGCCCCATCTCCTGCCTCGCGCCAGCCGGGCCGTTCTTCACCAGCCCCTGCACCAGCATCACGCCCAGCAGCGCTCCGGACGACACGCCACAAACGCGGCCGACCTGCAGACCGTCCTGCAATAGCCGGTCGAGGACGCCCCAAGCATAGGCACCATGCACACCGCCGCCTTGCAGGGCTAGGGCCACGCCCTCGCGGCCACCGTCGTCGCGTAGTTTCATGGCATGAAACTGCGCCGGCTTTGACCCGAGGGCAATCGGCAGATCACGGAAATCGTGATAGCAGCCACTTGGTGACGCAAGCCTCCCGACCGGCATAGCCAGGAGGCAGCGGCGCCTGGACCGCCACGCCGCATTGGTTTCATGACGGATTGGCGGCGATGCGTGGCAATAGTTGACGTGGCAGGCCCCATCCCCCTATAAGCCGCCGCCTGCAACGGGACCTCGCCACGGGTCCCGCATGTGTTCGTTCCGGGACATCTGGTGATGTCCGGTGCGGGCGTGTCCACGCGAAACCGGAGAATGTCGTGAAGCGCACTTATCAACCCTCGAAGCTGGTTCGCAAGCGCCGCCACGGCTTCCGTACCCGTATGGCGACCGTCGGCGGCCGCAATGTCCTGGCCAATCGTCGCGCCAAGGGCCGCAAGCGTCTGTCCGCCTGATTGGGACGCCGATCGGCTGGGCATCTCGCTCCGCCGCTTCGGCCGCCTGATCGGCATCACGGTCTGTTTTCGGAGACCAGCCATGGCGCCGGCGGCACAGCGCCTCAAACGCCGTGCGGAGTTCCTGCAGGTGGCCGCCAAAGGCCGCAAAGCCGCGGTGCACGGGCTCGTGCTGCAGGCATTGCCCCGGGCCGATGAGGGACCCGCCAGGCTGGGCTTCACGGTGACCAAGAAGGTCGGCAATGCCGTGATCCGCAATCGCACCCGCCGCCGGCTGAAGGAAGCCGCGCGGCTTTTGCTGCGTACCCAGCCTCTGGCGGGGGTCGATCTGGTCCTGATCGGGCGCGAGGCCACGCGCGGCCGCGATTTCGGCGACCTGACCGACGATCTGCGCCGGGCGCTGAGCAAGGCCGGCGTCGTATGACACCCGCCGCATCGGTCCTGGCCGGCGCTGTGCGCGTATATCAATGGACCATCCGCCCGATAATCGGCGCCAATTGCCGGTTCGAGCCGAGCTGCAGCCACTACGCGATCGAAGCGCTGAGCAAGCATGGCGCGCTGCGCGGCAGCGCGCTCGCGGCCAAGCGCATTTTGCGTTGCAATCCCTGGCACGAGGGTGGTGACGACCCCGTTCCGGCCCCAATTTCTTCCTCGCCAGCCTCTTCCCCCTCACCCACACCAGGTCGGACGGCATCCTGATGGACCAGAAACGCCTGATCCTCGCAATTGCGATCTCACTCGCGATCCTGCTGGGTTTCCAATGGCTGATGCCGCGCCCGCAGCATGCGGTGACGCCGCAAACCGCTGGCGAAGAAAGCGCGCCGGGTCAGACCGCATCCAGCGAGAAGCCGGTAGCGCCGGGCGCGGTACCGACGCCGCCAGGGGCGGTTGCAAGCGCCACGACGCCACCCCGCGAGGTGCCTCGCCTCAAGATCAACGCCCCCCGCGTGCTGGGCAGCATCAGCCTGATCGGCGCCCGGCTGGACGACATCGTGCTGCGCGACTACCGCGAGACGACCGACCCGACTTCGCCCCAGGTGCGTATCCTGGAGCCCAAATCCAACCCGCAGCCCTATTACGTGCAGTTCGGCTGGAGCGGGCCTGCCGGCAGCACCGTGAAGGTGCCGGACAGCAACACGCTGTGGACCGCCTCGGGCAACGAGCTGGGCGTGGACAAGCCGGTGACGCTGAGCTGGGATAACGGCCAGGGGCTGGTGTTCGAGATCGCGCTGGCGATCGACGACAACTTCATGTTCACGGCGCAGCAGCGCGTACGCAACACTGGGACCACGCCGGTCACGCTTTATCCGTGGTCCCGTATCAGCCGCGACTACACCCCCGCCGTGCTGGGCACCTACGTGCTGCATGAGGGCATGGTCGGCTGGCTGGATGGCCATCTGAAGGAAGTGAAGTATTCCGAAGCGAAGAGCGACGCCCAGAAGAACGGCGGCGCCCCGGCCTTCTCCCAGCCGACCACCGGCGGATGGGGTGGCATCACAGACAAATACTGGCTGATCGCGCTGGTGCCGGACCAGTCCGTGCCCGTCACCTCGGCCTTCCGCTATGCCAATGACGGCGGCGACAGCTACCAGATGTACATGGTCACCCAGCAGCCCGAACAGATCGCGCCGGGCGCCCAAAGCGAGCTTTCCAGCCGGGTGTTCACCGGCGCCAAGGAAGTGCATCTGCTCGATCGGTACGAGACGCAGGGCCACGTTCCGAATTTCTCCTACGCCGTCGACTGGGGCTGGTTCTTTTTCATCACCAAGCCGTTCTTCTACGCGATCGACTGGCTGAACACGCTGCTGGGCAATTTCGGTCTGGCGATCATGGTGTTCACGGTCTGCGTGAAGGGGCTGTTTTTCCCGCTCGCCAACAGATCCTATCGCTCCATGAGCAAGATGAAGCTGCTCGGGCCGAAGATCCAGGCGCTGCGCGACCAGTACAAAGACGAGCCGGCCAAGCTGCAATCCGCCACCATGCAGCTATACAAGACCGAGAAGGTGAACCCGGTCAGCGGCTGCCTGCCGATGGTGATTCAGATCCCGGTGTTCTTCTCGCTGTATAAGGTGATCTACACCACCATCGAGATGCGGCAGGCGCCGTTCTTTGGCTGGATTCACGACCTGTCGGTGCCCGATCCCACCAACGTGTTCAACCTGTTCGGGCTGATCCCGTTCGATCCCAGCACCATCGCGCCCTTCCTGCATCTCGGCGCCTGGCCGCTGATCATGGGCTTCACCATGTTCATGCAGCAGAAGCTCAACCCGCCGCCGCCGGACCCGGTACAGGCCAAGATCTTCCAGTTCATGCCGTTGATCTTCATGTTCATGCTGGCGCGGTTCCCAGCGGGGCTGGTGATCTACTGGAGTTGGAACAACACGCTGACGATCGCGCAGCAATGGGTGATCATGCGCCAAACCCGGCTCGCCAAGCCCAGCCTCGCCCGCACCTGACGGGGCAATGCCGGAAATCCCGCCTCTGCTTGGCGCACCAACGCCCGAGCAGCTCGAAGAGCAGCGTCTGGCCGAGATCGAGGCCGGGCGTCTGCTGTTCGCGGGGGAATGCAAGTTCTTCTACGCGGCCCAACGCCTCGACCAACTGCCGGAACCAGACGGGCCCGAGATCGCCTTCGCGGGCCGGTCCAATGTGGGCAAATCCTCGCTGATCAACGCGCTGGCCGGCCAAAAGGCACTGGCCCGCGCCTCCAGTCAGCCTGGGCGCACCAAGCAGCTGAACTTCTTCAACCTCGCCGGCCGGCTGGTGCTGGTGGACATGCCGGGCTACGGCTACGCCCAGGCCGCCAAGGACGTGAAGGAGGATTGGCAGGGCCTGATGTTCGAGTTCCTGCGCGGCCGCCCCACTCTGCGCCGCGTGGTGTTGCTCCTGGATGCGCGGATCGAACTGAAAGACTCCGATATCGCCGTGATGGGCCTGCTCGATCGCGCCGCCGTGACCTATCAGCTGGTGCTGACCAAAGCCGATAGCGTGAAGCCGGCAGCCCTGGCGGCAAAACAGGCGGAAGTGGCCGCCATGGCACGCAAACACCCGGCCGCCTTGATGGATATGATCACCACAAGCAGCGAAACCGGGCTTGGGATCGCGGAGTTGCGGGGGGCTTTGGCGCTGTTGGCGGAGTGAGGGAGGGAAGGAAGGCCAGGGCTCTGCTCTGCCCTGGACCCGGGCAAGCCTGCGACAGGCAAGCCGCTTGCTTGCCGCAAGCGGTCGCGGAGCCTTGACAATCCGTTACGCTCTTGCGGTGGCGACCGCCTTCGATTGATAACGGCTTTCTTGGCTTGCGCCGCAGACAAGGGACATCACGGAGCGCGTCGTGTTTCGAGCGGTCGCAAGATTTTTGGGGCTTCGCCGGCCTCCGCGTCGAGATGGATGCCGTCATCAAAGACAACCGATCCAGCCGCGATCGTAATGGATTTTCAAGGCTCCGCCTTGAACGGGTCCAGGGCAGAGCCCTGGCCTTGCCTTAGCTAACGTTCCGCACCGAGGGGGAACCGCCCATGATGACCGACGATTTCGACGCACCTTTGCGGGAATCCGCGCAGGACCAGGCCAAGATCCTGGCCCATGCCTTGCCGTTCCTGCGCCGTTATGCCGGGGCCACGATCGTGGTGAAGTATGGCGGCCACGCCATGGGTGAGGAAGCCTTGGCGCATATGTTCGGCCGGGACATTGCGCTGCTCAAGCAAGTGGGTGTGAACCCTGTGGTGGTGCATGGCGGCGGCCCGCAGATCAACGCCATGCTGAAGCGGCTGGCGATTCAGTCCACCTTCATCGATGGGCTGCGCGTGACCGATGCGGCCATGGTCGAGGTGGTTGAGATGGTTCTGGCGGGCACGGTGAACAAGCATGTCGCCGGCCTGATCAACCGGGCCGGGGCGTTGGCCGTGGGCATTTGCGGCAAGGATGGCGGCATGATCTCGGCGCGCAAGCTGCGGCGCACGACCGTCGATCCCGGCAGCCGGATCGAGCGGGAGCTGGATCTCGGCTTTGTCGGCGAGCCGGAACATGTGGATGTTCGTGTGATTCATGCGCTGACGGGCGCGGGCCTCATTCCGGTGATCGCGCCGGTGGGCGTAGGGGCCGATGGGCAAACCTACAACATCAACGCCGACACGGTGGCGGGCGCCGTGGCCGGCGCGCTGGGGGCGACGCGGTTGCTGATGCTGACGGATGTGCCGGGCGTGCTGGATGCCGACAAAAATCTGATCCCCGAGATGACGGTGGCGGATGTCGAGGCCGGGATCGCCAATGGCGTCATCACCGGCGGGATGATTCCGAAGGTGGAGAATTGCGTCGATGCGGTGCGCCGTGGCGCGAAGGGCGCGGTGATCCTGGATGGCCGCCAGCCCCATGCCTGCCTGCTGGAATTGTTCACCGAAGGCGGCCAGGGGACCATCATCCGCGCCTGAGAGACTGTTGCATGGATCAAATGGTCGTGCGGCGTTGCCGCGTAACCCGCCCATGCCGGAAGCGATTTTTTATTTTGCCACAAACGCCTGCAAAGTTTGGGGAATGGCATTTCCAACCTGGCTACCGCTGCTGCTCGGCTTGCTCACCGCCGTCGGCCCGGTCTCGACCGACATGTATCTGCCCGCCTTCCCGGCCATCGAAGCCGCGCTGGGCGGGGCACCAGGGACAGCGCAGATCACGCTGGCCACGTGGTTCGTGGGGCTGGCCATCGGCCAGATCACCCAGGGACCGCTATCCGACCGGCTTGGCCGGCGCGGCCCGCTGGTGGTCGGCACGGCGATCTACACGCTGGCCTCCGTGGGCTGCGCGGTGGCGCCGGATCTGTTCACCCTGTCGGCGATGCGATTGGTGGCGGCGCTCGGCGGATCGGCCAGCATGGTCATCACCCGCGCCATCGTCCGCGACCTGACCGACGGGCATGCCGCCGCGCGGATGATGAGCAAGCTGATGCTGGTGATGGGGGCGGCACCCATTCTCGCCCCCACGTTGGGCGGCTTGGTGCTCGCCTTCGCCGGCTGGCAGGCGATCTTTTGGATTTGCGCATTGTATGGCGCGGTTTCCTGTATCGTGGTGGCGTTGCTGCTACCGGAGACGTTGCCGCAGTCGCGACGGGTGAAATTAAGCCTGGGTGCGCAGATCAGCCGCTATAGCAGCATCATCCGCGAGCGCGGCTTCGTCACCCGGTCGTTGATGGGCGGCTGCGCGATGTTCGCGATGTTCGCCTATCTTGGCGGCTCTCCCGCCGTGTTCATCGGCATCTACCATCTGCCGCCGCCGCTCTACGGCACGTTGTTCGGCTGTTGCGCGGCCGGTTACATCGCGGGCTCGCAGGTCAATCCGCGCCTGCTGACGCGGTTCGGGCCGGACCTTGTGATGCGCGTCGCGGTACGGGTGTTCCTGTTCGCCACGCTGCTGCTGCTGCTGGTGATGGCGTTTCTGCAAGTGCCGGTATGGTGGGGCATTGCGCTGCCGATTTTCCTGATGATGAGCACACAGGGCTTCATCATGCCCAACGCCACGGTGGGCGCATTGTCGCGCCACGCGGCCCATGCCGGCAGTGCGTCTGCGCTGATGGGCACGATGCAGTTCTGCCTGGGTGCGGTCAGCGGTGTGGTGGTCGGCGTGATGACGGACGGGACGGCCCGCCCGATGGCGCTGCTGATCGTGCTCGGCGCAGTGGGGGCCACTATCGCGGATATGTGCCGGTTGCAGCAGCGTGGGGCGACCATACAGAGAAGGAGTGCCTGATGGACTTGAAGCTCACTGGCCAGCGCGCCCTGATCACCGGTGGATCGAAGGGTATCGGCCGTGCCACGGCCGAGGTGCTGGCAGATGAAGGCGTGGATGTGGTTCTGGTCGCACGCGATCCCGCCGCCCTGGACGAGGCGGCGACAGCCCTTCGCACGCGCCGGCAGGTGAACGTCGCCACCATCGCGGCCGATTTGTCGCGCGAGGACGAGGTGCTGCGCGTGGCGGGCGCGGCAGGACCGGTCGACATACTCGTCAACAATGCCGGCGCGATTCCGCCGGGCGGCTTGCTCGACGTGGATAACGCGACCTGGCGGCGGGCCTGGGACCTGAAGGTTTTCGGCTTCATCTCGCTGTGCCGCGCCATCTATCCTGCCATGGCCGCAAAGCGCGCCGGCGTGATCGTGAACGTGATCGGGGCCGCGGGGGAGAAGCTGAACCCCGGCTACATCGCCGGCAGCACGGGCAATGCCGGGCTGATGGCCTTCACCAAGGCGCTGGGCCGCGCCAGCCCGGCGGATGGGGTTCGGGTGGTGGGCATCAATCCCGGCGCGACGGCCACTGCGCGGCTGGAAATGCTGATGCGCCATCGCGCGGCGGAGACGCTGGGCGACGCCGGCCGCTGGCTCGAACTTTGCGCCGGCATGCCGTTCGGTCGCCCCGGCGCACCGAAGGAAATCGCCGATGCGGTGGCGTTCCTGGCCAGCCCACTATCGGCATATACCTCCGGCACCATCCTCACCATCGATGGGGGCGCGCCCGGCGGCTGAGATTGATACGCGGGCCGATCGGGGCGATCCTCCAGGTGAACCGGAGCCATCGTTGAGGAATTATCGCCATGTCGGATGCCGTGATCGCCCATCTCGCCGCCGAACGCCCGGCGATCCTTGAGCGCCTGAAGACGCTGCTACGCATCCCCAGCGTGTCCACCGACCCCGCCTTCGCGGCCGACATGCAGGCGGCGCGTGAATTCCTGCTGGACCGCCTCCGCACCATCGGTCTGCAGAACGTGCGACTGCTGGACGGCGGCGAGGGACAGCCGGCGGTGTTCGGCGAATGGATGGGCGCGCCCGGCCGCCCCACCATCATCGTCTATGGGCATTACGACGTGCAGCCCGCCGACCCGCTGGCGCTGTGGCACACCCCGCCCTTCGAGCCGACGGAACGGGATGGCCGGCTGTACGCGCGCGCGGCGCGTCCGATGTGAAAGGCTCGACCACCATCGCCATCGAGACCGTCGGCGCATTCCTGGCACTGACCGGCGGCTGCCCGATCAACATCAAGCTGTTCCTGGAAGGCGAGGAGGAATCGGGCAGCCCGAGCCTGCGCGCCATCGTGGCCAAGCATCGCGACAAGTTGCAGGCGGACGCCATGCTGTCCGCCGATGGTGCGCGCGCCAGCACGACGATCCCCACGCTGGGCATTGGCGGGCGGGGCTTGGTGGGGCTGGAGTTCACGCTGCGCACGGCGGCCAAGGATGGGCATTCCGGCCGCTATGGCGGCGCGGTGCGCAATGCGGTGGTGGAAATGGCGGCCCTGGTGGCCAGCCTGCACGACCGGCAGGGCCGCCTCCAGGTGGCAGGCTATGGCGACGACGCGCTGCCGGTCAGCAACGCCATGCGCATGGCGGCCGCCGCATTGCCCTTCGACGATGTGGAATTCTACGGCAGCATAGGTGGCACGGCCTGGGGCGACCCGACCTATACGCCGCGCGAATTGACGACGATCCGCCCCACGATCGAGCTGAACGGCATGTGGGGCGGCTATACCGGTGCCGGCACCAAGACCGTGCTGCCCAGCGAGGCGCACGCGAAAATCACCATGCGCCTTGCGCCCGGAATGGACCCTTCGCGCGCCCGCGCCGCACTCCGCGCGCATCTGGAATCGCAGGTTCCGGACGGGGTGACGCTGAGCTTCGCGCCCAAGGATGGTGGCACGCCGGCGCCGACCCTGCCGGAGGATCATCCGCTGCTGCTGGCGGCATTCCAGGTGCAGCAGACGCTGCATGGCCGCCCGCCCGTGGTGGTCCGCTCCGGCGGCACGCTGCCGATCTCCGCGATCTTCCGGGAAATGCTGGGCGTCGGAACCCTGGCCTATGGGCTCGCCACGCCGGACGAGGATGTGCATGCCCCGAACGAGTTCTTCCGCCTGTCCTCGCTGGATGAAGGGCTGCGGAGCTGGCCGATGCTGCTGAGCGCGCTGGGGGCGCTGGACGCCGCCGCCTTCGCCCCATTCCGCCAGCTTGTCGCGTCATGAAAGGCTGGGCGCTCCCCAGTCTTCTCAAGCTTTCTCAGATAGCCGAAGACACCGCCCTCACGCCCCACCACCGCTTCCCGGCAACCAGCGCCCAAATCGCCTCCACGCATCCAAATGGCCAAGCCCCTTGCAGAAAGCCATAGGCGGACCCCAGGGCGCAGGACGCGGCGAAGGCGAGGATGAACCAAGGGCTGCGTTGCTCGCAGGCGTAGCAGATCAGCATGGCCGAGACGGCAAACAGGCCGAAGATCGTCAATGCATCCATGTGGAATTCCAGCATGCGGCACCGCTCTCCCGAACCGGGAGAGCGGTGCTGCCGATCACGCCGACAGCGCCTCCGGCTCGGTGCGGGCACGCTTCACAAGCAATTTGTTGAGCGCGTGAATATAGGCGCGGGCGGAGGCGACGATGGTGTCGGTATGCGCGCCCTGGCCATCCACCATCTTGCCGCCTTCCTCAAGCCGCACGGTGACGCGCGCCTGCGCGTCCGTGCCTTCGGTGACGGCGCCGACGGAATACAGCACCAGATTGGCCTCGTGGGCGAAGATGGCGCGGATGGCGTTGAAGGTGGCATCCACCGGGCCATCGCCATTGGCCTGCGCGGTCGAGATCACCCCGTCCACCTCAAGCTCCATCTCGGCACTCGGCTGTGCCTTGGAGCCGGAGCGGACATCGAGCGAGACGAATTTGATGCGGTCGTGGCCATGCATCATCTCATCGTCCACCAGGGCGGAGATGTCGTCGTCGTAGACGACCTTCTTGCGGTCGGCGAGTTCCTTGAAGCGGCGGAAGGCGTCGTTCAGCTGATTGTCGCCGACTTCGCCATAGCCCAGCGCGCGCAGCTTGTCGCGAAACGCCGCGCGGCCGGAATGCTTGCCCATCACGAGGCTGGACCGGGTCCAGCCCACTGATTGCGGCGTCATGATTTCATAGGTGGCGGCGTTCTTCAGCACGCCATCCTGGTGGATGCCACTTTCATGGGCGAAAGCGTTGCGTCCGACGATGGCCTTGTTCGGCTGCACGTCGAAGCCGGTGATGCCGGAGAGCAGCTTTGAGACCTTCAGGATGTTCTCGGTGACGATGGCCGGCTTGCCAGGCACCACGTCCGGCCGGGTGCGGATGGCCATGACCACTTCTTCGAGCGCCGCATTGCCGGCGCGCTCGCCAATGCCGTTGATCGTGCATTCGATTTGGCGCGCGCCCGCGGCCACGGCGGCGAGAGTGTTGGCCACGGCAAGGCCCAGATCGTTATGATTATGGGTAGACAGGATCACGCGGTCCGCACCCGGCACGCGCTCGCGCAGCATGGCGAAGACGCGGTGCATGTCGGCGGGCAGGGCATAGCCGACCGTGTCCGGAATGTTGATCGTGGTCGCACCGGCCTTGATCGCAGCCTCGACGCAGCGGCACAGGAAATCGGGTTCCGTCCGGCTGCCGTCCTCGGCGGACCATTCCACGTCGTCGGTGTACTGCCGGGCCAGGGTCACGCTGTCGACGGCCAGTTGCAGCACCGCCTCGGGTTCCATGCGCAGCTTGTATTTCATGTGCAGGGGAGAGGTGCTGAGGAAGACGTGGATGCGCTTGCGCTCGGCACCCGCGACCGCCTCGGCGGCGCGCATGATGTCGGCGCGGCCGGTGCGGGCGAGGCCGGCGATCACTGGACCCTTGATGGTTTCGGCGATGGATTTCACGCTCTCGAAATCGCCGGGCGAGGCGATGGGAAATCCGGCTTCCATCACGTCCACGCCCAGCTCGGCCAGCGCCTCGGCCATGCGCAGCTTTTCCTGGAGGTTCATGGAAAAGCCGGGCGATTGCTCGCCATCGCGCAGGGTGGTGTCGAAGATGATGATGCGGTCGTCGGTCAGCTTGCCGAAATTCGGATGCTCGATCGTCATGACTGAAGTCCTCGGGTGCTTTTTTGGTACGACTATGGGCTCAAGGCTTCCCCTGAGCGATGTCGGCGTCTAGTCGCGCGACGTCATGCCCAGGGGTGGGTAAGTCGAAGAAGCCCGAGGAGAAGCGCGCATGCGGCCGGCCGTGCAGTGACACGGATGAGGCGGCAATCGGGGAACGCGACGGAACTCATGGAGGAAAAGTAGCCAAACGCCAACGCAGGCGCAAGCGTCGGCTTTTGAGTGCCGATCAGCTATGCAGCCAGCCGTGCCGGTCGAACCCGGACTTTGCAGGCGTTCAGAGGCGTCACGCGGCCTGTGGCGGAGCGGGTACAGATTCCCGCTCCGCCCGCAGCCTCAGTTCTTCGTCTTGTCGACCAGCTTGTTCTTGGCGATCCACGGCATCATCGCGCGCAACTTCTCGCCCACCTTCTCAATGTCGTGTTCGGCGGCACGGCGGCGCATGGCCTTGAAGCTGCCCTGGTTGACCTTGTTCTCCAGCATCCAGTCGCGCGCGAAGCGGCCGCTCTGGATGTCCTCCAGCACGCGCTTCATCTCCGCCTTGGTCTCGCTGGTCACGATGCGCGGGCCGGTGACGTATTCGCCGTATTCCGCGGTGTTGCTGATCGAATAATTCATGTTGGCGATGCCGCCCTCATAGATCAAATCGACGATCAGCTTCACTTCGTGCAGGCACTCGAAATACGCCATTTCCGGCGCGTAGCCGGCTTCGACCAGCGTCTCGTAGCCGGCGCGGATCAGTTCCACCAGACCGCCGCACAGCACCACCTGCTCGCCGAACAGGTCGGTCTCGCATTCTTCCTTGAACGTCGTCTCGATGATGCCGGCGCGGCCGCCGCCAATGGCGCTGGCATAGGACAGCGCGATCTCCAGCGCGTTGCCGCTGGCATCCTGCGCCACCGCCACCAGGCAGGGCACGCCGCCGCCACGCTGATACTCGCTGCGCACCGTGTGGCCGGGACCCTTCGGCGCGATCATAAACACGTCGATGTCCGGGCGCGGATCGAGCAGGTTGAAATGCACGTTCAGCCCATGCGCAAAGGCCAGCGCGGTGCCCGGGCGCATGTTGGGCGCCAATTCGGCACGATACAGATCGCCCTGACCCTCATCCGGCGTCAGCACCATCACCACATCAGCCCATTTCGCGGCTTCCGCCGGCGTCATCACCTTCAGCCCGGCCGCCTCGGCCTTGGCCACGCCCACCGAACCAGGACGCAGCGCCACCGCCAGCTCGGTCAGGCCGCTATCCTTCATATTCAGCGCATGGGCATGGCCCTGGCTGCCGAAGCCCACGACAGCGACCTTCTTGGCCTTGATCAGATTCACGTCCGCATCGCGGTCGTAATACACACGCATCGATCGTCTCCTTTGCAAGCATCACCCGGCGGGCGAGAGTGTCGGCCGGTTAAGGGAAGGCCAGTGCTCTGCCCTGGACCCGCCAAGGAGCAGAAGCCCCTTGGATCCCAGGACATAAGTATCGGGTTCTAGGGGCTCCGCCCTTAGGGGGGTCGAGGGGCAAAGCCCCCGCCTTTCTTAGCTGGCCCACGCTCTCGGCCGTCAGATGACGCGCGTGCCGCGGGCGATCGCGGCGACGCCGGTGCGGGAGATTTCGGCGAGG
>DASXIW010000256.1:0-2638 GCA_036497785.1 Acetobacteraceae bacterium | reverse complement strand
GTGCCTTGCAGCGTTAACCAAAGGTAAAGCCGCGGACTTGAAAGACAAGGCCAGTGGTTCCACCCCTGCACCCCGCCAAGGACAAGTCCTTGGGCCCTTATACTATCAGTGATGGGGGTCTGGGGCCTCAGGCCCCAGCGGGTCCAGGGCAGCGCCCTGGCCGTGATCCGGGGGCAGAGCCCTGGCCTTCCAATATCGGCCGCGTGCCAGCGTCTGCCTTGGTTGCCAGACCGCGGCCGGTGATGGCCTCCGATGCGTCCGCGGGTGCCCGTCATGCGCGTCGCCTAGCATTACCAGCGAATCGTTGATTCGCATCTCGACGTGGCCGACGCGATCCCTTGGTGCGACAAGCCGCATTTTCTCCTGTGCGCTAAACACTTCGTTGAGGAAGTCGATCATGCTCGCCGCTCCATCGACAACGATATCAGGAGTGGCCGAGTGATAGCCATCCGGCCTGGGTTTGACCGCCATTGCCTTGCTCCGCCTTCGCGTGTCAGTGCAACGCAGCGGGAGGTCCGGGGCTCAGGGCAAAGGGAACCATCCTGACCGGGGCAGGCGCAGGCTTACTTGTTCATTGCCATATCCGGCGCTACGCAGTGCTCGGCCGTCGGAGGGAGCTGATTTCATGGCGCAGTCGATTCGGCCGGTGATGCTGGTGATCCTGGATGGCTTTGGCTGGCGCGAGGAAACCGCAGACAACGCAGTTCGCCTGGCGCGAAAGCCGAACTTCGACCGGCTGTGGCAGTCCTGTCCACACGCCTTCCTGCTGACGTCGGGCCTCAATGTCGGACTGCCGGACGGCCAGATGGGCAACTCCGAGGTCGGCCATCTGAACATCGGCGCCGGCCGCATCGTGATGCAGGAATTGCCGCGCATCAGCCAGGCCGCCCAGGACGGCAGTCTTGGGCGCGCGCCGGCGCTGACCGAACTGATCGCGAAGCTGAAGGCGTCGGGCGGCACCTGCCATCTGATGGGCCTCGCCTCGCCCGGCGGCGTGCACTCGCATCAGGAACACGCGGCAGCGCTGGCCAGGATCCTGCACGAGGCCGGCGTGAAGACCGCCGTCCATGCCTTCACCGACGGACGCGACACGCCGCCGCGCTCCGGCGCCGACGATATACGATGGCTCCGCGAGGCGCTGCCACCCGATGTGCCGATCGTCACGGTGTCGGGCCGCTACTACGCGATGGATCGCGATAAGCGCTGGGACCGGGTCGCCAAGGCATTTTCCGCCGTCGCCGGTGCGGAGGGGCCCCGCTTCCCGGACGCCGGCGCGGTAATGGTGGATGCTTACGCACATGACATAACGGACGAATTCGTCGTCCCCGCCTGCGTCGGCGACTACAAGGGCATGCAGGATGGCGACGGCATCCTGTGCTTCAACTTCCGCGCCGACCGGGTGCGCGAGATCCTCGCCGCACTGCTGGAGCCGGAATTCGACGGTTTTCCGCGCGGGCGTTCCATCCGGTTCGCCGCCGCGGCCGGCATGACCCACTATTCAGACGAGTTGGCGCCCTACCTCGATGCGCTGTTCCCGCCGGAGGCGCTGGACCACATCCTGGGCGAGGTGGTGGCGAATGCCGGCCGGACCCAGCTTCGCACCGCCGAAACTGAAAAATACCCGCACGTCACCTACTTCCTGAATGGCGGGCAGGAAACGCCCTTCCCAGGCGAGGACCGTATCATGGTGCCCTCGCCCAAGGTCGCGACCTACGATCTGCAGCCGGAAATGTCGGCCCCGGAACTCACCGGCAAGGTAGTGGCGGCAATTGAGTCCGAGAAATACGACCTGATCGTGCTGAACTTCGCGAACACCGATATGGTCGGCCACACCGGCAGCCTGCCTGCCGCCATCAAGGCCGTGGAGACAGTGGATGCGGGACTAGGCCGCATCGCGGCCGCGGTGCAAACGCAGGGCGGAGCCCTGCTGGTCACCGCCGACCACGGCAACTGCGAACTGATGCGCGACCCCGCCACCGGCGGGCCGCACACCGCACATACCACCAACCCGGTTCCGGTGCTGCTGATGGGCGGCGGCGCGACCGCGCTCCGGGACGGGCGGCTCGCCGACGTTGCGCCGACCCTGCTCGAGCTGATGGGTCTGAAGCAGCCGCACGAAATGACCGGGACCTCGCTGACCCACGCCCATGCCGCGCGGGCGGCTGAGTAGCCTTCTGGTCCTGGCGGCCCTCGCGGCGGCCGTCGCTGCCGCCCAGGCCGCTCGCCCGCCAAAGGCAGACGCAACCCGCCAGCAGATGGAGCAGGCCGATCGGGCGCGCGCCGCCGATCTCGCGGCGCAGCAGGAGGCCGTGTCCCGTGCCGCCGCCGCGGCCGCGGAGGCGCAACGCCTGGCGGCGGACCGAACCGCCGCGGCCGCTCGCCTCCGTCACGCCGAGGCGGCGACTGCGGAGACGGCTGCGCGCATGGACGAACTCGCGGCGCAGCGCCGGCAGGCGCAAGCGAGCCTCGATGCGCATGCGGAGACGATGCAGCCGCTGCTGCCCGTGATCGAGCGGCTGTCGCTGTTCCCGGCCGAAACGCTGCTGGCGGTGCCGGCACAGCCGGAGGAGACGCTGCGTGGTGTGCTGGTGCTGCGTGGCCTCGCCAGACAGCTTGGCCTGGAAGCAGTGGCGCTGCG
>DASXIW010000255.1:0-1647 GCA_036497785.1 Acetobacteraceae bacterium | reverse complement strand
CGAGGGCTTCGACTACGTCGAACTCGACCCGAAAGGCCAGATCGGCCTCGTCACCACTGGTGCCGGCCTGTCGATGATGCTGATCGACGAACTCACCGCACGCGGCGCCAAACCGCTCAATTTCTGCGACATCCGCACCGGGCAGATGCGCGGTAGCCACGCGCGCCTGATCCGCGTCCTGGAATGGATCACCGCCCACGCCTCGCTCCGCGCCGTCCTTGTCAACATCTTCGCCGGCATCACCGACCTCGGCGAGTTCGCCACCCTGCTCGCCGCCGCCATCGAGGCCTCCCCCAACCTGCAAGTCCCCGTCATCGTCCGCCTCGTCGGCCGCAACGCCACGGATGCACAACGAATCCTCCAGATCGCCACCCCCGCCCTGTTCGTCACCGAAGACCTGGAAACCGCCCTGACAAGGATCGATACAATCGCGCGGATAGCCCGATGATCCAGTTGTTGACCCGCGCTACCCCGGTCATTGTCCAGGGCATCACCGGGCGCATGGGGCGCAGCCACGCCGCGCTGATGGCAGCCTACGGAACCAACATCGTCGGCGGCACTTCCACCCGCACCGACATCGCCGAAGCCGCCGGCGTCCCGGTCTTCGCCGACTGCGCCGAGGCGGTGCTGGCCACCGGCGCCGTAGCCTCCGTCGTGATGGCCCCGCCCGAGGACACGCTGGCCGCCGTACAGCAAGCCCTCGCCGCCGGCATCAAACTGATCGTCACGGTCGCGGAAGGGGTTCCGTTGCACGACGCGATCAAAATCGGCCGCGCCGTCCGCCGCGCCGGCGCCATTTGGGTCGGACCCTCCACCCCGGGCCTCGCCATCCCCGGCCAGTGCAAACTGGGCTTTCTCCCCGACGTCTGCCTGCGCCCCGGCCCGCTTGCGATCATGTCGAAAAGCGGCACCCTGTCCTACGAGGTCGGCTACCGCCTCGCCCGCGAACGCCTCGGCCAGAGCATCTGGGTCGGCGTCGGCGGGGATTCGGTCAAAGGCATCCGCTTCGCCGACCTGCTCCCGGTATTCTGCGACGACAAACGCACCAAGGGCATCATCCTGATCGGCGAAGTCGGCGGCACCGAGGAAGAAGAATGTGCCGAAGCCTACGCCCGCCTCGCCTACCGCAAACCGCTCTTCGCCATCATCGCCGGCCGTGAGGCCAAGGAGGGCGTCAGCATGGGCCACGCCGGCGCCCTGGTGCACGGCGATTTCGGCACGCTGGCCTCCAAAACCAAACGCCTGACCGAGGCCGGTGCAAAGGTGTTCCCCTCCATCGCTGCCCTGGTCGATCATTGCAACCGATACTTCCGCTTCGACAAATCCTGAGCATTTCCAGCCGCCCTACGCCGACAGCGCCTCGCGCACCTCCTCCTCGATCGCATCCAGCAACCGCGCGACAAAATGCCGCGGCACGCCGCTGGTGATCAGCACGATCCGCGTCCGCTCATCCGCACTGGGCCACCGAGGCAGAAACTCCGGCGCGCTGACCACGTGGCGCACGCCGTGAATCACCGCAGGCTGTCCCGGCATCTCCGCGATCGACACCAGTCCTTTCATCCGCAACAATCGCCGCCCGCAATGCTCCGCCACCGCCTGCAGCAGCATGGTCAGCGCCAGCGCCGGAATCGGCCGCTCCCGCACCAG
>DASXIW010000254.1:0-5998 GCA_036497785.1 Acetobacteraceae bacterium | reverse complement strand
GGCGCCGCCGGTCATGCCGCCAGGCCGATCAGGGACATCCCGCGCGCTCGCGGGCGCTTGCGATCGGCTCGCGCAGATCCTGGCGGCTGTTGGGGAATTCCGCCTTCAGCTTGTCCAGCGAGGCGCAGGCTGCGCGCTTGTCGCCCAGCGAGGTCAGCGAATTGGCCACGCCCAGCAACGAATCCTGCGCACGCGGCCCGGTGCGGGACCGGCTATAGGCGTCGTCGTAGGCGACGGCTGCATTCGCATAATCCCGCTTGCCGTTCAACGCCTGGGCAAGCAGGAATTGTGCATCGATGGCGCGCGGTCCACGCGGCCCGGCCAGAACCTCACGTGCCGCGGCCTCGGCCGCCGCGTAATCCCGTCGCGCCAGCGCGGCGTTGCCTTGCTGCATCGCCAGCTCGGGGGTGCGGCGCACGGGCGCAGGAGGCGGCGCCACCGGCGGCGGTGCGGGCGGTGGGGCAGGAATGGTGCCGAGCTGGCCCGGCGGCGGGCTCATCGACAGCGGATAGCCGGGCTGAGCCGACGGTGCGGCCAATCTCGGCGACCCGCCAAGTGCCGGCGCGGCGCCGCCTGGGGCCACGGATGCGCCGCCCGGCACGCCCGCACTGTCCAGCCGGAAACTCAGATCGCCGATCTGTTTGGCGAGGTCGTCATGCTGCTGCTGCAGCCTGTTGTTCATCTCGTCCAACCTGCCATTGATGTCGCGCATCTCATCCTCGAGCCGGCTGACCCGGTCGAGCAGCGATGCCACCATGTCGTTGCCGCCGCCCGGGGGTGGCGCATAAGACGGTTGCCGCGCGCCCAGCGCCGAACCGCCAGACGCACCCATCTGGCTGCGCAGGTTCTGCAGATCCCGCCGCAATTCCAGGATCTGGTTCTGCAGCGCGATCCCATCGCGCGTATCCAGTTGCGCCCGCGCCGGCGCCGCCACCAGCACCGGCAGCAAGGCGAGAATGCCGAGCAGCACAAACCTCATGCGAAATCCTCCTGTCGGACCGGCTGCGAGCAGCTTGCCGGATCCGGATATTCCATCCCGCCAAACAGGCGTTGGTGAAAGAGAAACCGGCGGCCTCACGGCCGCCGGTTTCGGTATTCTTACGTCCGATCCGCCATGCTTGGCATCCCAAACGTCACAGCAAGGCCGCACGAGCCGGGCAACTGCACCCGGCACAGCCCAGACCTTACTTCAGCGAAGTGATAGCGTTGCGGTTCTGCTTGTAGGCAGCCTCGTCCGAACCCAGCGCAACCGGGCGATCCTTGCCATAGCTGATCGTGGTGATTCGCGCGGCGGCGACGCCCCTGGCGACCAGATAGTCACGGTCGGCATTGGCCCGGCGCTGGCCGAGCGCGATGTTGTATTCTTCCGTGCCCCGCTCATCGCAGTTGCCGGCCACTTGAACGTTGTTCTGCGGATACTTGGCCAGCCAAGCGGCCTGGCGGTCGAGGGTCGCGCGCGCATCGGGGGTCAGGCTGGAACGGTTGAAGTCATAGAACACCCGATCGCCGACATTGGCGACGAGGTCTTCCTGGCTGCCCGGAGTGGGGCCCGTCGAAACCGGCGCGGCCGCCCCGGCCGTGGTGGTGGTTTCGGGAGACGAGCAGGCCGCCAGAAGGGCGACAGCGGCGAAAGCGCCCAGAATCTTCATGTTCATAACAATTGCGTCCCTGGAAGGTGATGATCAGCGATAGTCACGCCCTAATGGGCGCTTGGCGGAGCGGAACCGGCAACGCTGATCCCGGCGGGCAAACCCGAAAGGAATCAACGTTCCTAAGGCAAGACAGGCGCTTAGACGCCGGAACGATACTGGTCAAGAACCCGCTCCGTTTAAAGGCCAGTTATTGCGCACCTTGTCGGAAAGCACGCCAAAGCTCCTCTTTTTCCATCACCCGTATCATTGCAGCAACGGCGACCACGCCGGATCGGACGCGTCAGTCGGCGTAATCACAGGTCGCTCGTTGAAGCCGGTGATATCAATCGAAACGAGCTTGGCAGAGAAGCCATGTCCGCGGCTATCAGTTGCAGGAGTTTCGCGGTAGAACATAATAACTCTGCCATTCGGGGCGAAGGTCGGTCCCTCGCAGAAAAAGCTCTCGGACAGAATCCGCTCGCCCGACCCGTCCGGCTTCATGACCCCGATCGAAAACGTGCCGCCGCCGAAACGCGTATAGGCGATCAGATCGCCACGCGGCGACCAGACCGGATCGGCATACTGCCCCTGGCCGTAGCTGATCCGTTTCACGCCCGACCCATCGGCGCCCATCACGTAAAGTTGCTGATCCCCGCCGCGATCGGAGTTGAACACGATCTGGGTAGCATCCGGACTGTAACAGGGCGAGACGTTGATCGATCCGCCGCCATCGGTCAGCCGCCGCGTCCCACCCCCGTTCAGGCCCACCGAGAAGATGTCGGAACCCGAACCATGGGTCTGCGCCATGATGACGCTGTTGCCGTCCGGCGCGAAGCGGGGCGAGAGGGTGATGCCGGCGAAATCGCCCAGAACCTGCTGGCGCCCGGTGCCCAGGTCAAACAGAAACACGCGCGGCTTGTTGTTCAGATAGCTCATGAAAGCGATCTGGTCGCGGGTGGGATGGAAGCGCGGCGTCAGCGCCATGAAGCTACCGTCGGTCAGGAAGCGGTTGTTCTCGCCGTCCTGATCCATGATCGCCAGGCGCTTAATCCGCCGGTCGCGCGGGCCGGTGCCGGCGATATAGACGATGCGCGTGTCGAAATAGCCCTTCTCGCCCAGCAGCCGCTCATAAATCACGTCGCTGATGATGTGGGCGATGCGCCGCCAGTTCGACAGGTCGGTGGTGTAGGCTGTTCCCTGGATTTGCTGTTGCGGCAGCACGTCCCACAGCCGGAACTCGACCCGGGCCTTGCCGCCCGCGCTTTCCACCTTCCCCGTCACCAGCGCCTGGGCGCCGATCGCCTTCCAGTTGGCGAAATTCGGTACGTCGCCGGCCGCCCCCGCGTTGATGAAAGCAGCCGGATCGATCGGACGGAACAGCCCGGAATGCCCGAGATCGTTGGTGATGACGCTCGCTATGTCGCTGCCGAGACGGTCGGAATCCCCACCGGATCCGGTCAGCGCCGGAATCGCCATGGGGATCGGATCGGTGCGCGCCCGGTTAACGTCGATCACCGCGCTGCCCGGTGCCGCGGATGGCGCCGGCGCCGGTGTCTGGGCGCGGGCGATGGCGGGCGCCGCCAGCATGGCCGCCGATCCTGCCATCAGCCCCCGGCGGCTGAAGGCGGCCCCGGTTTCGGCGGAAGCCGGGATGGGTGTCGTCTTGATCATTTTGGTCATCGTTTCACCTGTCACGCTCAAGGGCTGAACCGGAAGGTCAACCTGTTCGGGGCGCCATTGTTCACGAGTTTATCTTTGGGCAGCAGGTCGTTGCCGCAGCGCGGATCCAGCACTGCCCGTCGTGCGCGTTCGAAGAACGCTCGCAGGCGCGGATCTCCGGAGATCCGTCCCACGTCCGATGTGGCCGGCTCGACGAGGCGCGCCGTGCCGCTTGCGTCCAACGTCACCGTCAACATGACCTGCATCTGGTCCTCATTCAGTGCGCCGGCATCCTTGGTCCAGCATTCCCGCACCTTGTCGCCGATCGCGGCACGCTGATCGGCGCTGAGCGTGGCGGTGATGTCGCCGCGCGCGCTGCCGGCAGGCGTCGGCGCGCCCCCCCTGACGGGATTCGGCCTGGCCGTCGCCGATTGGGTCTGCTTCTGCAAGGCGCGCAGCTTCTCCAGCGTGTTATCGAGCTCCCTGCTGTCCGCTGCCGCGTTTGTGCTGGGATTAGGCTGGCTCGTCGTGCTCGGCGGCGATGGCGGCGGCGGCACCGGCGGTGGCGGCACCCGCAAGGGCGGCGTCGGCAATGGTGGCGGCGGCGCTGCCGGCGCCGGGGGTGGTGGCGGCGGTGGCGGAACAGGCGTGGGCGATGGCGCCGGAGGGGGCGGCGGCGGCGCGGGCGTGGGAGGTGGCGGCGCCGTCGGCGTCGGCGGAGGCGGCGGGGGTGGTGGCGGCGGAGGGGGCGGCGGTGGCGGCGGCGCAGGCGGCTGCGGCGTCGGCTGCGGCGCAGGCGGCGCGGGCGTCGGCGTATCCGCCTTGGCCGAGGCCGGCGTCGGCCCGGATTGCTGCGCCTTGGCCGCTTGCTGCGGTGGCTGGGCAGTATCCATGGCGAGTTCGACATCCACCTGCGGCGGCGGCTCCTCGATAGGCGAGAAATCCAACCGGAGCAGCAGAACCGCCGCGATCACGCCATGCAACACGGCCGAAATCGCGATGGAGCGCTTCAACTCGGGAGTCACGGCCTCCCCCCGCCAATGCCACTGGGCATACCTGTGTCCGCACCCGGCTCAGCCGTTGCCCGGCCGCCTGGGCGAGGCGGCGGGCGCAGCCGGAACGGTGGGGGCTGGCGCCAGCGGCGCGGGGCTGGATACCGGTGTCGGGCCCGTTGTCCCGTTTGCCGCCCCGCCAGGAGCCGCCGTGCCCGATGGATCGGTCAGCAGCGCAACCTTGGTGAAACCGCCCTGGATGATGGTCGCCATCACCTGCAGCACGCGTTCATAGGAATTCGCCTTGTCGCCGCGCAGGAAGATCCGCCGGTCCTTCTGGTCCTGAGAGATGGCCTGCAGCTTGGTGACCAGTTCGGGCAATTGCACCGGATCGTCCTGCAGGAACACGTTGCCCTGCGCGTCGATCTGCACTTTCAGCGGCTCACTGTCCTGGTTCAGCGGGCTCGCGGACACTTTCGGCAGGTCGATATTCACCGAGCTGCTGATCAGCGGCGCCGTCACCATGAAGATGATCAGCAACACCAGCATGACGTCGACCAGCGGCGTCACGTTGATCTCGGCCAATGGCCGGTACCGCCCGCGCGACGAACCCCGCCCGCTGCCGTTGAGGCCGCCGGCCATTCAGGCGCGCTCCTCGCTCTGGCGGGACAGGATGGCGCTGAACTCGCTGCCGAAGCCCTCCAGCCGAGACGCAAAACGCCCCAGATCCGTGCTGATCTTGTTGTAGGCCAGCACCGCAGGAATCGCCGCCACCAGCCCGATGGCGGTGGCGAACAACGCCTCCGCGATGCCCGGCGCCACCACTGCGAGATTGGTGTTGTGCTGTGCTGCGATGGCCGAGAAGCTGTGCATGATGCCCCACACTGTGCCGAACAGGCCGATGAACGGCGCGGTGGCGCCGACCGAGGCGAGGAAGATCATCCAGCGCTCCATCCGGTCCATCTCGCGCTGCACGGTCACGTTCATGGCGCGGTCGATCCGGTCGCGCACGCCGCTGCGGGAAATATCGGCCCCGGCCACGCGGGCGCTGCGCCGCCATTCCGCCATGGCCGCGCCGAACACGGCCGCCATCGGATGCTCGGGCTTCTCGCCCTCCTCGCTATACAGGTCGTCCAGACTGCCGCCGGACCAGAACCTGTCCTCGAACGCATCGGCGCTACGGTTCGCGCGGCGCAGGCTGGTGGATTTCTCGAAGACGATCGCCCACACCCACACGCTGGCGAGAATCAGCGCCACCATGACAAGCTTCACAACGATATCGGCCTGCATGAACAGGCTCCAGAGCGACAAATCGCCGAGATTCGCCGCTCCGAGATTCGCGGCATCGACCGCACGATCCACTGCTCTATCCCCTCAAACCCGCCATCCCAACTACCTGCCGGACCATGGCATCATTGCGCCCCGAACGAGGCATTCTCGCGACCATCCATACCCTGCAGCGCCTCGCGCCAGCGCGCAGGTATCCGCATAGGCCGCGGATTGGCCAGAGTAACGCACGCAAGCCGGACTTCAAGCACCGCCAGCCCCCCCTCGCCATGCTCCACCGCCGAGATTTGCTGGCGTACGAAGCACTGCCGCAGATCGATCGACGCGAGCCGGATTTCCAGCGGTCGTGTCACGACCACCAGCGAGTCGTCCAGCCGCGCCGGCTTGAGATAGTCCAGTTTGACGCGCCGCACCATGAACATCAGTCCA
>DASXIW010000253.1:0-6585 GCA_036497785.1 Acetobacteraceae bacterium | reverse complement strand
CTTGGCCTGGATCACTGCGAAGCCAGATCCTGGCATGGCTGGCACCGCCATATGACGTTGTGCATGGCGGCAGCCGCGTTTCTGGCCAGGTTGCAGGCCGCGCTTCGCCGCGCCGCGTTCGGTAAACCGAACAGAACGAGTGCGCCGCTCGCCGTGTAACCGCCATCCGCCTCGGCTTGCCCAGCGTGCCAGAAATCCGAGGTCTGATTGCAAAGCTGTTGTTACGATCGGCCCTGCGCCCACCGTTCGTCCTGGCGTGGTCCGCCTGGCGACAACGCCATCAGTTCGGTGCGGCTGAGGCCACCACCGAGCCCACAAAACGCAACTGTAGTATTAGGCCGCGCTGCGCATCACCTGCCGGGCCACTTGCAGCCGCACCACGATCGGCCGGTGGTCGGAGGGATGGCGCGGCAGCACCGCGGTTTCCAGACAGGTGAGGCCCCGCACCAGGCAGCGATCGATCCGGATCGGCAGGATATCGCCCATCACATGCGTCGCCTGGCGCGGCCCCACATCGCGGAACCCGGGCAGCAGCGCCGGCCCCAGCAGGTTGAAATCCCCCAGCACGGCGGCGCGCGGCGGCAGAGACAAAGCAAGGCGCCGCAACTGCCGCCGGTTCAACACCTGCCCATGGGAGAGATGCACATTCGCCACCGAAAACTCACCGATATCCAGCACTTGACCGAAGCGCTCGAACACCGATCCCTTCGGCAGTTTCACGATGGAAGGCGCGTGGCGCATCGGCGTCGGGCTCCACATCGCCAGCCCGTGAATGCGGCCGGGCAGCGGCGTGCGGGCGAAATGGCCGCCGACCCGCAGGGTCAGCCCGGCGATTTCACCCGTGACCTCCTGCATCAGCAGCAGGTCCGGCTGTTCGCGGCGCACCAGCCCGACCAGATCCTCCAGCGACGCCCCCTTCAGGCGCAGCAGATTCCAGCTGATAATCTTCATCCGACCCGCCTCGCCTTCCATCGCTGCAAACCCGACGAGCGGTGTCAGCCTGCCAGCCCCATCTCCCGCCACTCCAAGCCGTTCCAATCTTGCCATCGCCACCACTCCCCGCAAGGGATCGCGACCTTCCGCGCCATATTCATGATCGCCCCTTGTCATGATATGGGAACGAAGGTCGGGCATGATTATCACGCATAAAAGAGATCGCCGGTGACAGATCTGGCGGCGGCGACATTCTTGGGCGGAAGGCGGCCCATCGCGCCCTCCCCGATATCGGTCCATTTTCGCTGATGCGAATCCTGTTCCACCATCGCATCGCCTCGCGCGACGGCCAGGCCGTCCATATCGAGGAACTGATCGCCGCCCTGCAGCGCCTCGGCCACGAAACCATCCTGGTCGGTCCCGCCGGCCTGATGGCGAGCGGCTTCGGCGGCTCCAACCCGGTCGTGGACACGACCAAGCGATTCATCCCGGCGGCGCTGTACGAACTGATGGAAGTCGGCTACAGCGCGAAGGCGTTCCTGCGCCTGCGCCGCGCAGTGCGCGCGCACCGGCCCGACGTGATCTATGAGCGCCTCAGCCTATTCCTGTTCGCCGGCATATGGGTGCGCCGCCTGTCCGGCGCGCCTGTGCTGCTGGAGGTCAATTCGCCGCTCTACGAGGAGCGCGCAGGGAATGACGGATTGCGGCTGGCACCGGCTCGGCCGCTGGGCGCAGCGGCTGCTATGGAACAATGTGGACCATGTCCTGCCCGTGACCGGCGTTCTGGCCCGGACGGCGGCGCAATACGGGGTGCCGACATCGCGCATCACCGTCATTTCCAACGGCATCAACCCGGATCGCTTCGGCGCCGTGCCCGAGACATCCGCCGCCAAGGCCGCGCTCGGCCTGCCACAGCGCCTGGTCCTCGGCTTCACCGGCTTCATCCGGGGGTGGAACGCCGTTCACCATCTCATTGATTTCGTTTCCGCACATCGGGCGCAACTCGATCTGCACATACTGGTGCTGGGCGACGGCCCGGCCCGCGCCTCGTTCGAATCCCATGCCGCCGGCCTGGGTGTCGCGGACCGGCTGACCATCACCGGCATCGTTGAGCGCGACGATGTCGCCCGCCATGTGGCGGCCTTCGACATCGCCGTTCTGCCGGGGCTGACCCCCTATTCCTCGCCGCTGAAACTCTTCGAATATCTCCAGCTCGGCCGCGCCATCGTCGCCCCCGATACCGAGAACATCCGGGAAATCCTGACCGACGGCGAGGACGCCAAACTATTGGACCCCGCCACCGCCGGCGCCCGGGCAGCCGCACTCCTGGCCCTGTGCACCGACCCCAAGTTGCGCACCCGCCTCGGCCAAGCCGCCCGCCAAACCATCACCACCAAATCCCTGACCTGGACCCACAACGCCGAACGCTCGCCGCCATCGCCAAGGAACTCTTACCTAACGGATAAAAAGTTTTTGGTTCTTTTTTTCAAAAAAAGAACAGAGGCTCAAGTGCCTTCTTTTTTGCAAAAAAGAAGCAAAAAACTCTTATCCGATTTGCTCCGAACCTTAGAAGGGGATCTCGTCGTCCAGATCCGCACCGCCCTTCGGCGCATCCCAGGAGGGGCCGCCGCTGCTGCGCTGGGCCGGGCCGCGTGCGGTGGGGGCCGCGCGTTCGCGGGGCTGGTAGCCGCCGCCCTCGGACATGCCGCCTTCGGCGCCGGGGCGTCCATCCAGCATGGTCAGTTCGCCGCGGAAGTTCCGCAAAACCACCTCGGACGTCTCACGCTCATTTCCGTCCTTGTCGGTGTATTTCCGGGTCTCCAGCGCGCCCTCGATATAGATCTTGCTGCCCTTGCGGACATATTTCTCCGCGATCTCGGCGATTCTCTCGTTGTAGATCACGATTCGGTGCCACTGAGTCCGTTCCTTGCGTTCGCCGGACGCACGATCGCTCCAGGTCTCGCTTGTCGCGATCGAAAAAGTGACAACCTTGCCGCCGCTTTGCAGAGACCGGGATTCCGGGTCGCGCCCCAGATTGCCGATCAGAATCACCTTGTTCACACTACCGGCCATATCGCTTTTCCCGCTGTTCGACCCATTTCCACGCTCTGACCATAAACCCTAACACGAAGCCGCACGACCCTTCTCGGACGGGCTTCCCTTTGGCGGCGATCAGGTCCATATAAGCAGAACAACTCAAGAACACAATCCGCTCGGATCTTCCATGATCCGCCTGACCGAGGATCATGAATGGCCGGATCCATCGTTGTGCGCGGCGCGCGCGAGCATAATCTGAAAAACATCGACGTCGCGATTCCGCGCGACAGCCTGGTGGTGATCACTGGCTTGTCCGGCTCCGGCAAATCCTCCTTAGCCTTCGACACGATCTATGCCGAAGGCCAGCGCCGCTACGTGGAAAGCCTGTCCGCCTATGCGCGCCAGTTCCTGGAACTGATGGGCAAGCCGGACGTCGATTCGATCGAGGGGCTGTCGCCCGCCATTTCCATCGAGCAGAAGACGACCAGCCGCAACCCGCGCTCCACCGTCGGCACCGTCACCGAAATCCACGACTATATGCGCCTGCTCTGGGCCCGCGCCGGCGTGCCCTACTCGCCGGCCACCGGCCTGCCGATCGAGGCGCAGACGGTCAGCCAGATGGTCGACCGGGTGATGGCAATGAAGGAAGGCACGCGGCTGCTACTGCTGGCCCCGGTGGTGCGCGACCGCAAGGGCGAATACCGCAAGGAACTGGCGGAGTTGCAGCGGCGCGGCTTCACCCGGGTGAAGGTGGATGGCGCGCTGTACGAAATCGGCGAGGTGCCGACGCTGAACCGCAAGATCAAGCACGAGATCGAAGCGGTGGTGGACCGCGTCGTGGTGCGGGACGGCATTCAGGCGCGGCTGGCCGATAGTTTCGAGACGGCTTTGGCCATGGCGGATGGCGTCGTCTATGCGGAAACCGCGGATGGCGGCGAGCGCACCGTGTTCAGCAGCCGTTTTGCCTGCCCGGTCAGTGGTTTTTCCATTGAGGAGATCGAGCCCCGGCTGTTCAGCTTCAACAGCCCACATGGCGCCTGCCCGGCCTGCGACGGACTGGGGGTGGAAAGCTTTTTCGACCCGCATCTGGTGGTGCCCGACGAACGCCGCAGCTTGGCCGAGGGGGCCATCGCGCCATGGACCGGCGCGCAGAGCCCGTACTACGACCAGACGCTCCAAAGCCTTGCAAAACATTATAAAATCAACCCCCGCACCCCCTGGCAGGAGCTGCCGCAAAAGGCGCGGGACGGCATATTGTTCGGTACCGGCGAGACCCCGGTGGCGTTCACCTACAAGGACGGCGCGCGGCAATACACGGTCACCAAACCGTTCGAGGGCGTGGTGAAGAATTTGCAGCGCCGCTGGCAGGAGACGGACAGCGCCTGGGTACGCGAGGAGATGAGCCGCTACCAGGCGGAGAAGCCTTGCGAGGTGTGCCATGGCGCCCGGCTGAAGCCGGAGGCATTGGCGGTGAAAATCGCAAATTGCGACATCGCCCAGGCCTCGGATCTGTCGATTCAGAACGCGCTTCCCTGGTTTAAGGGCGTGCTGGAGACGCTGACGCCGCAGCGCCAGGAGATCGCCCGTCGCATTTTGCGAGAGATTGTCGAGCGGCTTCAGTTCCTGATGGATGTCGGGCTGAACTACCTGACCCTCGCCCGCGGCTCCGCCACCCTGTCCGGCGGCGAGAGCCAGCGCATCCGGCTGGCGAGCCAGATCGGTTCCGGCCTGACCGGCGTGCTGTATGTGCTGGACGAACCCTCCATCGGGCTGCACCAGCGCGACAACGAAAGACTGCTCGGCACGCTGCGGCGGCTGAAGGCGCTGGGCAACACAGTGCTGGTGGTGGAGCACGACGAGGACGCGATTCGTGCGGCGGATCACCTGATCGACATGGGTCCGGCGGCAGGTGTCGCGGGGGGGCATGTGGTGGCGGAGGGGACGCCGGCGGAAGTCGCGGCCAATCCGGCCTCGTTGACCGGGGATTACCTGTCCGGACGGCGACGGATCGAAATCCCGACGATGCGCCGGCCGATGCAGAAGGACCGGGTGGTGCGCGTGGTGGACGCCAAAGGCAACAACCTGAAGAGCGTGTCCGCCGCGTTTCCCTTGGGCACGTTCACATGTGTCACGGGTGTCTCGGGCGGGGGCAAGTCCACGCTGGTGGTGGACACGCTTTATAAAGCCGCGAGCCGCCGGCTGATGGGTTCGGGCGAGGTGCCGGCGCCGCATGGGCGCGTCGAGGGGTTGGAGCTGCTCGACAAGATCATCGACATCGACCAGTCGCCGATCGGCCGCACGCCGCGCAGCAATCCAGCCACTTACACCGATTTGTTTGCACCGATCCGCGACTGGTTCGCGGAACTGCCTGAATCCCGCGCGCGCGGCTACAAGCCCGGCCGGTTCTCGTTCAATGTGAAGGGCGGGCGGTGCGAGGCGTGCCAGGGCGACGGGGTGCTGAAGATCGAAATGCACTTCCTGCCCGACGTGTATGTGACCTGCGACACCTGCAAGGGCCGCCGATATAATCGCGAGACGCTGGACGTGAAGTTCCGCGACAAATCCATCGCCGACGTGCTGGCGCTGACGGTGGACGAGGCGGTGCCCTATTTCTCCGCCGCCCCGCGCATTCATGACCGGCTGAAGATCCTGCAGCAGGTCGGGCTCGGCTATATCAGCCTGGGCCAGCAGGCCACCACGCTCTCGGGCGGCGAGGCGCAGCGGATCAAGCTTTCCAAGGAGCTGGCCCGGCGTGCCACCGGGCGGACGCTGTACATCCTGGACGAGCCGACCACCGGCCTGCATTTCGAGGATGTGCGCAAACTGCTGGAAGTGCTGCACGCGCTGGTGGACCAGGGCAACACCGTGGTGGTGATCGAGCATAATCTGGAGGTGATCAAGACCGCCGACTGGATCCTCGACCTTGGGCCGGAGGGCGGCGATGGCGGCGGCCGGATCGTGGCGCAAGGCACGCCCGAGGATGTCGCCGCCAGTCCGGAAAGCCATACCGGGCGCTTCCTGGCGCCGCTGCTGGACGTGCCGAAGCTGAAGCGCAAGCGGGCCTGACAGGGCTGCCAAAAAGAAAGGCCAGGGCGATTGCCCTGGCCTTTCCCGGACATAGGCTTGAGTGGCGGCGGGTCTTTACTTTCCCAGATGCTTGTCGAAGAAGCCGGCGATCTCGGTGAACGCGTCCTTGCTCTCCGGCGCGGTGTCGTCACGCATATATTCCGCGTGGGATAGGCCATCGAACACCTCAAGCTGGGCGTCCACGCCGGATTGGCGCAGCTTGCGATGGGTGCGGACAGTGTTGCTCAGCAGCAGGTCGCGCGTGCCCGTGGTGAGGACGGTCGGCGGGAAGCCGTGCAGGTCGCCGTAGATCGGCGAGAGCAGCGGGTCTTTCAGATCGTTGTCACCGGCGTAGAATTCCGCCGCCGCGTGGCAGCGCCCGTCCGGCGAGACCAGCACATTGTCCACCATCTCGTTGGTGCGGAAGGAATCGCCGGATTTGGTCAGGTCCGCCATCGGCGTGCCTGCCGCGATCGCGGCGGGCAGCGGTAGGCCGAGTTGCTTGGCGCGCAGGATCATCTCCAGCGTCAGCGCGCCGCCGGCCGAGGT
>DASXIW010000252.1:0-3390 GCA_036497785.1 Acetobacteraceae bacterium | reverse complement strand
TTTTCCTCGCGGCTGGTGTCGATCGATATCACCGGGTTCAACGAACGCCCCGTCGAGACGCCGACTGACGGCTCCGACCCCGCTTGGTCGCCCCTGGGGGCGTAGCGTCGGGTAGGTTGGGATAGCCGGCAGGGATGGGCCTTTGCTTTGCGCCCTTGGCAAGGCGCTAATCGAGCTTGCGCGCCGCAACGGTCAGGGCATGGCGTGTCTGACCATTGCGGAATTATTCCGCCGCAAAGGCGCCTTTCACTAGTTGGGCACAGAGACGCAAACGATGCCGGCGGGACCGCCCTCACGATGCTTGCTTTGTTTGCTCCATGACATTGGGAAGCTGTGACAAAACTGCGGCATTACAGTGCCGACCTCGCAACATGGCCGGCCCGGCATGGCAAATGGCGCCGGGGGGAACTTGACCGCTCTCCGCCGAACACGTTAATCGCTGTCACGGACGGAACGGATTACCGTTTCTTCCTGTGCGGGCGATGCTCGTGCATCGGATTGCCTCCATCCAGGGACCCAGAAGATGAACATCAAGATCATCGGCGCTTTGTCCGCCGTCGCCCTGTTGGCGGCGTGCACCCCCCCGGCGACGACCACGACCGCACCGGCCGCGACCTCGTCGGGCATCGTACCCGGCAGCCAGGAGGACCTGGTGGCCAATGTCGGCGATCGTGTGTTCTACGATTTCAACAGGTCTGAACTGCGTGCCGACGCCACGGCGACGCTGGACAAGCAAGCCGCCTGGCTCGCCAAGTATGGCAGTGTAAACGTGCAGATCGCCGGCAACTGCGATGAGCGCGGCACCGAGGAATACAATCTGGCCCTCGGCAACCGCCGCGCCAATTCGGCCGCTTCGTATCTGAAGGCCCGGGGCGTCGCCGCCGCGCGCATGAGCACGATCAGCTACGGCAAGGACCGCCCGACCGCGCAGGGATCGGACGAGCAAGCGTGGGCGCAGAACCGCAACGCGATTACCTCGGTTCACTGAAGCCGAGCAGCCGGCGCGGCTGCGGCGGTCGCGGTCCCTGGCTCACCCGGCGGCCATGGCGAGATGCGCCGCCGACCCGGCGCGCGATATCAGGCGCGGTTGACGCTGATGGAGTCAGCATCAACGTCGCCTGGTATCAGGCATCAGGGTTTTTTCACCGAACCGGTGACGGCATTGACATATTGCTCGACCGAGGCGGCCATCACCTGCTTGGCCCGCGCCGCGATCACCCGCTCCCACCAGCCGCCGTAGATCGTCTCGAACGGCCACGGCTGTAGCGCCTCGGCGATGCGACGCACGGCGGCTGCGTCCAGCGGGATCAGGTTCGGATAGCTGTGCATGAAGGTCAGTCCCTTGTCGGGACGGACCTGCAGCGTGTCGCCGGTCAGCAGTGCGCCGCGGCCCCCTGCCCCTTGCGCCCAGTGCAGGACGGCGCTGCCGGGAAAATGGCCGCCGCAGCGGACCAGGGTGATGCCCTCGGTCAGGCTCAGCCGATCGCCCTCCCAGAAGGTCACCATCGGGTCCAGCCGGGTAACGTATTTGCGGTCCATCGCGTGCACATGCACCGGCGCGCTGTCGAATTCATGGCTCCATTCCACCGCCGAGGCAAAGAAATGCGGGTGCGAGCAGGCGATGCCGGCCAGGCCGCCGAGCGCCTTGATGATGGTAACGGTGATGTCGTCGAGGAAGCTGATGCAGTCCCACAGGATATTTCCCGCCTTGGTGCGCAGCAGCAGGGCTCGCTGGCCGATGGCAAAGGCGGGGAAGGTGCCGACCCCCAGCAGTCCCGGCTCCAACTGGCGGAACGCGTTGAAGTAGGTCTTGTGCATCGCCGGCAGCGAGGTCCAGGCCTGGCCGGTCGGATTGACGTACTGGCGGTCGTCCTGACAGATCAGGCAACCGGCGGGCGGCGCCTCGGTGTCCGGGTACTGGCAGCCGCAAGTGGTGCAGATGAAGGCCGGCATCGCAGCGTTCTCCTTCGACAGCGGCGTTTTCGGCCGCGGGCGGTTCAGCCGGCGAACAGGGCGTCGATCACTTCCGGGTCCACGTCCTCGATCCGCGCCGGCTGCCATACAGGCTTGCGGTCCTTGTCCACCACCATCGCCCGCACACCCTCGGCGAAGTCGGGATGAGCCATGGTGGTGCGGGTCAGGGCGAACTCGGCGTCCAGCGCCTGTTGCAGCGTCAGGTCCCGGCCACGGCGCAACGCGCGCAAGGTCCAGTGCAGGGCGGAAGGCGAAACCTGGCGCAGCGCCTGCAGAGCAGCCTCCGACCAGGCGGAACCGTCGGCGTCCAGCCGGGCGACGATGCCGGAAACCGTCTCAGCGGAGAAGCAATGATCGATTGCGGGGCGGTGGCTGGCAAAGGAGAATGGCGGCAGGGTCTGGGCGAACCCGGCCAGGGCGGCCACGCCGTCGCAGGCCAGGGCGGCGGAGAGATCCTTCAGCCGCGCCCGGGGCGTGAAATGCGTCGCCAGGCCGGCATGCACCGCATCGGCACCGCTCACCCGGAGCCCGGTCAGGCCGAGGTACATGCCCAGTTCCCCCGGCAGGCGCGGCAGCAGGAAAGTCGCGCCGATGTCGGGGAAAAACCCGATCGCTGTCTCCGGCATCGCAAAACCGGCGAATTCGGTGGCGACCCGGTACGGAGCGTGCACCGACAAGCCGATGCCACCGCCCATGCAGATGCCATCGATCAGCGCAACATAGGGTTTCGGATAGGTGGCGATGGCCAGGTTCAGGGCGTATTCCTCGGCGAAGAAACGGTCCACCGAGGCGCGGTCGCCGGAAAGCTGGCCGTCGCGCAGTGCGCGGATGTCACCGCCGGCGCAGAACGCACGATCCCCGGCGCCCTCGATCACCACCGCCTGGACGTGCGGGTCGTCGCGCCAGGTCTGCAGGATGGCGGCGCAGGCGCGGATCATCGGCAGGTCGAGGGCGTTGAGCGCGCGCGGGCGGTTCAGCAGGATGCGTCCCACCCGCCCATCCCGGCTGGTGACGACGGTCGCTTCAGTGGTCATACGGCGGTCTCCTGGAGCAGTCTGTCGTGTAACCCGAGGGTTCCGCCGATGCCAAGATCGAGCCCTGCGACGTTCGGATCGCGGGTTTCGCCAAGGCCCCCGGGAGTCAGTAGGGGCATCTGATTCGCCCGACGGCCGGAGTGCGCCAGGCCCTCGACAGTCCGCCCTCCGCCACCGCATGATCGATCGACCAAGAAATCGGAGGAATCGCATGCGCGTCGCCATTATCGGCCAGCAGGATTTCGGCAAGGCCGCCCTGGAAGCGTTCCTGGCCCGTGGCGATGAAGTCGCCGCGGTGTTCTGCGCACCGGAGAAAGGCCGGCCCGACCCGCTGCGCTTGGCCGGCGAGGCGGCCGGCGTGCCGACCCACCAGTTTCCCAAA
>DASXIW010000251.1:0-2981 GCA_036497785.1 Acetobacteraceae bacterium | reverse complement strand
GGCGAAGATCAGCGGCGTTGCGGTGGTTTGCGCCAGTCGGACGGCGTCTTCCAGGCTGGTCAGGGTCGGACGGAAGCGGTCGCGGCGCGCCCAGCCGGCGACGGCGATTTCGTTGGCCAGGGCGTCGGCGGCGTTTTGGTCCGTGGCGGTCACCACCACGGTGAGGCCGTTGAACGGCGTGTCGGCAAAGGCGAAGCCGCCCATGACCGAGACGTTGAGCACGCGCCCGGCGTAAGGCGATTCGCCCATACGCTGCTGGCCGAGGTCGATCAGTTCGCCGTAGGGCCGGTTGGTTGCATCCTTGCCGGTGAGTTGGGTCACCGTCGGGGGCACGATCGGCAGGCGGATGCGAGCCAGGAATGTTCTCGTGCCGGACAACAGGCGGCGCAGCAGCGCGGCGGCCTCCGCGCCGCGTTCGCGCATGTCGAGATGAGGGTTGGTGCGGTAGCCGATGAAGCCGTTCAGCGGCGCGACGTCGGCGTCCGATACGTTGGCATGCAGGTCGAAGGTGGCAACGATCGGTTTCCGTGGGCCGACGATACGGCGGACGAGGGCGAGAATCGTGCCCTCGGGGTCGTGGTCCTCGGTGGTCAGGCCAGCGCCGTGCAGGACCAGATAGACGCCGTCGAGCGGTCCGGCTTCGGTCAGGTCGGCTTCCCAGCGCCGCATCAGGCAGGCGAAGAAGGCGTGATCCACCGGTCCGTTCGGTTCTGCCATGGCCAGCAGGCTGGGAACCGGTTCCCAGGCGCCGGTCGCGTCCATGGCGGCGAGGAAGCCTGGCAGTTCGCCCAGCATGCGGGGTGCGGCGGAGCGGGCTTCGCTGATCAGCGCGTCGCCGCCGATCAGGGTGCGGGTGCGAAAATCCGCTTCGGTGGCGATCGGGGCGAAGCGGTTGCACTCGATGGAGAAGCCGAGCACGGCGATGCGGGGGGCGGTCATGCGGGCGTGGACTCCATCGTTGCTTTCGCAAGGTCTGCCGCGGCGGTTGGCGGGAGGTTGCTAAGTCGCTGCGCTTCTCGCAATGACAGGGGGACGCTTCGCATCGGCGGGGGGACTCTTCGCAATGACAGGGGGACGCTTCGCACCGGCGGGGAGACTCTTGGCAACGGCAGGGGGACTCCTCGCAACGGCAGGGGTGAGCGCCTTGGGTTCTTACTCCAAAGGAACGAAAATCGAGTGCCGCAGCTTGCCGCCGATCGACTGCGACAGATGGCCCTTGCCGCGGACGTCCTCCACCAGGATGACCTCGCCGGCGCCGATCTCGCGGGCTTCGCCGTCGCTGGCGGTGATCTTCACGCCGGCGTCGAGATTGATGATATATTGCCGGCGTGGCGCGGGATGCCAGTCGAGATCGTAGCTGCCTGCGGTCTCACGGAAGATGATCCCGTTGGCCGGCAGGCGCGCCGATAGTTTGCTGCCGTTGCGTTCTTCCACCCATTGGACCTCGATATCGCGCCAATGGGTTTCGCCGGCGTCGTCAACGTAGATATTATGGATACGCATCGTTTCCTCCTTATTCGACGGGCACGAAGATGGAGTGCCGCATCTGCTGGTTGACCGATTTGGAAAGATGGCCTCGGCCGGTGACGTCTTCCACCAGCACCACCTCGCCGGCGCCGATGATCCGGGCCACGCCGTCGCTGGCGGTGAGTTCGACGCCGGCATCGAGGTTGATGATGTATTGCCGCCGCGGCGCGGGATGCCATGGGCGGTCGTGCTCCGCCTGGGTCTGGCGGAAGATCACGCCGGTGGCGGGCAAACGGGCGGAAGTTTTTCCTTCAGGCCCTTCCTGCGCCCAATCCACAACGATATCGCGCCAGTGCGATTCGCCGTTCGCATCGCAATACAGATTGTGGATACGAATGCCCATCGCCGTTGCCCCGTGCATGAAAAACCGAGCGGAATCCGTAGCCTATCCGGTGGCGGAGGCCGCCGGCATGGTGAGGAATGCGTGCATCACATGCCACAGCCCGGCCCGCGCCAGGCCCATCGCGACCGAGTGCGCGGCGCCCGGGATGACGGCATATTGCTTGTCGGGCGTGGGCAGCTTGATGAAGAAGTCGAGCAGATCTTCCTCGGTGGAGATCCCGTCATACTGACCGCGCGCCATCAGCACCGGGCAGCGCACCTTGGTGGGATCGACCAGCGGCAGGTTGGCGGTCATGTCGAGATAGGTGCCGGTCGGCACGCTGTCGCCGTTGGGCATCTCGGCCGCGGCCATCGCCTCCGGCACGCGCGGGTCGGAGGTGCCGGGTTTGTCGCGGGTGAAGATGCTGCGGATCATGTCCGCGCCGCGCGGGCGGCGGTTGTGGGTGCGGTAGAACTCGGTCTGCTCGCCGCGTTTGGCCAGGGTGGGCGAGCCTTTGCCGGTGTAAGTGAACGCCTCCAGCACCAGGCGATCGACGCGGGCGGGTTCCGCCACGGCGAAGGCACCGGCGCGGATCGCCCCGCTACTTTCGCCCATGAAATGAAACTTCGTCTGCCCGGTCTCGCGTTCGACGATAGCCGTCGCGGCCCGCAGGTCGGCGACACCGGAGGCGATGTCGGAATTGCCCGCGGTGACGGTGGATTTGCCGTAGCCCTCGAAGTCCATGGTCCAGACATCGAAACCCCAGCGGGCGAACACGTTCATCAGCGAGTATTCGCCCGCTCCGGGCACTGTCAGGTCGAAACTCGGGAGCGCCGAGATCGAGGAACCGTGGACCAGGAACAGCACCGGCAGTTTCGTTTCGCCGGCGAGCGGGGCGGCCAGGCGCTTGCGGTACATCGCCAGCGCGACATCGCCTTTCCTGGCTTCGTAGCGAGCGGTCCAGAAGGATTCCGCGGCCATTGCCGGCAGTGCGGCCGCCGCCAGCGAGGCGCCGATCAACACGCCGCGCCTTGTAGCCGCCATATCGTCGTTTCCTGCCATGCTTCGCCCTTTGCGTCCGCTGGGTGAGCGTTAGCCGCATTGAGGCGCTTTTGCCGCGGTTCGTCCAGAG
>DASXIW010000250.1:0-1657 GCA_036497785.1 Acetobacteraceae bacterium | reverse complement strand
CAGCACGTCGCGCAGATGAATCGTTTCGCGCTCGTGGTTCGGAACCTGGATGCCCACCGTGCTTTTGCCGGCCATGCGCTCGATCAGAATGCTTTCGGCCCGCATGGCCAGGCACAGGTCGTCGGCCAGCCCGGTGACGCGCGAATACTTCACCCCGGCCTCGGGCTTGAACTCATAAGTCGTCACCATCGGCCCAGGATTAATCTGTACCACCTGGCCGCGCACGTCGAACTCGCCGCATTTTTCCACCAGCACCTTGGCTTCTTCTCGCAATTCATCTTCGCGGATCGCCTGCGGTCCGCCGCCGGCGTTGAGCAGGGTGCTGGGCGGGAGCTTGAATCCGCTCACATGCTTCGGAGGTACGGTCGTGGTGCGCACATCGGCATCGGCGCGCTCATGAATGGCAATGCCGTTTCCTGTGGGCTGCTGCGGCGCGGGCGGGTCGGTTCGCATGGTCGCCGCCGGCTCCGGCCGCATCTCCGGGGCCGGCTCCATCCGGTTAGGCGAGGGCCCAAGCGAGCCGGGCGCCCCAGGTCTCGATTCTGAAACCTGGGATCCTGCTGGCCCGCCTCGCATTTCCGCGAATGCCTGCGCCGCCGCGGAGCGCATGGGCGCCGCCGCAGCCGGCATGGTGGTCACAGGCCTTGGTTGCGTCACCGGGGGTTGTTGGCGCACCGGGACTACTGCCGGATTGGTCGTTTGTTCCGCTCGCGCCGCAACCGGGATCTCCGGTCCGCTTTCCCAGATGCTCGCACGCCGTGTTTGCCCAATCGGGATCTGGTCCCCGGTTGCCTGGGCGGCGCTGCGCTGGAATGCCGGCTGGTCCACCGGATCGGGCTCGGGCACGCGATGGCGCCGCCCGAACAGCGCGGCCAGGCGGCTCGGGGGCCGCTGCATAACCGGCTCCGCGGCCGCTTCGGTTCCGATCGCCCCCGTGAAGATGCGCTGGGCGGGGCCCGGATTGTTTTGTTCGTCAAGTATCTCGTCGCGCTCGGCCCTGCGGTCGGCGCGGTCCTCGCGCCAGTTTCTCCACCGGTCCCGCAAAGCTTGCCACTGGATCAAGCGATCGGCAGCCATCTCTTTCAGCGCCCAGAAGCTGATGGCCGAAGCGAAGTACACACCCGCCAGCGCGAGCACGCTGGCTACAATCCACGCTCCCTGGATGTTCAGATATGCGACCAGCATGCCTGCGATCAGGCGGCCCATGACGCCTTCAACCGGAATGGCATGCGCCCAATGCCAATGCCAGGGCAGCAGGGCGAACAGTGCAGGCACAAACATCAGCGCCATGACGGCGCCGACGGCGCGCAGCACCACCGATGTGCCAGGCCGCGAACGCACCCAGGCCCAGGCCAGGCTGCCCATCCACAGCGGCACCAGAAAAGCGGTGAACCCGATCCATTGCAGCAGCAGGTCGCTGATGAAGGCCCCAAAGGGCCCAACCCAGTTGACCACCATACCCGGGCCGGTAGAATCGGTCGACGTGTTCCACGAAGCATCGGACGTGTGATAAGTGGCGAGGGCGCAAATGAACAAAACCGAGATCAGCGCCAGAACGACGCCGAGGAACATGTTCAGGGGGCGGCTCCGCGTGGGCGCAAGGGCTATCTGGATGGGCTTCATCGTGGGGTCCGCCTCCCGGTCTTCGACCGCCCCG
>DASXIW010000249.1:0-12820 GCA_036497785.1 Acetobacteraceae bacterium | reverse complement strand
AGTGGCGTCCAAGCAGATCGAGAAGGGGCTGCTGATCGTTCATACCGGGCCGGGCAAAGGGAAATCGACAGCCGCGTTCGGGCTGCTGTTGCGGATGATCGGACATAACCGGCCGTGCGGGGTGGTGCAGTTCATCAAGGGGGCGTGGGGCACGGGCGAGCGGACTGTGCTGGAGCGGTTTGGCGACCTGGTGAGCTGGCACACGATGGGCGAAGGGTTCACCTGGGAAACGCAGGACCGGGCGCGGGATATGGCGGCGGCCGAACGGGCCTGGGCGAAGGCGGTGGAGCTGATCCATCGGCCGGGAATGGCGCTGGTGGTGCTGGACGAGCTGAATATCGCGCTGCGCTACGATTACCTGAACGAGGCCGAGGTGATCGCGGCGCTGCGGGCGCGGCCGGATGGGGTGCATGTGGTGGTGACCGGGCGGAATGCGCGGGCGGGCATACTCGAGGCGGCCGATCTGGTGACGGAGATGACGGTGGTGAAGCACCATTTCGCGGCGGGCGTAAAGGCGCAGGCTGGGATTGAGTTTTAAGATGAAAAGGAAGGCCAGGGCTCTGCCCTGGACCCGGTCAAGGCAGTGCCTTGACAATCCTGGACTTGCTTGCGCCGCAGGCAATCCAGCGAAACGTGGCGTGGCTGCGGAGGTTTTGGGGCTTCGCCACTTTCTCCGTCGAGGTCTGGAAGTTGCCGCAGCCAAGAGAATAGCGGATTTTCAAGGCTCCGCCTTGAACGGGTCCAGGGCAGCGCCCTGGCCCTTCTTCTGATGCCGGCAATCATGTTCCAAGGCACCGGCTCCAGCGTGGGGAAATCCCTGCTGGTGGCGGGGTTGTGCCGGGCGTTGACGTCGCGGGGCATGGTGGTGCGGCCGTTCAAGCCGCAGAACATGTCCAACAATGCGGCGGTGACGGCGGATGGCGGGGAGATTGGGCGGGCGCAGGCGTTGCAGGCGCGGGCGGCGCGGGTGCGGCCGAGTGTCCACATGAATCCGGTGTTGTTGAAGCCGCAGAGCGAGACGGGGGCGCAGGTGGTGGTGCAGGGGCGGGTTTATGCCACGGCGGCGGCGCGGGCGTATCAGGCGATGAAGCCGGGGTTGATGCCGTTCGTGCTGGAGAGTTTCGCGCGGATGTGCGGCGAGGCGGAGATTGTGCTGGTGGAGGGGGCGGGCAGTGCGTCCGAGGTGAATCTTCGGGCGGGGGACATTGCGAATATGGGGTTTGCGCGGGCGACCGGGACGCCGGTGGTGGTGATCGGCGATATCGATCGGGGTGGGGTGATTGCGAGTCTGGTGGGCACGCGGGTGGTGCTCGATCCGGCGGATGCGGCGATGGTGCAGGGGTTCGTGGTGAACCGGATGCGCGGAGACAAGTCGCTGTTCGCCGATGGGATGGCGGCGATTGCACGACATACCGGGTGGGCGCCGGTGGGGTTGGTGCCGCATTTCGAGAAGGCGGGGCGGTTGCCAGCGGAGGATGCGATGGATCTGCCGGCGGGACGGCGGGAGGGCGGCCGGTTGCGGGTTGTGGTGCCGGTGCTGCCGCGTATTGCGAATTTCGATGATCTGGACCCACTGGCGGCGGAGGCGGATGTGGCGCTGACGATGGTGCCGGGCGGGATGGCGTTGCCGGTGGCCGATCTGGTGATTTTGCCGGGGTCGAAGGCGACGATCGCCGATCTGGCGGCGTTGCGGGCGGAGGGGTGGGATATCGACATTGCCGCGCATGTGCGGCGCCGCGGACGGGTGCTGGGGTTGTGCGGCGGGTATCAGATGCTGGGGCGGGTGATTGCCGATCCGGAGGGCATCGAGGGACCGGCGGGGGCGGTGGCGGGGCTGGGGTTGCTGGAAGTGGAGACGGTATTGCGGCCGGCGAAGCATTTGCGGGAGGTGACCGGCGTGTCGCTGGCGGATGCGGCGGCGTTTCGCGGGTATGAGATGCATATGGGCGAGACCAGGGGGGCGGATGCAAGGCGGCCGGTGCTGCGCTTCGCCGATGGGCGGGTGGATGGGGCGATGTCCGCCGATGGGCTGGTGAGCGGGACCTATGTGCATGGGCTGTTCGGGGATGACCGGCAGCGGGATGCGTTTCTGGCGCGGATGGGGGCGGCGCCGGGGATGCGGGCGCATGAGGCGGAGATCGAGGCGGTGCTGGATGGGCTGGCGACGCATCTGGAGGCGCATATGGATATCGATTTGCTGCTCAGCCTCGCGCGATGAGGGCGAGCGCGACGGCGGCGATCTGTAGCGCGCAGGCTGTGCGGTAGAGGGACAGAGCGCGGCGGAGATCCGGGGGGGTGGCTTCGGGACGGCCATCGCCCATCCAGGCATCGTCGATGCGGGTGGCGCCGTAGATGCGCGGGCCGGCGAGACGCAGGCCGAGGGCGCCGGCCATGGCGGCTTCGGGCCAGCCGGCATTGGGGGAGCGGTGCCGCGCGGCGTCGTGGCGGATGGCGCGGATGGCGGCTTGGGCGTCGGCGCGGTGCAGGGTGGCGGCGAGGACCAGCCACAGGGCGGAGAGGCGGGAGGCCGGGAGGTTCAGCGCGTCGTCCAGCCTTGCGGCGGCCCAGCCAAAGGCTTCGTGGCGGGGGGTGCGGTGGCCGATCATGCTATCCGCCGTGTTCACCGCCTTGTAGAGCACGATGCCGGGCAGGCCGAGCAGGGCGCACCAGAAGGCGGGGGCGACCACGCCGTCGGAGAAATTCTCGGCGAGGCTCTCGATGGCGGCGCGGACCACGCCGGCCTCGTCCAGCGTTTCGGGGTTGCGGCCGACAATGTGGGAGACGGCCGCGCGGCCGCCGGACAGGCCGCCATCGCGCAGGCCGTCCGCCACGGCCATGACGTGTCGCCATAGGCTGCGCTGGGCGAGCAGGGTGCTGGCGGCGATGGCGAGGAGGATCAGCGCCAGGGGGCGGGGCAAGAGGGCGAGCAGGGTGTATTGGGCGAGGGCGGCCAGCGCGACGGGGACGGTGATCAGCACTGTCAGCGCCGCCACGCCGGTGGCGCGGCGTTGGGTGGTGGATAAGGATTCGCGGTTGGCCACGCGATCCAGTGCCGCGATCAGTGCGCCGATCCACATGACGGGGTGACGGATGGCGCGGAAGGCGGCGTCGGGGTAACCCAGCAGCACTTCCAGCGGCAATGCGGCGCAGAGAATGGCGAGGCCGGTGGCAATGATGGCGCGGAGTTCCCGGTATGGCTGAGGCAGCGTCGGCTAACACAATGGTGGGTAACATGGGGGCGGGCTGGATGGCAGGGCCGGATATGCCGCATGGCGGCATGGTCTCGGCCATGCGCCGGCGCTTTCCGGGCGCGCCGGAGCCGTTCCTGGACCTGTCCACCGGCATCAACCCGGTGCCTTATCCGATGCCCGACTTGCCCGCCGATTGTTTGACGCGGCTGCCCGACGCGGCGGCGATGGCGGAATTGCAGCGCGTGGCGGCACGGGCCTATGGCGTGGCGGACACCGCCATGGTGGTGGCCGCGCCCGGAACGCAGATCCTGATCGGGCTGTTGCCGTTCCTGCTGCCGCGCGTGGCGTCGGTGGCCATCGTGTCGCCCACCTATGGCGAGCATCGCGCCGCCTGGACCCATGCGGGATATGATCCGGCAGAGATCGGGGGTCTCGCAGAGCGGGGCGTTGCCGCCTGTGTGGTGCTGTGCAATCCAAATAATCCCGATGGCTTGCGGCATGACCCGGCCGTGCTGGTCCGGCTGGCCGACGCGCTGGGCGCGCGTGGCGGGATGCTGGTGGTGGACGAGGCCTTCGCCGATCTGGAGGAGCCGGGATTGAGCCTGGCGCCGTTCTTGCCGCACCCTTCCGTCGTGGTTTTGCGGTCGTTCGGAAAGACCTATGGGCTGGCGGGTGTAAGGCTGGGGTTTGCGCTGGCCGCGCCCGGCCTCGCGGACCGGCTGCGCCGGGCGTTGGGGCCCTGGGCGGTGAGTGGTGGGGCGATCGCCGTTGGTAGTGCGGCGCTGGCGGATGCGGGGTGGCGGTGGGCTGCCGTTGCGCGGCTGGATCGCGACATCGCGGCATTGGACGGGATCGCCGGACGGGCCGGTCTTGCGCTGGTGGGGGGTACGCGGCTGTTTCGCTTATATGCTGGCGAGGCGGCGGCCGATGTGCATGAACGGTTGGGGCGGCAGGGGATCATGACCCGCCGCTTCATGGGCCAGCCGCGCTGGCTGCGGCTGGGACTGCCGGGGACGGCGGCGGCGTGGGAGAGGTTGCGGGCGGCGATTTGACGCGGAAATTCTCTACACCCGGACCGCCCGGCGGTTGGTCCGGGCGCGGCGATGTTCGGAGACGACCATCAGCAGACCGGAGAGGAGAATAAGTCCGGCGCCGGCGAAGACGGCGGGGGATGGGATATCGCCCCAGATGGCGTAGCCCAGGCCGAACGCCCAGAGCAGTGCCGTGTATTCCACCGTTGCCATGACGGCGGCCGGGGCCAGCCTTGCGCCTTCGAACAGGGAGAACTGGCCGAGGCCGCCAAGCACGCCGACGGCGAGCAGCAGGACGATCTGGTGACCGTTCGGCGTCGTCCAGTCGGCGGCGGAGAGGGCGCCGGTGACGATGACGTAAACCAGGTTCTGATAGAACATTTGCAGCAGCGAGGGCTCGCGGCGGGCGATCTGGCGCATCAGGATGACGCCGTAACCCCATAGGGCGGCCGCGACGAGCACGAGCGCCGTGGCAAGGCTGGCGCGGACGCCCAGCGGGTTGCTGGCGACCAGCGTGCCGGCGAAGCCGACGACCACGCAGATCCAGCGTGTGCGCGTGATTTTTTCGCCGAGCAGCGGGATGGCGAGCAGCGTGGTCATGAGGGGGGAGCTGAAATACAGCGTCAGCAACTGGGCGAGGGGCAGGCTGCGCGCCGCCGAGTAATAGCACAGCCAGGCGGCGAGGGTGATGCCGCCACGAAAGGCGAGCGGGCCCTTCAGCGGCGTTTCGAGGGCGCGGGCGAGCAGCTTGCCGCGCCCCACGGCGATGCAGCCAAGCACGATCGTGATGCTGCGGCAGAATAGCACCTGCCAGACCGGCAGGCTTGCCACCAGCCATTTATTGCTGGCGTCGTGCAGCGAGAACAGGCTGTAGGCGAGCACGCCCAGCCCGATGCCGGCCATCACCCGGTCGGTCGGCAGGGCGGCGCTATTCGGCGGCATGGCGCAAGGCGGCTCCTGCGGCGAGGGGGCAGAGGGGCAGCGCGGCAACGAGCAGTGCGGCGAGGAGCAGCAGATGCGGGCGGGGGCTGAGCCCGCCTGAGGCAGCATCCGTGGCGCCCACGCCGAAGATCAGCACCGGGGCGGTGAGTGGCAGCACGAGCAGCGGCAGCAGCACGCCGCCGCGCCGCGCGCCCAGAACGATGGCGGCCCCGGTGCTGCCGAGCAGGGACAAAACGAGAGTGCCGGGCAGCAGGCCGGTGAGCAGAGCGGGCATGGCCGTGCCCGGCATGCGCAGCATGACCGCGAGCGGGAAGGCGGCGACCAGCAAGGGCAGGCCGGTGACCAGCCAGTGGCCGCTGGCCTTGGCGAGCGCGATGGCCGGGGCGGGCAGGCCGCAGAGCAGGAGCTGATCGAGCGAGCCATCCTCCAGCTCCGCGCCGAATAGCCGGTCCAGCGGGAGGAGGGCGGCGAGCAGGGCGCAAACCCAGACGATGCCGGGGGCGAGTCGGCCGAGTGTTTCCGGCGCAGGGCCGATGGCCAGCGGGAACAGCGAGCCGGCCAGCAGGAAAAAAAGCAATGCGGCTACGGTATCCCCGCCATGCCGCAGGGACAGGCGCAGCTCACGCGCCAGCAAGGCGCCGAACAGCTTCATGCCGCAACGGCCGTTTGCATGCCGGACAGGCGGAGTTCCGCCGCATCGGGCAAGGGCAGCGGCAGATGGGTGGCGGCGACGACCACGCCACCAGCGGCGCGATGGGTGGCCAGCATGACGGCGAATCGATCGACGGAGGCGGCGTCCACTCCCAGCGTGGGTTCGTCCAGCAGCCAGATCGGCGCCGCGCGCGTTATCAGCCGGGCGAGGGCGAGGCGGCGCTTCTGGCCGGCGGACAGCATGCGGGCGGGCAGGTCGGCCAGGCTGGCGAGACCGACCGCGTCCAGTGCGCTTTCCACGGCACCCGGGGCTGCGCGGAAGCGCAGATTCTCGGAAGCTGTCAGCCCGGGCTTGATCGCATCGAGATGGCCGAGATAGGCGATGCGGGCGGCATGGGCGGCGAGGTCGTCCAGCGCGTCCTGGCCGTGCCACAGCACCTGTCCGGCCTCGGCGCGGCCAAGCCCGGCGAGCACGCGCAGCAGGGTTGATTTGCCGGCGCCGTTCGGGCCGGTGAGCAGCAGCGCGCCGCCTTCCGGCACTGCGAATCCGAGCTCGGAGAACACCAGGCGCTCGCCCCGGAATGCCGCCAGCCCCACCGCGCTCAGCACGTCTCCCCTCGGTTCAGCCAGCGGCGTCGCGCCGTGGCAAAGCGGGCCGGCGGGCTGTGGACGACCCCGGCCTTGTATGGTTTAAGCGGTGCGCCGGTAACCACCTTTGCCAGCCCGCCCTTCGGGACATGCTCCGAAGCCGCGCGCGGCGCAACACGAAGGCATATTTTCATGAAATCAGTCGGGCAGGACAGCCTGAAGACCCGCCGCACGCTGGATGTGGCGGGCCGCAGCTACACGTATTTCTCCCTGCCCGAGGCAGCCCGGAAACTGGGCGACATTTCCCGCCTGCCGGTCAGCCTGAAGGTGCTGCTGGAGAATGTGCTGCGCTTCGAGGATGGCCGCACCTACACCGTGGATGACGCGAAGGCGGTTGCCGGTTGGCTGGAGCGCGCGTCCTCCACGAAGGAGGTGCCGTTCAAGCCCGCGCGTATCCTGATGCAGGATTTCACCGGCGTGCCTGCGGTGGTGGATCTGGCGGCGATGCGCGACGGCATCCTCGCACTGGGCGGCAAGCCGGAGCGGGTGAACCCGCTGATCCCCGTCGATCTGGTGATCGACCATTCTGTGCAGGTGGATTCGTTCGGCAGCAAGGACAGCCTGCAGAAGAACGTTGATACGGAGTTCGAACGCAATGCCGAGCGCTATGTGTTCCTGCGTTGGGGCCAGACCGCGTTCGACGATTTCCGCGTGGTGCCGCCGGGCACCGGCATCTGCCATCAGGTGAACCTGGAATATCTGTCCCAGGCGGTGTGGACGGCCGATGTGAACGGCACGACCTATGCCTATCCGGACACGCTGTACGGCACGGACAGCCACACCACCATGGTGAACGGCATGGGCGTGCTGGGCTGGGGCGTGGGCGGCATCGAGGCCGAGGCCGCGATGCTGGGCCAGGCCATCGCCATGCTGATCCCCGACGTGGTCGGTTTCCGCGTGACCGGCAAGCTGCCGGAGGGGGCGACCGCCACCGATCTGGTGCTGACCGTGACGCAGATGCTGCGCAAGCATGGCGTGGTGGGCAAGTTCGTCGAGTTCTTCGGGCCCGGCATGTCCGAGATGGCGCTGGCCGATCGTGCCACCATCGCCAATATGGCGCCGGAATACGGTGCGACCTGCGGCTTCTTCCCGGTGGACGAGGTGACGCTGAGCTATATGCGCCTGACCGGGCGCGACCATGACCGGATTGCGATGGTCGAGGCCTATTGCAAGGCGCAGGGCATGTGGAACGACGCCTCCATGCCGGAGCCGGTGTTCACCGATGTGCTGGAGCTGGACCTGTCCACGGTGCAGCCCAGCGTGGCCGGGCCGAAGCGGCCACAGGACCGGGTGCTGCTGAAGGATACGGCCGCCGGCTTCAAGGCCGATCTGGCCAAAAGCGTGCCGGCTGGCGAGATCTCCAAATCCGTGAAGGTGGCCAACACCAATTACGAGATCACCCATGGCGACGTGATGATCGCGGCGATCACCAGCTGCACCAATACCTCCAACCCCTATGTGATGGTGGCCGCCGGGCTGGTGGCGCGCAAGGCGCGCGCGCTGGGGCTGGCGCCGAAGCCCTGGGTGAAGACGTCGCTGGCCCCCGGGTCTCAGGTGGTGACGGAGTATCTGGACAAGGCCGGGCTGACGGCGGATCTGGATGCGATCGGGTTCCAGACCGTGGGTTATGGCTGCACCACCTGCATCGGCAATTCCGGCCCACTATCCGACGAGTTGATCGACGCGATCGAGGATAACCAGCTGGTGGTCGCTGCCGTGCTGTCTGGCAACCGCAACTTCGAGGGGCGGGTGAGCCCGAACACGCGGGCGAACTATCTGGCCAGCCCGCCGCTGGTGGTGGCTTATGCGTTGTTCGGCACGGTGGCCAAGGACATCGCGACCCAGCCGCTCGGCACCACCAAGGACGGCAAGCCGGTTTATCTGAAGGACATCTGGCCCTCCAACAAGGAGATCGCCGATGTGGTCGGCGGCAGCCTGTCGCGCGACCAGTTCCTCAAGCGCTATGGCGAGGTGTTCAAGGGGCCGGCGCAGTGGCAGGCGATCAAGTTGGCTGACGACAGCGCCACCTATGGCTGGTCCGACGGCTCCACCTATGTGAAGAACCCGCCCTATTTCGACGGCATCACCATGGAGCCGAAGCCGGTTGGGGACATCAAGGGGGCGCGCATCCTGGCGGTGCTGGGCGACAGCATCACCACCGACCACATCAGCCCGGCGGGCAATATCCGCAAGGTGTCGCCCGCCGGCGAGTATCTGGGCGAGCGCCAGATCCTGCAGAAGGATTTCAACAGCTACGGCGCGCGGCGCGGCAACCACGAGATCATGATGCGCGGCACCTTCGCCAATATCCGCATCAAGAACGAAATGCTGTCCGGGGTGGAAGGTGGCTACACCAAGCACCTGCCCTCCGGCGAGCAGATGCCGATCTATGATACGGCCATGCGCTACAAGGCCGAAGGCGTGCCGTTGGTGATCTTCGGCGGCAAGGAATACGGCATGGGCTCGTCGCGCGACTGGGCGGCGAAGGGCACGTTCCTGCTGGGCGTGAAGGCGGTGATCGTGGAGAGCTTCGAGCGCATCCACCGCTCCAACCTGGTGGGGATGGGCGTGATGCCGCTGATCTTCAAGCCGGGCATGGACCGCAAGAGCCTAGGGCTGACCGGCGGCGAGACGCTGGACATTCTGGGGCTGGAGAATCTGACGCCGCGCATGGATGTGTCGGTGGTGATCCATCGGCCGGATGGCAGCAGTGACACGGTGCAGGTGATCTGCGGCGTGAACACCGTCGACGAGGTTGCCTATTACCGGCACGGCGGCATCCTGCAATATGTGCTTCGCGAAATGGCCAAGGCGGCCTGAAAACGACGACGACTTCCCCCCTCCCGCGCCGGGAGGGGCGTCTCGGCAAGGGGTGGAAAAAAAATGCAGAACGCTGATCAGGTCTGGACGCTTGTCGATGAGAAGAAGGAAATATTCGAGGCGCTGAGCGACCGGGTCTGGGGCATGCCCGAGATCGCCTATAACGAATACAAATCGGTGGCCGAGCATGCGGCGGTGCTGCGCGAGCAGGGTTTCCGCGTGACCGAGGAACTGGCCGGCATTCCGACGGCGGTGATGGGCGAGGCGGGCGAGGGTGGCCCGGTGATCGCCATTCTGGGCGAATACGACGCGCTGCCCGGGCTGAGCCAGGAAGCCGGGGTGATCGCGCCCAGCCCGATACCGGGCGACGGCATGGGGCATGGCTGCGGTCATAACCTGCTCGGCTCCGCCTCGTTGCTCGCCGCGACGGCGGTGAAGGACTGGCTGGCCGCCAACGGTCTGCCCGGCCGGGTGCGCTATTACGGTTGTCCGGCGGAAGAGGGTGGGGCGGCCAAGGGCTTCATGGTGCGCGAGGGCGCGTTCGACGACGTGGACATCGCCATCACCTGGCATCCGATGTCTTTTGCTGGCGTGAACGACGCGCAGAGCCTGGCCAATATCCGCATCGATTTCACCTTCACCGGCCGTGCCTCTCACGCCGCGGCCACGCCGCATCTCGGGCGGTCGGCGCTGGATGCGGTGGAGCTGACGAATGTGGGCGTGAACTACATGCGCGAGCATATGCCCAGCGATGCACGCATCCATTACGCCATGCTGGATGGCGGCGGTGTGGCGCCCAACGTGGTGCAGGCCAAGGCCGCCGTGCGCTATGCCGTCCGCGCCCGCACCCTGGCCGAAATGCAGGCGCTGGTGGAGCGGGTGAAGAAAGTCGCGCAGGGTGCGGCGCTGATGACCGAGACGAGCGTGGACATCAAGATCATCAGCGCGGTGTCGAACCTGATGGCCAATGGGCCGTTGGAGCGGGCGATGCAGGATAATTTCGAGCGGCTCGGGCCGCCGCCCTTCGACGCGGCGGACCGCGCGCTGGCCGAGCAGATCCGCGCCACGCTTGCGTCGGACGATATCGCGGCACCCTATCGCCGCACCGGGCTGAAGATCCGCCGTGATGAGCCCCTGACCGACGGTATCTATCCGCTGGGGCTGCGCGGCGAGCCGCTGCTGTGCTCGACCGATGTGGGCGATGTGAGCTGGGTGGTGCCGCTGGTGCAGGCTGATGGCGCGACCATGGCCGTGGGCACGCCGCTGCATTCCTGGCAGATGACCGCCCAGGGCAAGACGCCGCATGCCAAGAAGGGCATGGTGCATGTGGCCAAGGTGATGGCGGCGACGGCGGTGGACGCTATTCGCGACCCGGTGCTGGTGGCCCGCGCCAAGGCCGATCTGGCTGAGCGTACCGACGGCAATCCCTATGTCTGCCCGATCCCGGCCGATGTGAAGCCGCCGGTCCGGCCGACGCCCGTCTGACCTGCATCCCCGCCGGGGACGGCCGATACGCCATGCTGCACATCATGAAACTCGCCGTCGGGATCCGCGATATCGCGCATCTGCGCGAAGTGCAGGCCGTGCGCGCGAAGGAGATGCCGCCGCTGCGCCACCGCACGCGCAATTTTCCGCGCCGGGCCGCGGAAATCGCCGATGGTGGCTCGCTGTACTGGGTGATCGCCGGGGCGCTGCTGGTGCGCCAGCGCGTGCTGGATGTGATCGAGGATCAGTGGGATGACGGCTCGGCCTGCGCGGGGATTCTGCTGCACAAGAAGCTGGTGCCCGTCGCCGGGCGGCCGACCAAGCCGTTTCAGGGCTGGCGCTACCTGGAGCCGGATGCGGCACCGCCTGATCTGGTGGCCGGCGCACGGGCCAAGGGCGAGGAGACATTGCCGCCGGCGATGCAGCGCGAGTTGCGGGCGCTTGGGCTGCTATCGTGATGCGAAACTTCTTGCAATCGAATCGACAGAGTAGGATAGAATTTTCAGTTAGGTAGGGCGCGTTGTTCGTCTCCTGCCTTAACCCATCACCCCTGTGTCCCGGAGCGTCGCCGTGATCCTCAACCGTAGAAATCTGCTGGCGTCCATCGGACTTGCCCTGCCTGCTCTCGCCGTGTCGGTTGTCGGCGCGCAGGCCGCAACCGGCCTCAAGAAGAAGCCCACCCATCTTACCAAGGTTTCGGCGAAGAAGATGATCAAGCCGACCACGACCAAGGTTTCCGCCACCAAGAGCCACCATGCGCCCAAGACGCATGTGGCGGTGCAAGGCTGAGCGTTCGGCGGGAAGCTGAGAGCAAGAAAGCCCGGGGGCCGGCCCTCGGGCTTTCATGTCGAGACGTTTGAGGCAAGATGACCGATAGCTGGGACGCGGACATGCGGGCCGCGCATCAGGCCATGGACGCGGCGGCGGCGTTGGAGCCGGCGGCGGTGATGGCCGAGCCGTTCGATGCGTGCCGCGCGATCAGCGAGCGCCTTGCGATGGCCTGGGTGAAGCCCGAACCGGTCATGGCGGAGACGCGGGATTATTGGATCCTGGCGCAGGGGCGCCGCGTGCAATGCCGGGTGCATCGGCCCCGTACCGATCGCAAACTGCCCGTGCTGGTCTGGTTTCATGGCGGCGGCTGGGTGCTGCATTCCATCGACACGCATGACGGTCTGGCGCGGGAATACGCTCTGGCGGCTGAGATGGCGGTGGTCAGCGTCGATTATGCGTTGGCGCCTGAGGCGAAGTTTCCGAAGGCGCTGTTCGAGTGCGTCTCGGTGGTGCGGCAGCTCGCCGGGCTGGATTGGGGCATCGATGCCGGGCGCATCGTGCTGGGTGGGGATTCGGCCGGCGGGAACCTGGCGATTGCCACGGCCCTTGTGCTGCGCGACATGGGCGGGCCGGCGCTGCGGGGTATTCTGCCGCTATATCCGGTGGTGGACTGCGATTTCACCCGGCCGAGCTATCGGCAATATGCCGAGGGCTTTGGCATGACGGGCGCCGCGATGCACGTGTTCTGGGATCTGTATGCCCGCGACGCCGCCGACCGGCTGAACCCGCTGGCCGCGCCGTTGCGGGCCGATCTCGCGGGACTTCCACCGACCCTGTTGCAGTTGGCGGAGATGGACGTGCTGCGCTCCGAGAGCGAGGTCATGGCCGAAAGGCTGCGCGCGGCTGGGGTGGATGTGACGCTGAAGTCCTATTCCGGCGTGCTGCACGGCTTCGTGCGGCTGGTCGGCGCTGTGGCGAAGGCGCGCGTGGCCGTGGATGACGCGGCGGTCTGGTTGCGGGCGGTTACGGCGTAAAGGCCGGGCTCTGCCCGGACCCGCAAAGGGGCAGAAGCCCCTTTGATCCCGTTACTTGGCGTGGCTGCGGGTTCGGCCTTCGGGCGACATTCCGCGCTCTCGATCTGGGGAGCGGCGAAGCCCCAAAATTCCTGGCGACGGCACAGCGCTCGGGCTGCGTCGCGCAGTTGATTGCCTGCGGCGCAAGGCAAGGAAGGCGATGCAGGTGAGACGGTAATGGGATCAAAGGGGCTTCTGCCCCTTTGCG
>DASXIW010000248.1:0-1982 GCA_036497785.1 Acetobacteraceae bacterium | reverse complement strand
CATCGAACCGCGCCCCGATCGCCAGCAGCACGTCGCAACCATGCATCGCAAGGTTCGCCTCATACGTGCCGTGCATGCCCAGCATGCCGAGGAACTGCGGATCGGACGCTGGAAACGCGCAAAGCCCCATCAGCGTGCTGGTGATCGGAAAGCCGGTCATGCGGACAAACCGGGTCAGTGCCGCTGATGCCGCCGGCCCGGCGTTGATCACGCCGCCGCCGGTGTACAACATCGGCCGATTCTCCGACTTCAGCAGAGCGATCGCCTTGGCGATCTGGCCAGGGTCTGGCTCGGTCTGCGGGCGATAGCTGGGGTGTGCCGCTGCCGGCGGCGCGTAGGGCGCCTTGCCGATCACGATGTCCTTCGGCAGGTCGACCACCACGGGGCCCGGGCGGCCGGAGCGGGCCACATAGAACGCCTCGTGCACCACGCGCGCCAGGTCCTAGGCCCGCTTCACCAGGTAGTTGTGCTTGGTCGCCGGGCGGGTGATGCCGGTGGTGTCCGCCTCCTGGAAGGCGTCGTTGCCGATCAGGTGCGTCGGCACCTGGCCGGTCAGGCAGACCACCGGAATAGAATCCATCAGCGCATCGACCAGCCCGGTCACCGCGTTGGTGGCGCCGGGGCCGCTGGTCACCAACACCACGCCAACTTTGCCGGTGCTGCGGGCATAGCCCTCGGCGGCGTGCACCGCGCCGCCTTCCTGGCGGACCAGGATGTGGCGGATGGCGTTCTGCTGGAAGATGGCGTCGTAGATCGGGAGGACGGCGCCGCCGGGATAGCCGAAGATCACCTCCACGCCCTGGTCCTTCAGGGCGCGGAGGAGGACTTCTGCTCCGGACAGGCTGTGTTCGGCCGACATGGCGTGGCTCCGGGAAAGATCGTGGGGCGCAGCGATAGGCCGCATGGTGCGGTGCGTCAAGCCATGCTTTCCAGAAATGACAATAATCGGGGGCAGTTTCTTTCCGAAAATTGCTCCCAGACTGCGAATCGCGCATGGATCATATGCGAGCGTGCGGGATCGGCCAGCTGGTGGTGGCGGAACCAGGTCGCCTGGCGTTTGGTGTACTGGCCGGTCACCAGTTCGACGCGGCGCCTGGCTTCCTCCAGCGTGATCTCGCCGCGCAGATGGGCGGAGAGTTCCGGCACGCCGTGCGCCCGCATCGCCGGTAACGCGGGGTCCAGTTGCAATGCAAGCAGTGCCCGCGCCTCGTCCAGCGCGCCCTCCCGCAGCATGGCATCGAAGCGCGCCGAGATTGCCGGGCGCAGTTCGGTTCGTGGCGGATCCAGCAGGATGGCGGCGAATCGCCACGGCGAGGGTTGCGCCGTCCGCGCCTGCCAGACGGCGAGCCCCGTGCCGGTGCCCTGATACACCTCCCAGGCGCGCGCCACACGCTGGCTGTCGGTCGGCCGCAGCCGTGCTGCCGTAGCCGGATCCACTTCGGCAAGGCGTGCATGGAGTGCCGCCGGCCCGATCTCCTTCAGCAGGGTTCGTGCCGCTGTCCGCACGGCCGGCCCGGGATCGGGGATGTCCGCCAGCCCCTCGGTCAGCGAGGCGAAATAGAGCCCGCTCCCGCCGGTGAGGATAGGCAGCCGCCCCGCCCCCCGCGCCGCCGCCATCTCCGCCAGTGCCGTCTCGCGCCACCACGCCACACTGCCCGGTTCAGCGGCTGGGCGCACGCCATACATGACGTGTGGCACGCTGGCTGTGTCGGCGGCGGTCGGCCGCGCGGTGAGGATGCGCAGTTCCCGATACACCTGCATGGCGTCGGCGTTGATGATCGTGCCGCGGAGGCGGTCGGCGAGTTCCAGCGCCAGTGCCGACTTGCCGCTGGCGGTGGGGCCGGCGACGATCAAAGCGTTTGCCGGACGATTGCGGTTCTTCATCTTATGTTCAGTTTCTTGGATTCCGAAAATCGAACCCAGGCGGGCTGACGTGACCTATGTGCTCACTCTGGCGCGCAATTCATCGAGAACGCGGCCGC
>DASXIW010000247.1:0-8289 GCA_036497785.1 Acetobacteraceae bacterium | reverse complement strand
GCGGCCGCCGAGGTTGAGCGGGACACCATCCTTCTCAAGAAGCCTTTCCGCCACGGACAAGCGAAACGGACCGAACGACGCCCCGTCCACCATATGCGGATCCCTGTCAAGCATTGCTGTCCTCTGTTCCCGGCCCCCTGTTCCCAGCCCGGGGGGACTGGCGTCGCTCCCATATTGCGAACCTGTTTGGCACAGACCGCCGACAGGGCAAGGGGCAAAAACGAGCCGGAATATTATGCCTGACCGCAACCCTCCGGAGGCGGCCGGCTCCGCGCCCGCGAAACGCTATTCAATTTCCCGGCGTGAAGGCAATCCTGCTGGAAAGTCAATCCTGAGCGCTGCGGAACGATTTGGATGTCGAATCCTTCTCCACCAGCCGCATGAGCGTGTCCAGCCTGTCGGCCTCGGCGGCGGGCTTGTCGGTACGGATTCGGGCAATCCGGGGAAAGCGCATGGCGACGCCGGATTTGTGGCGCGTGGAAAGCTGGGCGGCATCGAAGGCCACTTCCAGCACCAGCGCCTTCTCCACCTCCCGCACCGGGCCGAACCGCGCCGTGGTGTGGTTGCGCACCCAGCGATCCAGGAAGGCCAGTTCCTCATCGGTGAAGCCGAAATAGGCCTTGCCCACCGGCACCAGCTCCCCATCCTCGCGCCACAACCCGAAAGTATAGTCGGAGTAGTAGCTGCTGCGCTTGCCGTGGCCGCGCTGGGCGTACATCAGCACGGCGTCCACGGTCAGCGGATCGCGCTTCCATTTCCACCACAACCCCCTGGGCCGCCCGGGCACATAAGGGGAATCGCCGCGCTTCAACATCAGCCCCTCGATCGTCGCCGCCCGCGCGCTATCTCTGATCGCGGATAAGGCGGCGATATTGTCGAAAGGGATCAGCCCGGACAGGTCCATCCGCGGCGGGGCCATGCGCGCGAACCACGCCTCCAGCCGCTTGCGGCGCGCGTCGAAGGGCAGCGCGCGGATATCCTCGTCGCCCTCGAACAGCATGTCATACAGCCGGACGCCCACGGGGTAGTCCTTCATCATCTTCGCGCCGACCGTCTTGCGGTTCAGCCGCTGCTGCAGATCGGCGAACGGCGCCGCCTGCCCGTCCCGCATCACCAGCAGCTCGCCATCCAGCACGGCCTGGAAATCCATGGCGTCAATGATTTCCGGAAACGCGCCGGAGATATCGTCCGCGCTGCGCGAGTAAAGCCGCCTTCCGCCCGATGTCGCGACAAGCTGCACGCGGATGCCGTCCCATTTCCATTCCGCGCGCATCGCCGCCGGATCGAGTGCGGCGAGATCCGGCGTCTCCAGCGGATGCGCCAGCATGGGCGGCCGAAACACCGGCGCGTTGCTGGGATCGGGGCGCGGCCCCCGATCCTCGATCCAGGTGAATAACGGCCCATAAGGCGGCGCGAGGCCGTGCCAGACTTCCTCGATATCGTCCGGCGCGATCCGGCCTTCGCTGATCTCCGCCAGCGCGATCTTCGCGATCCGCGCGGAGGCGCCGACGCGCAGGCCGCCGGTGATCAGCTTGAGCAGCGCCAGCCGCACCGAGGCGTCACTAGCATCGAGCCAGCCCGCGACGATGCCGGGCAGTTCGGCCTTCGGCGCCGTGTTCAGCGTGTCCACCACCTCGGAAAGCAAAGGCGGCGCCGCATGGGTCGGACGCGGCGACCAGATCAGCGCCACGGTCTCGGCGAGGTCGCCGACATAGTCATAGGACAGGTCGAACAGCACGGGATCGCTGTGCGTAGCGCCCAGCGCGCGGATCAGCCCCGGCTTGGCTGTGGCGAAAGACAGCTCGCCGGTAACGGCGGCCAGCCCCAGGCCGCGATCGGGGTCCGGCTGGGTCGCGAAATAGCGGCGCAGCAGGGCGATCTTGGCGTTGCGCCCGGGGGTGAACACCAGCCGTTCCAGCAGCTCCGCAAAGGCGATCATGCCTCCGCCTCCCCTTCGTCGCTGTAGCCCACCAGCCGCAAGGCGCGCCCGGCTATACCGTGCTTGGCGGCCTCATGGATCAACGCCTCCTCCCGCCCATGCGTCACCCACACCTCCGGCGCGCCGACCTCCTCCAGCGTGGCGTTCAGTTCGTCCCAATCGGCATGGTCGGAAATGACCAGCGGCAGCTCCACCCCACCCTGCCTGGCCCGCTGGCGCACGCGCATCCAGCCGGACGCCATGCACACCACGGGATCGGCCAATCGCCGCGCCCAGCGATCGGCCACGGCGCTTGGCGGCGCCAGCACGATCTGCCCCACAAGATTGGCTTTCGCCGCCACGGTGGCAGGGCGCAAATCGCCAAGGGCGACGCCGAGCTCCTCGTACACCCGACACATGGCGGTGAGCGCGCCATGCAACCAGATCGGCCCGTCCCAGCCGGCCTCACGCAGCAGGGCGATCAGACGCTGTGTCTTTCCGAGAGAATAACAGCCAACCACATGGGTGCGATCCGGAAACAGGGCGACGCTGTCGAGCAGCCGGGCGATTTCATTCTCTGCCGGTGGATGGCGGAAGACCGGGAGGGCGAAGGTGGCCTCGGTGATGAACACGTCGCAGGGCACCGGAATGAAGGCCGCACAGGTCGGGTCCGGCCGGCGCTTGTAGTCGCCGCTGGCGACGACGCGGGTGCCCTGCCATTCAACGACCACCTGCGCGCTGCCCAGTACATGACCGGCGGGTTCCAGCCAAACCGTTACATCGTTGATTCGCAAGCGTTCGCCCCAGGACAGCGCACGCTGGCTCTCGCCCGCCATGCCCTCGCCCATACGCGCCATCATCAATGCCAGCGTCTCCTGGCTTGCCAGCACGGCACGGTGGCCGGGGCGGGCATGGTCGGAATGGGCGTGGGTGATGATGGCGCGATCGACCGGGCGGATGGGGTCGATGAAGAAATTGCCGGGCTCGCAAAACAAGCCGGAGCCTACGGGTTTCAGCCATGTTTTTGGATGCGGCATCGGATGGATGTGGGCCGGGTTAGCGTTTTGCGCCAGACCCCCTATGTATCAGCAATGACTGGAACATTGCCGGAACCTTTTGCCGGATGGTTCGCCCGCCAGGGCTGGACGCCGCGAGCGCACCAACTCGCGGTGCTGGATGCCGCACGGGCCGGCGAGGACGCGCTGCTGATCGCACCCACTGGCGGGGGCAAAACCCTGGCGGGGTTTTTGCCATCTTTGATCGCACTTTTCGCCTCTCCAAGACCCGGAATCCACAGTTTATACGTCTCCCCGCTGAAAGCCCTGGCGGCCGATATCGCGCGCAACCTGATGCGCCCGGTGAGCGAACTGGGGCTGGATATCACCATCGGCACCCGCTCCGGCGATACCAGTGGCGAAATGCGTCGCAAACAGCGAGAGAACCCGCCCAACCTGCTTTTGACCACGCCGGAGAGTCTGGCGCTGCTGATTTCGTTGCCGGAAGCGCCGCGCATGTTCGCGACGCTGGAGCGGGTGGTGATCGACGAGGTGCATGCGCTGGCCGGCACCAAGCGCGGGGACATGCTGGCGCTGGGGCTGGCGCGGCTGGGCGCGCTGGCGCCGGGGGCGCGGCGGGTGGGGTTGTCGGCCACGGTCGCGCATCGGCAGGCGATGGCGGATTATGTGGGGCCGCGCGAAGTGCGGATCATCGAGGTCTCGGGCGGGGCGGCGCCGGAGATAAGCATGATTCTGCCGGATGGGCGGCTGCCCTGGTCCGGGCATATGGGGTTGTTCAGCGCGCCGGAGATCCTCAGCCGCATCCGGCAGGCGGGGATGACCATCGTGTTCGTCAATACGCGGGCGCAGGCGGAATTGCTGTTCCGGGAATTATGGAAGCTGAACGAGGCGACGCTGCCGATTGCGGTCCATCACGGCAGCCTTGAAATGGAGCAGCGCAAGCGGGTCGAGGCCGCGATGGCGGAGGGGAAGCTGCGCGCTGTGGTGGCGACGAGTTCACTGGATCTGGGCATCGACTGGGGCGGCGTCGACCAGGTGCTGCAGGTGGGCGCGCCGAAGGGGGTGTCCCGATTATTGCAGCGTGTCGGGCGGGCAAACCATCGGATGGACGAGGCGTCCAAGGCGATTTTGGTGCCGGCGAACCGGTTCGAGGTTTTGGAATGCGAGGCGGCGATTCTGGGTGTGGCGGCCGGCGAGTTGGATGGCGATCCGCCGCGCGCGGGCGGGTTGGATGTATTGGCGCAGCATGTGCTGGGGGTAGCGTGCGCGGGGCCGTTTTTGCCGGATGCGCTGTACGACGAGGTTCGGCTGGCCACGCCCTATGCGGGGCTCGCTCGGGCGGATTTCGACGATGTGGTGCGGTTTGTGGAGGATGGCGGGTACGCGCTGTCCGCCTATGAGCGATATCGCAAGCTGTTCCGGGATTCCGAGGGGCGGGTGCATGTGCGCAGCGAGCGGATCGCGCGGCAGCACAGGATGAATATCGGCACCATCGTGGAAGCGCCCGTGCTGAAGGTTCGCTATGGCGGGCGCGGCGGCGGAACGCTGGGCGAGGTGGAAGAGTATTTTGTGAACATGCTGACGCCGGGGGACACGTTCATGTTCGCCGGCCGGCTGCTGAGCTTTTTGCGCGTGCGGGAGAATGTTTGCGAGGTGGCCGATGGGGGCACAGGCGACCCTATGGTGCCGGCCTATGCGGGTGGGCGGATGCCGATGACCACCAACCTCGCCGCACGGGTGCGGGGGATGTTGCAGGACCCATCCACATGGGGGGCGTTTCCGGAGCCGGTGCGGGAATGGCTCGCCTTGCAGAAATCGCGATCCCGCATGCCGGGGCGGAATGACTTGCTGGTGGAGACGTTTCCGCGCGGGGACCGCTGGTACTTGGTGGCCTATTGCTTCGAGGGGCGGAACGCGCATCAGACTTTGGGCATGTTGCTGACGCGCCGGCTGGAGCGGGCGGGGTTTCAGCCGCTGGGGTTTGTCGCGACCGATTACGTGCTGGCGACGTGGAGTGCCCGCGAGCCGCTGGATGTGGCGCGGCTGTTCGAGCAGGACATGCTGGGGGATGATCTTGAGGCGTGGATGGCGGAAAGCTCCATGCTGCGGCGGACATTTCGCAATGTGGCGGTGATCGCGGGGCTAATCGAGCGGTACCATCCCGGGGCGGAGAAGAACCGCCGCCAAGTGACGGTGAATAGCGACCTTGTGTACGACGTGCTGCGGCGCCACCAGCCGGACCACATATTGCTGCGGGCGACACGCAGAGATGCGACCGGAGGACTGACGGATCTGGACCGGATCGCGGGGATGCTGGCCCGGGTGAAGGGGCGGATACGTCATATGGTGCTGTCGCGCGTCTCGCCGCTGGCGGTCCCGGTGTTGCTGGATATCGGGCAGGAGAGCGTGCGCAACGGCGAGGGCGACGACGCGTTGTTGGCGGAGGCGGAGACGCTGGTGGCCGAGGCGACGGGCGAAGCCGAGCCGCCGCCCTTCCAGCCCACCGCGCGGGTGCCGGCGGTGTTTCGGCCGAACCAGCGGAAGGCGCGGCAGCGGCAGGGGAATTTGTTCGGATAGGTGGGACGCCGGCCGGGCGAGAGTATAAAGTCAAACGCCAATCACAATACGGCTTCTTAACGAGATGTTGTTGTATCGTTATGAATATTGGTTAGAAACACAACCGGGGCGGCCATGAGCGCGGACACCAAGGCGATATTCCAGCCGCGGCGGGGCAGGCTGCTGACGGTGGGCACAATCTGTCTGGTGCTGGGGTTGGCGGCGGCGTGGGGCGCGGCGTGTTGAACGTGGTGCATCTTCACAGAGTCGGGATGGCGGCACCCCCGCAGAACGGGCCGATGAGATCCGCCAGTTTCCTCATCTGCATCGGGATGTTGTGCCTGATTATGGTGCTCAGGGGCGTGCCGAGGCTGGAGATTGACCGGACGGGCGTGGTGTTACGGTCTTTGTGCCGGGCGAAGGCGGTGCGGTGGGAGGATCTTGGGCCATTTTCCTTGCCCGCCACCGCCAGTTCCAAGCGCAGGCGGATGTATTGGACGCGCGCGGTGATGCGCGACCCGAAAGGTGGCCGCAAGCAGAAGCTGTTTTCGATCCCGAATTCCTTCGTGGTGCCGCTGGACGTCATCGTGCAGGAGATGGAACGCCGGCGTGCGGCGGTGAGCGTGAATCCCTGGGCCGCGCTGCCGTCTGTGGCGCCGGACCGGCCAATGGGGGTGGTGGGATTTCGGGCGCCGTGGCTGACGGTGCCGATGCTGGCGGGGTTTATCGACGTTTTCGTGCTGGAGCAGCGGCTGGGGATTGGGCCGGAGGGGCCCGGGCACGCGCCGAATATTCGCACGTTGGTCGCCATGGGCGGGCTGAGCGGCAAGCTGGTTTCCACCGGGCAGTGGTGGCGGCTGTTCACCGCGCCGTGGCTGCACGCGAACATGGCGCATCTGGTGATGAACTGCATTGCGTTCGCACTGGCGGGTTGGGCGCTGGAGCGGCTGCTGGGGCGGGTGTGGATGTTCGTGATTTTCGCGGCGGGGGCGCTGGCGGGTTCGGGCATGTCCTTGATGTTGTCGACGCCGACCAGGGTTTCGGTGGGCGCATCCGGCGGGATCATGGCGATGCTGGTGGCGCTGTTCATCGTGAGCTTCCGGATGCCGGCGGGACGGGCGAAGACGCAGATCCAGATCCAGGCGGCGCGGGTGGTGATTCCCTCCGTGATTCCGGTGGCGCATGGAGCGGCGGCGCTGCACGTGGATTACGGGGCGCATTTCGGCGGCGTGCAGCCGGGCAGCGTGCTGGGCGTTGCTGTTGTTGAGTTGGCGGGAGCGGTCGCCCCTGCCCGGCTATCGGGTTTCGGCGGCGGTGTTGGCGGGGGTTATGCTGCTGTCGTTCGCCACGGGTGGGCTGGCGGTGGCGCGGTGGTATCCGGGGTTTGCGATGGTGGCTGGGGTGCGGTGACGGCTATTCACCGGAATGTTCCAGCTGATTGTCTGTGCTGCAATCTGTAATCCCGTAGCAAGGTAAAAGCCCTCCAAAGCTCAACCTCGCGCCCCTATCTCGATGCCTGAGTTTCGGGACTGGGGAATTTGATGCGCCTAAGCCTGTGGTTGACGGCGAGCGTTGTGGTGACCACGACGCTCCTATCCGGCTGTGCCGTTGGCCCAAACTATCACCGTCCCGTCGTCCCGCTGCCTGCCGGATGGCGTGAAATGGGCGCATCCGGGCAGGCTTTGTGGCCGGCGGATGGTTGGTGGCGTGGCTTTGGCTCGCCACAGCTGGATGGCTTCATCCAGCAAGCCGAAGCCCAGAATTTCGATATTGCCGCCGCGGTTGCGCGAATCAGGGAAGCCGATGCCCAGGCGCGTATCGCCGGCGCCCCGCTGCTGCCGTCAGTCAGTGCGACTGCCGGCCCGAGCACGCAGCGCATGCTCGCAACCACCACCAACAGGCTCATCACCTTCAACGAATTCGATCTCGGAGTGAATGCCTCATACGAGATCGACTTCTGGGGAAAGAATCACGCCGCGTTGGAGGCCGCCAAGGAGACCGCCATTGCCGACCGCTACGATGAACAGGTGATCGCGCTGGCGACCGTGAGCAGTGTGGCGGCGACATATTTTCAGGCCTTGGCGCTTCAGGACCGGATCGCGATCGCGCAGAACAATTTGGCAGCCGCGGAGCAGATCCTCGGTGGCATACGTGACCAGGTCCAATTCGGTACGGCGTCGGCACTCAATGTCGCGCAACAGGAGACCTTGGTGAACGCGCTACTCGCATCGATTCCACCGCTGCGGCAGCAATTGTCGCAGGCCATCGACGCGCTCGCGATCCTGCTCGGCGAGACGCCTGAGAGCGTGAAGCTGGCGCCGGATAGCTTGTTGAATCTGACAATGCCATGCGTCGCACCGGGATTGCCGGCCGATTTGTTGGAGCGTCGCCCGGATGTCTATGAAGCGGAGGCGGAGCTGATCTCCGCCAATGCCAATATCAAGGTGGCGCGCGCTGATTTCCTTCCGAGCGTCACGCTTACGGCGTCGGGCGGCATGGAGAGCCTGGCGATGGCAGGGTTCTCCCCGCCCTCCGCGATTTATGCGCTGGCGGGCGGCATTGTCCAACCCATCTTCGAGGGCGGGATGCTCAGGGGCCAGCTTGAATTCAGCAAGGCGCGCTATGTCGAATTGCTGGACGACTATCGCAAGTCGATCATCTCCGCGCTGTCGAATGTCGAGGATGGGCTGGCGGGAGTCCACCAGACTGGCAACCAACTCACCGAGGAGACGGCGACGGTGGCGGCGGCGCAACGCGCCTACGATATCTCGACGGTGCAGTACCACGCTGGCACCGTGG
>DASXIW010000246.1:0-14363 GCA_036497785.1 Acetobacteraceae bacterium | reverse complement strand
GTATATCCGCGGTTGGATCAACTACTACAGCCACTTCTACAAGTCGGCACTAGCCTGGACATTGCGCCGGGTTGATGCCTTCTTGATCCGTTGGGCGCGCAATAAGTTCAAGCGTCTACGCCTGCGACCGAGGGGTGCACGGGTCTCACCGTGCGCTGCGAACTCGACACCAACGCCTACCCAAAGTGGATCGTGGTCCCCGACTGCGAGAGGGATGCCATCAACTTGTTCCGCGACGCGTTCCATGGCGAATGGAACTACAAACTCCGACCTTGCAATGATCGAGACAGAGCGTTTGATTCCTGACGGCCCCTTGGCGTTCTTGCCCTTCGCATTCTCGATGATCTTCGCCTGGAGTGCTGCGAGGGCGGCCAGGCAGTCGTCCTTTGCCGTCTTGTCCTTGATGCCTTCGACACGAAGCTGGCATTCCGTGAGATTCGCGGCGATCTCCTGAAGCGACGGGATCACGGTCCCGGTGATGCTTCTGGCTTTTTGCGTGATCTTCGCAAGATCCTTGGCCGCCGTGGCAAGCTGGGCAACGTCCGTGATCGCGCCGGGTGCGGCCTGCTCTGTGCGCAGTCCCTTGAGGGTCTCCGCCAGTGCGGAGACGATCTCCGGCGTCTTCAGCCTGGCGCTGTCCTTGGCCGCCTGCGCGATGGCCGCCGTTGCTTCAGCCAGGTTCTTGTCGCGCAGCGCAGCCTGTTGCAGGAATGTGTCAACCTGCGCCACGGCGCCGGAAGCGGCGCCCGCGGCCGGCTGCTCCAGCTCGTCCAGTTGGCCGTTCTTGTAGTTGTTTTGCGTCTCCGCCTGGGCAGCGGCGAATCGCGTCTGCAGGTCCGCAAGCTGATCGTTGAGTTCCGTGCTTTGCAGCCCCGCCCCGGTCAGCCGGGCGATCTGCGCCTGCAGCGCCGTAATCGAGGCCTGGACCTTCTGCTCCCGCTTCGCCACTAGGGCATCGGTCACGACGATGCCACCTATCATCACCGCGACAAAGCGGCTTAGCGTCACACGCATGGATAAGCCTCGTCTGTGGTGCTGAACGGGTCGGACAAACCACATGCCCTCATGGAGCGGCGGCGAGCGCGGCTTTCAGGGCTGAGGCCATTGCGTCCAGCGCCGGGACCAGAGTACCGCGGATTGCCACCTTCACGCCGAACGGGTTGGCGTCGCACACCGCAATCTTCTCGCTGCCGTCGATGAACGTGCGGAACGCCGTGATCTGCTCGAGCGCCTTCGGCCCCGACTTGCTGACGGCGACTGCACTCCCCGTACCCACATCCATGACAGCGGCCATCAGCTTCACGCGGTAGTTCTCGGTGATGGCATTTAGGCCTTTGTCAGCGATCTGCGACAGAAACGGCCCGTACTCGGGTTCAATATCTGCGCGGGCCAGGATGGCTTCACGCAATGTGCCGATCTGTTCGTCGACTGCGTCGTTGGCATCGGTCCAGGCAAAGCGGGCGTCCATCCATGTGGGCGCAATACGCTCCGCCTCCCTCGCCATGGCCGGGACTTGGATGCCGAGCACCCGCAACACCCAATCAGCCTCCGCGTCTGCCATGTCGCATCCCTGCACGCCGCCCCTTCACAGGATCGTTAACACGTGACTTTCATTCCGTAAACGATGCTACATATGCGAAGCCCGTGGGGGCTTTTGCTGCAGCCAAGCTGAGAGTCCAGGATTGTCAAGGCCCCGCTACCGCTGGCGGCAAGCAAGCGGCTTGCCTGTGGCGGGCTTGACCGGGGTCCGGGGGCGGAGGTGCCCAAGGTTCCAGCGGCGCGCTTCGCCGCTGGAATGGCACTGGAGGGAAGGCTCCTGGCCTTGCCTTCATCCTTCCCTACGCCGCCTCCGCCCGAATCGCCTCCGCCACCGTCCCGAAAATCCGGTCCACATGGGTTTTCTCCACAATAAGTGGCGGCGACAGGGCGATAATGTCGCCCGTCGTGCGGATCAGCACGCCGGCGTCGAAGCAGCGATGGAAGATGTTCGTCGCGCGTTCGGTGGGCTTGCCGGGACGCGGCTGAAGTTCGATGCCGGCGACCAGGCCGAGATTGCGGATGTCGGTGACGTTGGGCAAACCCTTCAGGCTGTGGGCCGCGTCTTCGAAATAGGGCGACATGTCGCGGGCGCGGCCGGGCAGATCTTCGCTCTTGTGCAGATCGATCGCGGCGATGGCGGCGGCGGCGGCCAGCGGGTGGCCGGAATAGGTATAGCCGTGGAACAGCTCGATGCCGGCCGGCGCTTCGTCCACGATGGCGCGGTAGATCCTGTCGTGCACGGCAACGGCGCCCATCGGCACCGCGGCGTTGGTCAGGCCCTTGGCCATGGTCATGATGTCGGGTGCCACCCCCAGCCGCTCCGCGCCGAACGGCGTGCCGAGGCGGCCGAAGCCGGTGATCACCTCGTCAAAGATCAACAGAATGCCGTGCTTGTCGCAAAGCTCGCGCAGCCGCTGCAGATAGCCCACCGGCGGCACCAGCACGCCGGTCGAACCGGCCAGGGGTTCCACAATCACGGCAGCGATGGTGTCGCCATGCAGCGCCACCAGATCGGCCAACGCATCGGCCAACTGGGCGCCCCATGCGGGCTGGCCCTTGCTGAAGGCGTTGTGCTCGGGCGCATGGGTGTGGGGCAGGTGGTCCACGTAAGGCAGCATGGCGCCGAATTGCTTGCGGTTGCCGCCAATGCCGCCCACCGCCATGCCGCCGAAGCCCACGCCGTGGTAGCCGCGTTCCCGGCCCACCAGCCGCACACGCTGCGCCTGGCCGCGCGCGCGCTGATAAGCCAGCGCGATCTTCAGGGCGGTGTCGGCACTTTCCGAGCCGGAATTGGTGAAGAACACCCGGTCGAGCCCCTCCGGGGTGATTTCCGCCACCCGGGCGGCGGCCTGGAAGGCGATGGGGTGGCCGAGCTGGAAGGTCGGCGCGAAATCCATCACCGCTGCCTGCTTCTGGATGGCCTCGGTGATCTCCCGCCTTCCGTGACCGGCATTGACGCACCACAGCCCGGCGGTGCCGTCGATCACCTCATGCCCGTCCGCGCTGTGGTACAGCATGCCTTCGGCACGGGCGAGCAGGCGCGGGGTGGCTTTGAACGCCCGGTTGGCGGTGTAGGGCATCCAGAAGGCGTCGAGGTTGTTCGGGCGCGGCGAGATCTCGTTCATCTTGGGGCTCCGGCTGGGTTGCTTTAGCGTCGCGCGTCCGGCACTCCACCGCAAGCCGCTCGCGTGGAATGTTCGGGGTGAGAGAGGAGAGAGATCAATGCCGGATGGACGCCTGTTTATCGGCACGCGCCGTTACTCGTCCTGGTCGCTGCGCGGCTGGCTGCCGGTGCGGCTGGCCGGGCTGGATGTGGAGGAGGTGCTGATCCCGCTGGCGGGCGGCTCCACGCCGGCGGTCAAGGCGGCGACGCCGGCCGGGATGGTTCCGTATCTGGAGCATCGCGGCAATGCGGTATGGGAGTCACTCGCGATTTGCGAATATTGCGCCGAGATCGCCCCGCAATTATGGCCGGCCGCCCCGGCCGCGCGCCCCCATGCCCGCTCGATCGCGGCGGAGATGCATGCGGGTTTCCGCGAATTGCGCATGGCCATGCCGATGAGCCTGTTTCGCAGCGCCGCCGGCGCGGGGCAAACCCCTGGCGCATTGGCCGATGTCGCCCGGATCGAGGCTATCTGGGCGGAGACAAGGTCGCGTTTCGGCGCCGGCGGCCCGTATTTGTTCGGTGCGGATTTCGGCAACGCGGATGCAATGTATGCGCCCCTTGTGGCCCGGCTGCTGACCTATCGGCCGCCGCTTTCGACTGCTTCCCAGGAATATTGCGCGGCGGTGCGGGCGCATCCGCTGGTGGCCGGCTGGTACGATGCGGCCGCCAAGGAACCCTCCGACTGGTTCATCGAGCGTTACGAAACCGCCCTGTGAACACAGGCGGGGTGAGCATTGCCGAGGCCCTGGACCATGTCGGCGTGGTCACGCCCGACATGGCGGCGGCTTGCGTGGAATGGGAGCGTCTGGGCTTCGCCCTCACGCCGCTCGCCCGCCACGAAGGGGCGGGCACGGGCAATCGCTGCGCCATGCTGCGCCAGGGCTATATCGAGCTGATCGCCACGATCGATCCGTCGCGGCCGAGCGCCACCTTGGCACGGTTCCTGGCGCATCACGCCGGCATCCATATCGTCACCTTCGCCATCGCGGACGAGGCGGCGGCGGCGGCGCGGCTGGCGCGCGCCGGCCTGCAAGTGCAGCCCGTCGCCTCCGCGCGCGCGACGGACGGGCCGCCCGCCCGCTTCATCCGCCTGCCTTTGGTCGATGCCGATCCGCGTCTGCAATTATTGCGGCATCTGACGCCCGAACTGGTCTGGCAGGAGCGTTTTCTGACCCATCCCAACCATGCCGCCGCGCTGGAATGCGTGGTGATGGCCGCGCCCGCGCCGGCCACGCTGGCGGCGCGATTGTCGCGCGTGGCCGGCGTGGCGGTACGGCCTGATCCGGCCGGCGGATATATGCTGCCCCTGGCACATGGAAGCGTGCGGGTCCTCGCGCCGGAGACGGTCGCCGGCGCGTTTCCTGGCCTGGACATTCCCGAACCGCCTTGCGTCGCCGGGATCGTGCTGCGCACGGACGACGCGAACACTGCCGCCGCCGCCCTGCCGCCCGATCTCGCGCACCCCGTGCCTGGCGGCGTGCTGGCGCAGGCGGGCGGCGTCGCGATCCTGTTCGCCGCATGACGCTGCCCGTCGTTACATTGCCCGTCGTCGCCGCCATCCTGCCGCCGCGCGAACGATTCGCGCCGGATAGCGCGGGTGCTATCGGCCTGCTGGTGCATCGGCTAGCCGGCATCCGAACCGCCTTCGACACGCGGGTGATCGGCACGTCGCAGCCCGAGACTTTCCCCGGCATTCCCTTCCGCGCCGCGCCCATGCCACTGCTTCGGATGCATCCGCTGCGCCGCTACGAGGCCGGGGTCGCCCGGCTTCTACGCGCCGCCCCGCCCGCCCTGATCGAGGTGCATAACCGGCCTGACATGGCGCTGTACCTGGCGGACCGCTTCCCCGGGATTCCGGTCTGCCTGTTCCTGCATAACGACCCGCGCGGCATGCGCCATGCCCGCACGCCGGCCGAACGCGCCACGCTGCTATCCCGCCTCGCGCGGGTGGTCACCGTGTCCGATTTCCTGCGCGGGCTGCTGCTGGAAGGCGTTACGGCCCAGGCTACGCCCCCCGCGGTGCTTCCGAACAACCTCGATCTGCGCGCCATTCCGGCGGCGCCCGAGCCTCGCGAACAGACCATATTATTCGCCGGCCGGGTGGTCGCGGACAAGGGCGCGGACCTGTTCGTGGGTGCCTGCGCCCGCGCCTTGCCGGCCCTGCCGGGCTGGCGGGCGGAGATGATCGGCGCCGACCGGTTCGGCCCCGACACGCCGGAAACTCCCTTTCTGCGCGCCATCCGTCCGCGCGCGGCCGCCGCCGGCGTGGCCATGGCCGGCTATCGCCCGCACGATGCGGTGCTCGCCGCCATGGCCCGCGCGGCCATCGTGGCGGTGCCCAGCCGCTGGCCCGAGCCATTCGGCCTGACCGCGCTGGAAGCCATGGCCACCGGCGCCGCGCTGATCACCGCCCCCAACGGGGCGTTGCCCGAAGTGGTAGGTGAGGCGGCGCTGGTGACCGACCCCGCCGACATCCCCGCCTTCGCCGCCGCCATCCGCGCTTTGGCCGGCGATGCCGCCCGCCGCCGGGCACTGGGCGAGGCCGGCCGCGCCCGCGCCCGCCTGTTCGACCTGCCCGTGGCTGCTGGCGCCCTGGACGCGCTGCGCCGCGATGTGCTGCGCGCATGGTCGCGCAAGCCCGGCCGGCCTATATAGCGGTGAAACGTTCAACCGCCGTCCTTCGGGAGACCTGCCATGGCCGATTCGGCCCCCAACCCCGATCTCGTCCCAGTGACCGTGCTGACCGGCTATCTCGGCGCCGGCAAGACCACCCTGCTGAACCGCATCCTGAGCGAGAATCACGGCCGCAAATACGCCGTGGTGATCAACGAGTTCGGCGAGCTTGGCGTTGATAACGACCTCGTCGTGGACAGCGACGAGGAAGTGTTCGAAATGAACAATGGCTGCATCTGCTGCACTGTGCGCGGCGACCTGATCCGCATCGTCGGCGGGCTGATGAAGCGGCGCGACAAATTCGACGGCATCATCATCGAGACGACCGGCCTGGCCAATCCCGCACCCGTCGCCCAAACCTTCTTCGTGGATGACGAAGTCCGCGCCAAGACCCGCCTCGATGCCATCGTGACCGTGGTGGATGCCAAGCATCTGCCCCAACGCCTGGAAGACAGCCACGAGGCCGAGGACCAGATCGCCTTCGCCGACGTGATCGTGCTGAACAAGACCGATCTGGTGACGCCCAGTGAGCTGGACGCCGTCGAGGCCCAGATCCGCCGGATCAACAAATTCGCCAAGATCCACCGCGCCACCAAATCCGACGTGCCGATCGCCGAATTGCTGGACCAGGGCGCCTTCGACCTGAACCGCGTGCTGTCGCACAGCCCGGATTTCCTGACCGACGACGATCACGAGCATAATGACGACATCGCCAGCATGAGCTTCGAGGCGGCCACACCGCTCGACCCCGAGCGGTTCAACGCCTGGATTGGGCTGCTGCTATCCGAGAAAGGGCAGGATCTGCTGCGCACCAAGGGCATCCTGTCCTATGCCGGCGAGGATCGCCGCTTCGCCTTCCAGGCCGTGCACATGATCGCCGACGGCGACTTCATCGGGCCATGGAAGCCGGCCGAACCCCGGGTCAGCCGCCTCGTCTTCATCGGCCGCAACCTCAACCGCCCCCAGCTCCGGCGCGGCTTCGAATCCTGCCAGATCCTCGAGACGGGTCAGAGCGCATAAAGGATGAGCCAGACCATCTCGCCCGACCACATCCTGCAGACACGCGGCGTCCAGACCGATCTGGACGCCTTCGTGGTCGCCGCCAGCTTCGACCGGGCCGGGACGGCCGTCGCCTTCGGCCTGGGCGACGGCACCGTGCGCCTGCTGCGCCCCGGCACACGCGAATGGACCAGGGTGGCCGCGCATGACGGCGCCGTCCTGGCGCTGGCCAACGATGCCGCCCCGAACGGCTGGATCAGCGGCGGCGACGACGGCAAGTTCGTCCGCATCGCCGCCGATGGAGGCACCGCCGACATCGCCGCCCATGGCATGAAATGGGTCGATCACGTCGCGAGCTGCACCGACGGCAAGGCAAGGCTCGCCGCCTGCAGCGTTGGCAAGCATGTCCATCTGTTCGACGGGGCGGGCAAGAAGCTGAAATCGCTGGAACATCCCTCCAGCGTCACCGGGCTGGTGTTCGATCCGAAGGGCAAGCGCATCGCCGCCTCCCACTATAACGGCGCCAGCATCTGGTTCGTCGCCTCCAAGACCGATAATCCGCGCCGCCTGGAGTGGAAGGGCAGCCATACCGGCATCGCCATGAGCCCGGATGGCGACAGCGTGGTGACCGCCATGCAGGAGAACGCGCTGCATGGCTGGCGGCTGAGCGACGGCCAGCACATGCGCATGAGCGGCTATCCTACCAAGACCACCGCGCTGTCCTTCACCAAAAACGGCAAATGGCTCGCCTCCTCAGGCGCCGAATCCGTCGTGCTGTGGCCGTTCTTCGGCGGCGGCCCGATGGGCAAACCGCCCACGGAGCTAGCTGGCGGCGACAACGTGATGTGCACCACGCTCGCCTGCCACCCGATGCATGAGGCGGTGGCCGCCGGCTTCTCCGACGGGCTGGTTGTGCTGGCCGATATCGCCTCCCAGCGCATCCTGCCCGTGACCGGCACCGGACGCGGCCGCGTCTCCGCTTTGGCCTGGAGCCCGGACGGCACCCATCTGGCCATCGGCACGGAACAGGGTTTCGCCGCCGCCATCGATTTCTCCAAGCGCTGACCGGCTCGCGACGCGTTCGAACCGGCCTGGATTTCGATCGTGATATGGTATCCAGTCGAGGCTTCGCGCCTTAGCTGGAGTGTTATCCCCATGCAGCTTCCAGGCCCGGACGTGCTGTTCAACCTGTTTTGGGGCGGCTGGGTCATATCCTGGGTGGTGGCGGCGTCATGGTCGTCGCGCGCCGTCGCCAAGCCGGCCCCGGGGGATATCTGGCTCTATCGCGGCGCCGCCACGCTGGGCTTCATCCTGCTGACCATTGGCGGCCGGCACCAGTGGCGCGCGGACAGGCTGTGGGATGTGGGCTATCGTGGCGCGCAATTGCTGGCGTTCCTCACCATTCCCGGCTTCCTGTTCGCCTGGTGGGCCAGGTTGCATCTGGGGCGGCTGTGGTCAGGCACCGTCACGCGCAAGCAGGACCACCATGTCGTCGATACCGGCCCATCCGCGCTGGTGCGCCATCCCATCTATACCGGCCTGATCGAGGCCTGCCTCGTCTCCGCCATCGCCGCCGGCACGGCCATCTCGCTGGCCGGGCTTGGCATCATCACCTTTGGCTTCTGGCTGAAGGCAAGCCTGGAGGAGCGCTTCCTGGTGCAGCAACTCGGGGCCGAGGCGTATGGCGCCTATCGCCGGCGCGTCCCCATGCTCCTGCCCATCCGTCTGGGCTAAAGCAATATGGCTTTAGGTGGAATCTCCGGGCCATAAAATTGCTCGCTAAAACAAATACGGAGAGCATGATGGCTTCGCCTGTCAGAAGTCATCATGCTCTAAACCGGCGCGTGACCGGCGCATCCGTCCGCGCCAATCACGCTCCGGCGCAATATCGCCTGGGACCCAATCGGCCAGGCAATAAAATTGCCAGCTCAAATAATCGCCCGCTCAGATATTGGCTCCCTGAAATAAATCCTCCAGACCAAGCCGGCGCGATTGCCGGCGGGGTCATCGGTCAGGCGGCCTCGTCATATTCCGCCGAAATATCCTTTCCGGTGTAATCCGGCATCAATGCCGCCGAAACCACACTCACCACCGCGCAGGCGGCGATGTAGATCGCGATGGCATATCCCGTGTGATACGCGGCGAACAGCGCGGTCGCGATCAGCGGCGCCGGCCCCCCTGCGATGATCGAGGCAAGCTGATAACCCAGTGACGCGCCGCTGTAGCGCAGGCGCGGCGTGAACGCCTCGGCGATCAGCGCGGCCTGCGGGCCGTACATCATGTCGTGCGGAATGAGGGACAGCACGATCGCGATGAACACCGCCGAGGGAATCGCCGTGTCCAGCATGCCGAAATAAAGGAATCCGAATAATCCGGTCGCTGCTGCGCCGATCAGGTACATCTTCCGCCGCCCGATCCGATCGGAGATATGGCCCGCCAGCGGGATAGTGATGAAGGACACGCACGACGCCACCAGCACCGCGGCCAGGATCAGTTCGCGCGACAACTTCAATGTTCCGACGCCATAGGCGAACACGAAGGCGGTGAAGATGTAGAACGGCGCCTGCTCGGCCATGCGCAGGAACGCGGACAGCAAGATCTCGCGCGGCTGTTTGCGGATTACTTCGATAATCGGCGTGCGTTCGACCTTCTTGTTCTCGAGGAGTTGCTGGAAGACCGGAGTCTCGAGAATGCCAAGCCGTATCCACAGCCCGACGCCGATCAGCACGACGCTGAGCAGGAATGGCACACGCCAGCCCCAGGTCGCGAAATCGGCGCCGGACCAGGCACTGATCGCCAGTATCACCAGATTCGACAGGAACAGGCCCGACGGCACGCCGAATTGCGGCCATGAGGCAACCAGCCCGCGGCTGCCATGGCCGCGTGCCCATTCCATCGCAATCAGCACCGATCCGCCCCATTCGCCGCCAACGCCGATACCTTGCAGCATGCGCAAAACGGTCAAAATCACCGCCCCCCAGATGCCGATTGAGGCATAGCCCGGCACGAAGGCGACGAGCACCGTGGCAATGCCCATCACCAGCAATGTGGCGATCAGGGTCGCCTTGCGGCCGATGCGGTCGCCATAATGCCCGAAGATTGCGGCCCCGATCGGGCGCCCGATGAAGCCGACGAAATAGGTGCCGAACGATGCCAGCGTCCCGGTCAGCGGGTCTTCGTTGGGAAAGAAGATTTTCGGAAATATCAGCCCGGCAGCGGTGCCATAGATGAAAAAATCGTACCACTCGATGGTCGTGCCGATGGTGGCGGCAATCACCGCCTTGCGCAGCTGCGCGCTGTGCTGAGCATCGGTCAACTGTCCGTGCATCGGGATGACAGCCATGGCGTTCCCTCTCCCTGCCGCAGTTATTATTTTTTAGACGACTGGTCTCGTGGCTGCGACAATACCTTTTTTCGGGCATTCATAACAAGGAAATCGTGCGGTATCAGTGGGTTTCCCTGACCGTTCGAAGACAAACCCCCAAGGCGCCTTCGATTGCCAAGATCTGGACTGCGATCAGGTGCCGCATCTCCTCGGCGCTCTGGGCGGTCTGTTTGAGGCCCTGCATGGCGGAGACGATGACCCGCGCTAAGTCCGCTGCCGTGACGCCGAGGCCCGACCGTTCGGCCGCCTCCTGGAGGATTGCGGTCAGGCAGGCTTCGAAGCGCGCGTAGCTTTTCCGAACGGCGGGCAGCCCGGACATGTCGCACACGTCCGGATTGGCAAGAGCCCGTTCCAGTCCCTCCGCGCACCAAATCTCGCAGGCGAAGCGGAGTTTCTCACCGAGTGTGGCGTGGGCGGCGAGGCCGGCGGCGATCCGTGCCAGGCTATCTTCGATCCATTGGGCGACAACGGCCTCGAACACCTCCTCCTTGCTGCAAAAGATCAAATAGAGCGCCGGCCGCGACATGCCGGCCGCCTTCGCGATGTCGCCCATGGTCGCCCGCGCGAAGCCGAAGCGCAGGAAAACGCGAGCGCCCGCCTCAACGGCGCGCTGTCGCTTTGACTTGGGTGTCGTCGATTCGTTCATACCGCCTAACTTGACATTCCTACGTGGAATGTCATCTCGTCACAGCCCTGACGGATTGTCAACGATTGTCATAACGTCAGATTGCCCGAGAAGGAGAGTGATCATGTCCGACGGAAAAGTGTGGTTCATCACAGGTTCATCCCGCGGCTTTGGCCGGGTCTGGACAGAGGCGGCGCTAATGCGCGGAGACAAGGTGGTCGCGACAGCGCGCAATCCAGCGGTGCTGCAACCGCTTGTCACATTATATGGGCGGTCAGTCCTGCCGCTGGCACTGGATGTCACCGACCGCGCCGCAGCCTTCGCCGCCGTGGCGAAAGCAAAGGATGCATTCGGGCGGCTCGATGTTGTCCTCAACAATGCCGGCTATCGCCAGTTCGGTGCCGTCGAGGAGCTTAGCGAGGCCGAGGCGCGTGCTCAGATCGAGACCAATCTGTTCGGTGCGCTATGGGTGACGCAGGCAGCGCTGCCGATCCTGCGGGCGCAGAAATTCGGCCATGTTCTGGCCGTCTCCAGCATCGGCGGCGTGGGGGCGTGTCCCACCGTGGGCATGTATCACGCCTCCAAATGGGGACTGGAAGGGCTGATGGACGCGCCATCGCAGGAGGTGTCGGCCTTCGGCATCAAAGTCACACTGCTCGAGCCGGGCGGCTATGCCACGGATTTTGCCGACCCAAGCTCCATCCGGACTTCATTGCCCATCCCCGCCTATAATCCGATCAAGGAACAGCTCTTCGCGGCATTTGCCTCTGAAAGCATGGGTGATCCTCAGGCAACATCCGACGCGATCTTTAAAGTGGTGGACGACACAGAGCCTCCACTGCGTATCCTGCTGGGCGCGACAGCCCTCCTGATGGTGCGCAAGATGTACGATGAGCGTCTGGCAAGCTGGGAGAAATGGGCGTCCGTCTCGGCCGCGGCGCAAGGAACGCGCACGGATCTGCGCCTGCCCGAGACGCTTCGGCAAGTTTCCTGGGCCTTCCCACGGTGCGACGGCAACGATGCCGCCGCACTGTGGGGCTAGGGCAATATGGCTTTAGGTGGAATCACCTGGCCATAAAATTACTCGTAAAAACAAAGAGCTATAGCATGATGGGTTCGCGTGCCAGAAGGCATCACGCTGTAGCCGATCTTGGGACAGCGCGGCGCGCCCGCCTCAAACCGAAGCGTCGCTCGGCATCAGCCCAGGCGTCGGGGGCGCCGCAAGCCGCACCGCGCAGGGATCGCCCTCCAGCACCTCGAACAGCGATTCGGACCCTTCGTGCCAGAACCGGATGTCGAAGCGGTGGCGGCCCATCTTCAGCCCCTTCAGCGTCACGTCCGGCAGCCAGTGGGGCAATTCCGGCATCACGTTCAGCACATCGTTCGCCGCATCCGGCTCCAGCCCCAGTACCGCCTGCAAAAACGAGAAAGCCGAGCCCGCCGCCCAGGCCTGCGGTACGTTCGCGCCCAGGTACTGCACCGGGAAATCCTCGTGCATGCGCTGCAGCCCGGCATATAGCTCGGGCACCTGGTGACCGGCGAAAAACGCCGCGGCACCGCTCACCGCACGCGCCACCCGGGACGCCTCCGCCCCGAAGCCGTAGCGCTTGAAGCCGCGCGCGATCAGCCCGTTATCATGCGGCCAGACCGATCCGTTGTGATACGAGATCGGGTTGAACGCGACATGCTGGTCCGACAGGGTGCGGATGCCCCAGCCGCTGAACATGTCCGGCGCCATCAGCCGTTCCACCACGCGCTGCGCACGGTCCGGGCGGATCAGCCCGGTCCACAGGCAATGCCCGACATTGGAGGCGACGGAGAGCACCTGCTTCTTGTCGCCGTCCAGCCCGTAGGCATAGAAGCCGAGTTCCTCGTTCCAGAACGCCCCGTTGAAGCGCTCGAACAGCGCCGCCGCCTTCTCGCGCAGCTGCGCGGCCCGCTCCGGCTTGCCCAGCGCGTCGTAGATCTCCGCCATCCCGGTCCAGCCGCCATACACATAGGCCTGCAACTCGCACAGCGCCTTGGGGCCTTTCACCATGGTGCCGTCGGGATACAGCACCGCATCCCCGGAATCCTTCCACGCGACATTCTCGTAACCGAGCCTCGAGCGCGTCTGGTACTCCTGGAAGCCGTCGCCGTCGCGATCGCCATAATTGTCGATCCAGGACAGGCAGCCTTCGGCCACCTCCATGTGCTGCTCGATCAGCGCTTGATCGCCGGTCCACCGCCAGGTCTCGTGTAGCAGCATCAAATACAGCGGTGTGGCATCCGCCGTGCCGAAATACGGCGTGTGCGGAATCAGGTTGAAATGTGCGAGTTCGCCCCGGCGCAGCTCGTGCAGGATCTTGCCCGGCTCGGCATCGCGGTAATCGTCGGTCCCCTGCGACTGGCGTGCGCCCAGCACCGCCAGCGTGCCATGCGCGAATTGCGGCGTCACCGGCAGCGTCTGCAACGACACGATCAGGCTGTCGCGGCCGAACAGCACGAGAAACCAAGGCAACCCCGCCGCCGGCACCACATGTCCGTCGATCGGCAGGCGCAGCGAGGCGAGATCGTCCACCGCCTGGCGGAACAGCCGGTAGAACTCCTCGTTGGAGCTGCGCAGCCACAGCGATGCTTCCTGCCAGGCGTGCAGGCTCTGCGCGGCGCGGGAATCCTCGGCGCGGGCATCACGGCCCTCGGGGGCCGGGATCAGCTCGTCATTGTCGCGCAGCGCGTATAACAGGCAGGCATGCCAGCGCTCGCCGCGCGCCAGCGTCACGTCGAAGCTCAGCCGGCCATTGGCATACACTGCCGGGCTGTCCGCCTCGGCGGTGATGCTCACCGCGCGCAGGAAATCCTGATTGCGATAGGTATTGCGCAGACATTGCTCGGTCTCGTCCCAATCGGTCTGGATGCGGCCGCGGCGGATGATCTTGCCGGATTTCACCTCGAACACGTCGGTGAAATCCGATCGCACCAGCAGCTCCAGATTGAAGCGCACGGTGTTGGCGCCGTAATTCACGATGTCGATGTCCTCGTGAATGCCCCCGTCGGCCCAGCGATCGAGTTGCAGACCGAGCGTCTTGGCCGGGATCGTGCCATCGCGAGCCTCGATCTCACGATTGGCCATGAAGATCCGCGCCGCGAAATGGGCGATGGACCCGCCATTCAGCAGATCCCAGGCCACCCCGTTGGCGAACAGGTTCCAGGTGCTGATAAGCCGCGTGTCGCGAAACATCAGCCCCTTGGTGTCGGCCTCGTCATGCTGCCCGTCCGGCTCGCTCAGCCAGACGGTCTCGCCATCATGAACAACAAGCTGCGGCGGCCCGACGGTGATCTCAAGCGGCATGTGCTGACGAATCCTTTCCAGTTGGGTCGGGGGCAGGGACCCCGTGCCGGCGCGCCCCTACCAGCCGTTCACCCGCGGCCATATGGCGACGACGACGTCGTCCCCATCGACCACGAAATAGCGGTCATGCGCGGCGACGGTCATG
>DASXIW010000245.1:0-16855 GCA_036497785.1 Acetobacteraceae bacterium | reverse complement strand
ATGGCCACCCTGCCCAAGCTGACCATCCTGACGAGATCATCGTCGGGGGGGTAGGGTGGTTTGCGTCAGCATGCATCGCAGCAGGGTTGATAAACTTTGGAGTAGCCGCCATTTCTTAGCGAAAATTGAGCGTGTTTAAAGCGCTCCACATGAAATGGCTCAGGTCGCTGCGGAGTCACCCCGTGTGCCACCATCAAAAAAGCGAGCCACGCGGAGGCATAGAATGCCCGGTAAACACATCACGCCAGACCGAGTCGCGAAATATCGCTCCGTGCGCGAAAAATGGAGTCGGCCTAACGCTGCACGAATGGCGCTAATCAGCATCGGATCGGCTTGGCGGATCGATCAGGGCACTCACTATGGTCAGCGATCTGGGGTGGCGAGACCATCCGCGCGTCGAACCAGCAAGCTCGCTATGATTTGGAGCGATGAGGCTTCACTGTATATTGCGGCTCATCCTGACGCTCGCGCAAAGGCAATGTTCGAGCATCTACTTGAACAAGCTCGAGATGGAGGCCGCCCTTTGCTTGCTTCTCATCGCCGCAGCTTTGAGCGATGGTATGTCCGTTGGAAGGTGGAAAGGGGCATCCGTCTTCAAGCCCGTTCCGACTTGTCGGAAAGTTACGCGTTTCTCCGGTCGGCACATCAGGGGTCTTTCGTCCCAACGGCACTTCTAATCCGAAAAGACCCAATCCCCGATATGCCGCTAATCCTGAAGATGGCAGTATCATCGTCGCTACGGCTTAGGAATCGGGCGCTATTCATGCTGGGCGCAACACATGGCGTCCCGCTCGCGCATATCAGTTCGTACCTTATGCTCGCTCGAAGCACGATAGGACGGTGGTCTAGGAAATTGAAGGTCGAAGGTCCCAAGCAATTTTTGTCGGTAGATTCGCATGAGCGCCCTGCGCGTGATTCACCACATATCAAAGCAACACTATTCAAAGTTCTCCATAGTCCCCCGACTTGCTATGGCTTTTCACGAACGAACTGGCGGGCCATAGACCTCAAGAGCGCGATGCAAACGGAAGGCGTCATAACGTCGCTTTGGACAATAAGACAAATCGTGCGCAAGGAAGGACATCACTGGCGAAAGGCAAGGGTCAGTCTTAGTAGCACAGACCAGAAATACCGAGAAAAGGTTGACCGCATCAAGTCGATTCTCGCCAACCTACAGGAGAATGAGTCGTTCTTCTCAGTGGATGAATATGGTCCGTTTTCAATCCGCCTTGTAAGCGGACGCCAAATCGTGGCTCCGGGCGTGGTCCCAGTTGTCCCGCAATGGCAGAAATCTCGAGGCCACCTCATTCTCACGGCGGCACTCGAACTAGGCACAAACCAAATCACGCACTTTTATTCGGAGAAGAAGAACACGACCGAGATGATAAAAATCATAGACGTGGTTAGAAGGGCGATGTCAACTAAAGCAGTGATATATTTCTCATGGGATGCGGCTTCGTGGCATATGTCGAAAGCCTTGGATAAGCACATTGAGTTTTTGAACGGATGGGCCGCTTACGACAGTGCGCCCAAAATCGTTCTCGTTCCACTCCCTGCCCGAGCGCAATTTCTGAATGTGATTGAGTCGGTGTTCAGTGGAATGGCCAGAGCAGTGATACACAACAGCGATTTTGCGGATGACGTTGAGGCCAAAAGAATTCTCGACGGCTACATCGAGCAGCGTAATGCGTATTTCTTGAGCCACCCACGAAGAGCAGGCAACAAGATTTGGGGCCTCGAGAGACTGCCCTCGGTTTTCAACGAGACTGAAAACTTCAAGGACCCGTGGTATTGATGACGGGGCGTTGACATCGGATACTGGAACGCCTCACCCTCGATTATCTGCCGCTGAAGCGGATGACGCAGGAGTGATACCGGACGACATTCCGCCAACTGGCGGCTCCGTTTGGCTCGCTATACCCCCCCGACGATGATCTCGTCAGGATGGTCAGCTTGGGCAGGGTGGCCATTGAGTCCGACGTATCCCAGAACGATGATCTTCAACTCGATGCACTCCGACGGGCCGGATGCGAGCGCATATTCATCGAGACCGGCAGCGGTGCCCGTGCGGATCGGACGGAACTCGCCAAGCTGTTGGAGAGCGTCCGGAACGGTTAGACCATCGTTTGCTGGCGGTTGGACCGGATCGGGCGCTCACTCCGGCACCGGATCGAGAGCGCCGAGCGGCTGCAACATCGTGAGATCGCCTTGGACGAAGAAAACCCATCAGAGGTTTCCGTATCAACCTGCCGATCCCGTCGGCCTGCCGTCCCTGTTCACAAATCCCCCTCGTTCCGGCCCATCCCGAACCCACGGACTTCCGCCATTCCTGACCGCGCTTCGGGTGTATCTGGAACCATCCGTTTTCGTTGACAGATCGGAGTTCTATGAGAAGTTCTATGAGAGTCTGTTCGGATGAGCAATATCATCCCCACCAAACGCGCCGCCCTCTATGTCCGGGTCTCGACCGCCGATAAGGGGCAGACCGTCGAGAACCAACTTCAACCGTTACAAGAAGCCGCCGCCCGGCTCGGTTGGAGCATCGTGGCCGTGCATCGCGATGAGGGGATCAGCGGCGGGCAGGGGATCGGTGGAAGCGATGCTTTCCGGTCTCCCGCCAGCCATCGACACCTAGTGTCGAAGCCGACACCTCTTTCTGTGACCATCGAGAACTCAAGGAGTCGGGACCGGCAGACTCCGCGCATAACGAACTTGTTGAGTTTCCTCAATTTTTGCTGAACGGCCTCGTGATGGGGAAATTCGTAATCAGATGATCTGTGAGATGCTCGGTCGGTCTCGTCATCGGAGCGATGATGGGACCTCAGATCGAGCCAACCCAGTTCATTTTGCTTGTCAAAATCCTAATCCGTGAGAGTCTGCTGAAGCAATAATTCGGGGCTTTGGCAGCGGCTTGGCAAATATCTACAGGCGTAAGTCGATCTATTGGGTCCGCTTCCAGTGGCATGGAACCGAAATCAGGCGCTCCGCGCACACCTCGTCGAAAACGATTGCTCAGCAGTTCCTAACTCAGCTTCAGGAAGAACATCGGCGTCTTGATCGTGGCGGGCGTCCTCGCCGTACTTATAAAGAAGCGCATGATCGATTTTTGACAGACTACATGCCCTCGTTGAAGCCGCGAACGCAGGAACGCTATCGCACGACGTTCCGCCAACTCGCCGCCACCTTCGGCGACCTCTATCTCGACGAAATCAGCCGTGGCCTTTTGGCTAATTATGTGACGGCCCGCCTGAAAGCCGGAGTCACCGGGGCCACCGTCCGCCGCGATCTGGCGACCCTGAGTTGCTTGTGCTCCTGCTCGGTATCGTGGGACTTCATCGATACGAATCCGGTGAAGCAATTTTCCAAGCGGCACATCAAGGAGTCGCCTCCCCGGACGACCTACCCCACGGGTGAGCAGGTGGATCGGCTGGTGGCCAATGCGTCACCAATGGCCGGACGGATCATTCGCTTCCTTGCCGAGACAGGTATGCGTCAGGAGGAGGTCTGCTCGCTCGAATGGTCGCAGGTGTCGATCCATCGCCGGGAGGTCAGGCTGACCAAAACGAAGACATCGGCCCCGCGCGTCGTCCCACTCAGCCGTGATGCGCTCGGCACAATTCTCGGCACAGCCCGGCACAGCAAGTCACCGTACGTCTTCTGGCACGATGAGGGAACGCGCTACACCACGTTCGCCAACAGCTTCTCGATCATCGCCAAGAAGGCTTGCGTGCCGTTTAGGTGCCATGACCTGCGGCATCGATTCGCCTCGACGTTCATACAAGCGACCGGCGATATCCCCGCCTTGCAAGCGATCTTGGGCCACAAGACCATCGCCATGACCATGCGATACGCCCACATGGTGACGAGCCATCTGCACCGTGCGATGGAGAGCCTCGGCACAAAATCCGGCACAACCGGGACGGTTTTTGGTGAAAGCGTCGTCGAAGCGTCGTTTGTAGGCCGTAAAAATACAATGAAATCAATATGTACTGGCGGAGAGGGTGGGATTCGAACCCACGGTACCCGTAAGGGCACAACGGTTTTCGAGACCGTCCCGATCGACCGCTCCGGCACCTCTCCAATCCAGCGGCCGCCGCCTTATACGTACGGATCGCCCACCCTGCAACGCCGCAACCCACCCCCGCCCCCTCGCCCTATTCCATTGACACCGCGTCCCCGCGCGCTATAAAGCGCGCTCCCCCGGTGGCAGGGCCTCCCTGGCCGCCGGCGTTATTATATTGTCCGGCCTCCGTCACGCGGCGGGTCCGGCCGCGTAGCAGGATGCAAGACCGATGTTCGCAGTGATCCGCACCGGCGGGAAACAGTACCGGGTGACGCAGGACGCCGTGCTAAAGGTGGAGAAGCTGGAGGCTGAGGCTGGCAGCACCGTCACGTTCACGGATGTGCTGGCCGTCGGCAGCGAAGGCAACCTGACGTTGGGCGCCCCGGTCGTGGCCGGCGCCAGCGTCACCGCCACCGTCATCGCCCAGGACCGCCTGGACAAGATCGTCATCTTCAAGAAGCGCCGCCGGCAGAACAGCCGCCGCAAGAATGGCCATCGCCAGCACGTCACCGTGCTGCGCGTGTCCGCCATCAGCGCTGCGTAAGGAGCACCCCTCATGGCCCATAAAAAAGCTGGCGGTTCGTCGCGCAACGGTCGCGATACCGAAGGCCGCCGCCTCGGCGTCAAGAAGTTCGGTGGCGAATCCGTGGTCGCCGGCAACATCATCATCCGCCAGCGCGGCACGAAGGTGAAGCCGGGCCGCAATGTCGGCCTTGGCAAGGACCACACCATCTTCGCCCTGATCGACGGCCACGTGAAGTTCGAGCGTCGCGCCGAAGACCGCATGCAGGTGTCCGTCAACCCGCTGCCGCTTGCCGCCGAGTAAGCGCGCCGCGCCCCATTCGCTTTTCCGTCACGGGGGTCGGCGCAAGCCGGCCCCCGTTGTCATTTCCGGCATCCAAGAATGAAGTTCCTCGACCAGGCGAAAATCTACTGCCGCTCCGGTGACGGGGGCGACGGCGTCATCGCCTTCCGCCGCGAGCGCTTCATCGAATTCGGCGGCCCGGACGGCGGCAATGGCGGCCGCGGCGGCCATATCGAGTTCGAAGCTGTACAGAACCTCAATACTTTGATCGATTTCCGCTACACACAGCATTTCCGTGCCCGCAAGGGCGGCAACGGCGCGGGTTCCGACAAAACCGGCGCCGGCGCCGAGGACGTGGTCATCAAGGTCCCCGTCGGCACCCAAATCTTCGACGACGACCAGGAGACCTTGCTGGCGGACCTCGACCTGCCCGGCAAGCGTGTGCTCCTGCTGCGCGGCGGCGATGGAGGCTTCGGCAACGCCAATTTCAAGACCTCCACCAACCGTGCGCCCCGCAGGGCGGACAAGGGCTGGCCCGGCGAGGAACGCTGGGTCTGGCTGCGGCTAAAGCTGATCGCGGATGCCGGCCTGGTCGGTCTGCCAAATGCCGGAAAATCCACTTTTTTATCCGTTGTCTCCGCCGCCAAGCCGAAGATCGCCGATTATCCCTTCACCACCCTGCACCCCCAACTCGGCGTCATCCGCCTGTCCATGTCCCAGGAATTCGTCCTCGCCGACATCCCCGGGCTGATCGACGGCGCGCATGAAGGCGCCGGGCTGGGCGACCGCTTCCTCGGCCATGTCGAACGCTGCGCGGTGCTGCTGCACCTGATCGATGGCGCCGCCGGCAACGTCGTCCGCGCCTGGCGCACCGTGCGCGGGGAGCTAGAATCCTACGGCGGCGGCCTAGCCGAAAAGCCTGAGATCATTGTCCTGAACAAGTCGGATGCCATGACCCCGCGTGAAATCATCAGCCGCCGCGCCGCGCTGGCCAAGGCCTCCGGCAGCAAGGTCCTGGTCATGTCCGGCGTCACTCGCGCGGGCCTGCTGGAGGTGCTGGGCGCGCTCTGGGACGAGATCGAACAGGCCCGCAAGGCGTGATCCCGCTCACCCTCACCTCCGCCCGCCGACTGGTGGTGAAGATCGGCAGCGCGCTGGTCGTGGATGGCCCCCGCGCCGCCCCCCGCACGGCTTGGCTGGCCGGAGTCGCTGCCGACATCGCCGACCTCCGCGCCCGCGGCACCGATGTCATCGTGGTCAGCTCCGGCGCCATTGCACTCGCCCGCCGCACCCTCAAGCTCACCCGCAAAACCCTGCGCCTAGAGGAAAAGCAGGCCGCCGCCGCCATCGGCCAAATTCGCCTCGCCCAGGCCTGGACTGAGGCGTTGCAGGCCCACTCCCTCACCGCCGCCCAGCTTCTGCTGACACTGGACGACACCGAGGATCGGCGCCGCTACCTCAACGCCCGCGCCACCCTCACTACCCTGCTCGGCTTCGGCTGCATCCCCGTCATCAACGAAAATGACAGCGTCGCCACCGCCGAAATCCGCTTCGGCGACAATGACCGGCTGGCCGCCCGGGTCGCCGAAATGGTCCAGGCCGACCAACTCGTGCTGCTGTCGGACATAGACGGCCTCTACACGGCCGATCCGAATCGCGATCCATCCGCCACCCATATCGGCCTGGTGGAGACCATCACCCCCGAAATCGAAGCGATGGGCGGCGAACCTCCGCCCGGCTATTCCAGCGGCGGCATGCGCACCAAGCTGGTCGCCGCCCGCATCGCCACCGGCGCCGGCTGCGCCATGGCCATCGCCCTGGGTCATATCGACCGGCCGCTGCGCGCCCTGGCGGATGGCGCCCGCTGCACCTGGTTCCTGCCCGCCGCCGAGGGCCGTTCGGCCCGCAAGCGCTGGATTCTTGGCACGCTGCAGCCACAGGGGGCCTTCTCCGTCGATGCCGGGGCCGCCCGCGCCCTCACCCAGGGCCGCTCGCTGCTGCCCGCCGGCGTGCGCGGCCTGGACGGCAGCTTCGCCCGTGGTGATGCCGTGCTCGTACGGGCCGCCGACGGCACGGAGCTGGGGCGCGGCCTATCGGCTTATGGCAGTGCCGATGCCGCCCAGATCATCGGCCATCGCAGCGAGGAGATCGAAGCCATTCTCGGCTGGCGTGGCCGCGACGAACTGATCCATCGCGACGATCTGGTGCTTTTGTAACGGACGCGCCAGGATCGATTTCCGGGAAACACGCACATGGACACGATCGACAGCGCCATCGCCGGCAATGCCACGGACTGGGTTCGCCAGGCCGCCACCACCGCCCGCGCCGCCTCCGCGGCCCTGGCCCGGCTGGACGAAGCCGCCCGCAACGCCGCCTTGCGCGAGGCTGCCAAGACCCTGCGGCGCGACACTGCTGCCATCGTCGCCGCCAACGCGGCCGATCTCGCGGCGTTCGACCTCGCCGGCGGCACCGCCGCCTTCCGCGACCGGCTCGCCCTCTCCCAAGCCCGCGTGGAAGCAATGGCCCAGGGGCTCGTCGACATGACCGAACTGCCCGACCCGCTGGCGCGCAACCTCGCCGAATGGACGCGCCCGAACGGCCTGCGCCTCCGCCGCATCGCGACACCGATCGGTGTCATCGGCATGATCTATGAAAGCCGCCCCAATGTCGGGGCGGACGCCGCCGGGCTGTGCCTGAAATCCGGCAACGCCGTCATTCTGCGCGGCGGTTCGGACAGTTTCCACTCCGCCCGCGCCATTCACGCCGCCATCACTGAAGGCCTCCGCCTGGCCGGCGCGCCGGCGGATGCGGTGCAGATCCCGCCCTCAACCGATCGCAGCTTCGTCGCCGCCATGCTGGCCGCCGCCGGCGCCGTCGATCTCATCATCCCGCGCGGCGGCAAATCCCTGGTGCGCCGTGTCCAGGCGGAAGCGCGCGTGCCCGTGCTCTCCCATGCCGAGGGCCTCAATCACAGCTACGTCCACGCCGCCGCCAACCCCGACATGGCGCGCAGCATCCTCGCCAATGCCAAGATGCGCCGCCCCGGCGTTTGCGGTGCCACCGAGACGCTGCTGATCGACGCCGGCATCGCCCACACTTTACTACCCGCCATCGTCGCCGATCTCCGGGCGCTCGGCTGCAGCTTTCGCGCCGATGCCCGTGCCCGCGCCATCCTGCCCGAGCTTCCTGCCGCCCAACCCGGCGATTTCGACACGGAATGGCTGGACGCGATCCTGTCCATCGCCGTCGTGGACGGCGTGGACGACGCCATCGCCCATATCCGCCATCACGGCAGCGAACACACCGATGCCATCATCACCGAGGACGCCGCGACGGCGGAAAAATTCCTGCGCGGGATAGACAGCGCCGTCGCCCTGTGGAACGCCTCAACCCAGTTCTGCGACGGCGGCGAGTTCGGCTTCGGGGCGGAGATCGGCATTGCCACCGGCCGCATCCACGCACGCGGGCCCGTGGGGCTGGAGCAGCTCACCAGCTTCCGCTATCTCGTCATCGGCAACGGCCAGGTGCGCCCCTGATTCCCACCTTCGGTGATCGACGGCGCATTCGCGTGGGATTGCTGGGCGGCTCGTTCAATCCCGCCCATGAAGGCCATTTGCATGTCGCCCGGGTTGCGCGGCGGCGGCTGCGGCTACATCAGGTCTGGCTCATGGTCTCGCCCGGCAACCCGCTCAAACCCACCAACGGGATGGGTACGCCGGCCGCCCGCCTGGCCTCGGCCCAGGCCATCGCCGACGGACGCTGCATTGTCGCCACCGACATCGAAACCCGGCTGGGCACCCGTTACACCTTCGACACGCTGAGCCTTCTGCGCCGGCGGTTTCCGCTGGTCGACTTCGTCTGGCTGATGGGCGCGGATAATCTCGTCCAGTTCCCGCGCTGGCGGGATTGGCGCCGCATCGCCAATGCCACCGCCTTTGCCGTGCTGCCACGACCGACTTACAACCATCGCGCTTTAGCCGGCCAGGCCGCGCAATTGTTGCGCAAAAGACGCCTGCCGGCGCATGAAGCACCCGTGCTGGCGGGATCGCCCCCGCCGGCATGGCTGTTCCTGCCCTGCGCGCAGCAGGCCGTCTCCGCCACCGCCATTCGTGCCGCCGTTTCGGGAGTATAGAGCCATCGCCAGACAGCCGCCCAAGCCGCCCGCGCCACCAGCCGGCGGCCCTGCCGCGGGGGTGCCGCGCAAGCGTGCCGCCATTCGCAAGCCGGTCGCCGCCCTGCCTTTGCCTCCCGGCACGCCGCGCAAAAAGGCGGCGGCCGCCGGCCCGGCCAAGGCGTCCGCCACGCCCAAGCGCGCCCCTATCGCGCCGTCGCGGCTGGACCAGCTGCAGCGGATCATCGTCGGGAGCCTGGAGGACGACAAAGCCGAGGCGATCGTGACGCTCGATCTCGAAGGCCGCGCCGCCTTCACCGACCGCATGGTTATCGCCACCGGCCTTGCGGACCGTCAGATCACCGCCATGGCGACGCATCTTGAGGAAAAGCTCAGCGAAGCCGGTCTCAAGCGCGTGCAGATCGAGGGCACCCCCGGCTCGGACTGGGTGCTGATAGATGCCGGCGACATCGTCGTCCACTTGTTCAAACCGGAATCGCGCACGCTTTACGGCCTGGAGAAGATGTGGGGCGCGGAATTGGACGAGGAACACCACGACGGGGAAAACCCGGACGGGGAACACCCGCCCGGCCCATCCGACCCTGGCTGATCTGCTACTCCTCGCGGTCGGGCGGATCGGCCGTGGCCCGGAAGCGGAGCTGTTCGCCCGCTACGCCGATCGGCTGCGCCCGAAGCTCGCCGTGACGGAGATCGCCGAGGCACGCGGCAGCGCGGCGGAGATCAAGCGGCGCGAGGCAGCCGCCCTGCTGGCCGCCCTGCCCCAGGGCGCCTTCGCCGTGGCGCTAGACCTGGGCGGCGCCGTGCCGGACAGCGAGGGCCTGGCCACGCTGCTCACGGGATGGCTGGATCGCGGCAAACCCATCGCCTTCATCATCGGCGGCGCGGAGGGGCTCGACGCCAGCGTCATTGCCCGCGCCGACCACGTGCTGTCTCTCGGCAAGCCGACCTGGCCGCATATGCTGGTGCGGGTGATGCTGGCCGAGCAATTGTTCCGCGCCCGCGCCATCGCCACCAACCACCCCTATCACCGCGCGGGTCGCCCCTGAGCGCAAGCCCTGGACGCGTGCCTATTCGACGGTGATTTCCCGAGGCCCCGGCTTGAGTGCTACCGTCGGTAGCAGCGTGGCGACGAACAGCGTCAGCACCGTCAGCACGAACACACCCCAAAAGGTCAGGTGCAGCGACTGACCAAGGGCCGTCCGAACCGCCGCATCGCCGATCAGCGCGCCGGGATTGTCGAATAATTGGCGGATCTGATCGTAACTGACACCGCCGCCATGATGCGCAAGACCAAGGTTTAGAACGCCGCCCAGCACGATCGCACCCAGCGTGCTGCCAAGATTGCGCGAAAAAATATTGGAGGCAGTCGCCGATCCGCGCTCGGCCCAGCCAACGCTGTCCTGGATGATCACGATGGCCGTCGTGCTCAGAAACCCCATGCCCAGGCCCATCACCAGCGATCCGACGCCTGCGACCACAGGCGAGGTCCCCGGGCCAAGGAGCACGAACGCCACAGCGCCGACCGGCATCAGCGCCGCGCCGAAGGTCAATAGCGCCCGCAGCCCGAACCGGCCAAAATTCTTCGCCGCAACCGTGGCGCCGATCGGCCAGCCCAGCAGCATCATGGTCAGCGCAAAGCCGGCCACCAGCGCAGAGCGGTTCAGCACACCCTGCACATACATGGGCAGGAAGGTGGTCAGCCCGATCAGCGCCATGCCGCTCAGCAGCGTCGCGGCATTGGCCGTCGCGATCGGGCGATGGCTCCACAAGCCGAACGCCATCATCGGATCGCGCGCCCGCCGCTCCTGGACGACGAACAGGAATATGCTGACCAGGCAGATACCGGCGGCGGCCACCACCGTCGTGCTATCCGAGGTCCCGATTTCGGTAACCCCCACCATCAGCGCCGCGACCGCAACCGCGAACAAGGCAGCACCGGCGACATCCACGCTGCGCTTCTCCCCCGCCACATCCTCCTTGAGGAAGACAGCGAAGCCGGCCGCGGCGGCAAGGCCGACCGGCACGTTGATCCAGAAGATCCAGGACCAGCTCAGATGCTGGATGATCAGTCCGCCGGCAAGCGGCCCAAGCACCGACGAGACGCCCCAGACGCTGGCCAGATAACCCTGGATCTTGCCACGCTCCCGCACCGAATACAGATCGCCCACCACTGTGATCGCCACAGGCTGGATCGCCCCCGCGCCGATCCCCTGGATCAGCCGGAACACGATCAGCGAGGGCATCGACCACGCGATCCCGCACAGCAGCGTGCCGACCACGAACACCCCGATGCCGACCAGCAGCACCGGCTTGCGACCGTACAGATCGGCAAGCTTGCCGAACGCCACGGTGGTCGCGGTCTGGGTCAGCAGGAAGGATGAAAACACCCAGGAATACAGATGCATGTCGCCGAGCTGCCCCGCGATCTGCGGCATCGCGGTCGAGACGATGGTTGCCTCGATCGCGATCGTGAACATGGCGGCCATGATGGACACCAGAACGAATGGCCGGCGGAGCGTGGGGGCTTGGGGCATTCCTCTCCCGTAGGACGATTCGCACGCGCTGAAAACCATTGCGGACCGCATCCAAATGATCCCCAGCTATGACAACCCTGCGAGCTGAAGAAACCTCACTTAAGATGGTTTATGAGATGGTTTATGCGCTAGGCGCGCGATCGCACGATATCGGCCCCGCAGGCCACGAGCTTCTCCGCCATGCCGTCATAGCCACGGTCCAGGTGATCGAGCCCGTCCAGCACCGTCTCCCCAGCGGCACCCAGCCCCGCCAGGACCAGCGCCGCCGCCGCCCGCACGTCGCTAGCCGTCACCCGCGCCCCGTCGAGCCGGTCGACGCCGCGCACCAGCGCGGTCCTGGCATGAACGGCGATCCTCGCCCCCATCTTGCGCAGCTCATCGACATGGCGGAACCGCTGCTCGAAGATCGTCTCGATGACGGCGCTGGCGCCCCCGGCCGTCGCGAGCAGCGCCATCGCCGGAGCCTGCAAATCGGTCGCGAAACCCGGATAGGGGCGCGTCACGATGTCGGTGCCGACCAGTCCGCCATCGGATCGGCGCGCCACCAACCCGCCCTCAACCGGCCGCAAGCCCACACCCGCCGCGGCGAAGACCGGCCCAGCCGCGCCAAGCAGCTCCGCCCGGGCGTGCCGCAGCAACACCTCGCCATCGCTCAGCGCCGCCGCACAGGCGATGGTGCCGAGTTCGATGCGGTCCGGCATGACGGTGTGGGCTGCACCGCCGAGCCGCCTGCCGCCCTGGATCGTCAGCACATCGCTGCCCGCCCCCCGCGATCTCGGCCCCCATCATCGCGAGGCACCGCGCCAGATCGCCAATCTCGGGCTCTCGCGCCGCGTTGACGATGACCGTGGTGCCCTCGGCCAGCACCGCGGCGAGCAGCAGGTTCTCGGTCGCGCCGACGGAGGGCTCGGGCAACGCGATCCGGGCGCCGCGCAGCCCACGGGGCTGCCGTCGCCCGGATAATCCCGCCGTCAAGCACGATCATGGCCCCCATGGTACGTAGCCCGGCGATATGGAAATCGATGCCGCGCAGGCCGATAGCATCGCCGCCCGGCATGGGCAGCAGCGCCTCCCCACAGCGTGCCAGCAGCACGCCCAGTAGCAGCACGGAGGCCCGCATCCGTCCGACCAGATCCGGGTCAATCCCGGCCGGATGGATGCGGTCGGCGCATATCGTCAGCGATAGCCCCTCGCCACCGCTGGACCAGTTCAGTCTCGCCCCAAGGCGCTGCAACAGGTTCGACAGCACCGTCACGTCCAGACACTCGCGGGCACGTTGCGCAGCGTGACCAGATGCGGCGTGAGCAGTGCGGCGACCATCAAAGGCAGCACGGCATTCTTCGCGCCGCTAACCGGATAGGTGCCGATGAGCGGCTTGCCGCCACGGATGGCAAGCAGGCTGCCCCGATCCGAACGCCACCAGGGCGAAGCGGCTAACAAGGCGGCATCGGCGTGCAGGCTCATCAATGATCGTCTCGCTCGGATATGCCGCATAAGTTTAGCGCAAGAAATCCCAGCCGCCAGCCGCAGGGAAATGGCCCGCCGCAACAGGTCGCCAGGGTATGATCGGCCCTTCTATCCGCGCCGATATTGCTCTAGGCATCACCCAACCAACCCCGGCGCATGCCAGAATCCCGGAGATGTGCACGATGCTCGCCACGCCACGCCCCGTCATGCTGGTCATCCTCGATGGCTGGGGCTGGCGCGAGGATCCGGCCGACAACGCCGTGCGCCAGGCCAAGACCCCCGTCTTCGATCGCCTGTGGCGGAATTGCCCGCACGCCTTCCTGCGCACCTCCGGCCTGGATGTTGGCCTGCCCGATGGCCAGATGGGCAATTCGGAGGTCGGCCACCTGAACATCGGCGCCGGCCGCGTGGTGATGCAGGATCTGCCGCGCATCGGCGCCGCCCTGGCCGACGGCTCGTTCGCCCGGCTGCCCGCCTTGCAGGAATTTATCGCGAAACTGCGCGCCTCCGGCGACACCTGCCATCTGGTGGGCCTCGTCTCGCCCGGCGGCGTCCACGCCCATCAGGACCACGCCGTTGCCCTCGCCCGCGCCGTCACCGCCGCCGGCGTACCGGCCTTGATGCACGCCTTCCTGGATGGCCGCGACACACCGCCGCGCTCCGGCGGCGAGGACATACGCCGCCTGCGCCAACAATTGCCGGACAGCGTGCGCATCGCGACCGTCAGCGGCCGCTATTATGCCATGGACCGCGACCGGCGCTGGGACCGCGTCGCCCGTGCCTATCTGGCGATGGCCGAGGGTCAGGGCCAGGACTTCGCCGATGCCGCCAGCGCAGTGGACGCCGCCTATGGCAGCGGCGTCACCGACGAGTTCGTGGTGCCCTCGACGATCGCCGGCTATAGCGGCATGGCCGATGGCGACGCCTTGCTGTGCTTCAATTTCCGCGCCGACCGGATCCGCGAGATCTGCACCGCCCTGCTCGACCCCGACTTCACCGGGTTCGACCGGCCGCGCCGCATCGCCTTCGCCGCCGCCGCAGGCATGACGCGCTACAGCGACGCCCTGGCGCCCTACATGACCGCGCTGTTCGCCCCGCAAACCATGGAAAACCTGCTCGGCCAGGTGGTCGCCGCCGCCGGCCGCACCCAGCTACGCCTGGCCGAGACCGAAAAATATCCCCACGTCACCTATTTCCTGAATGGCGGTGTGGAGGACCCGAATCCGGGCGAGGACCGCATCATGAAGCCCTCACCCAAGGTCGCGACCTACGATCTGCAACCCGAGATGTCGGCGCCCGGCCTGACGGACAAGGCGATCGCGTCCATCGACAAGGGCAGCTACGACCTGATCGTGCTGAACTTCGCCAATGCGGACATGGTAGGCCATACCGGCAGCCTCCCTGCCGCCATCAAGGCCGTGGAAGCCGTGGATGCCTGCCTCGGCCGGATCGTCGACGCGATGGACCGCCAGGGCGGCGTGTTGCTTGTCACCGCCGATCATGGCAACGCCGAATTGATGCGCGACCCCGAGACCGGCGCCCCGCACACCGCCCACACCACAAACAAGGTGCCCGTGCTGCTGGCCGGCGACGGCAATGTGACGCTGCATGACGGGCGGCTGGCCGATATCGCGCCGACGCTGCTGCATCTGATGGGCCTGCCCCAACCCGCCGAAATGACCGGCCGCAACCTTATGGTGGCCCCCGCGTGACCGCGCCGCATCCCGAATGAGGTGCGGGGGATGAGTCGCGCCGCCGGCCTGCTCGCGATCCTGCTGGCCACGACCGGCGCGGCGCCGCCGACCCAGCGGCAGCTGCAGGATGCCGAGCAATCCCGCGCCGAGCAGCTTGCCGCCCAGCGCGACGCGGCCGCCCGTGCCGCCGCCGCCCAGGCACAGGAACAGGTGCTGGCGGCCCAGCGCGTCGCCGCCGCCGCCAAGCTGCGCGACGCCGAGATGGCAACGGCAGACGCGGCGGCTCGGGTGGCCGCCCTGGCGCAGCGGCGGCAGGCCGCACAGGCGCGCCTGGCTGCAAGCGCCGCCGCCATGGGGCCATTACTGCCGCTGATCGAGCGGCTGGCGCTGTACCCGGCCGAGACCCTGCTTGCCGTTCCCCGGCCGCCGGAAGATGCAATTCGCGGCGTGCTGGTGCTGGGCGGCATCACGCGCCAGCTCGAGTCCGATGCCGCGGCGCTGCGGGCCGAACAAGCCGAAATAGACAGCCTGCAGACCCAGATCGACGCCGAAATGCCCAGCCTTAACGCCGCCCAGGCCGCCCAGGCCCAGGAGGAAGTCGCGCTGGACGATCAGATTGCCGCCACTCAGGGCACGCGGCGGGCCGCCGAGGACGCGGGGGCGGCGGCGTCCAGGCAGGCGGCAATCGAGGCGAGCCGGGCGGATTCGCTGCGCAGCGCCCTGGCCAGGATCGAGGCCGATCGACGGGCGGCCGAAGCCCGCGCCAAGGCCGAGGCCGACGCGGCCGAACGCCAGCGCCACGACGCGGAAGCCCAGGCGGCACGCCAACGCGAAGAGGCGCTGGCCAAGCCGGCCGGTGCCGGAATCGGCGCGCCACGTGGCCTGCTCACCGTGCCGGTCGCCGGAACCGTGCTGCACGGTTTCGGCGAGACGACCGATGCGGGCCCGTCAACCGGCGTTTCCTATGTATCCGCCCCCGAAGCGCGTGTGGTATCGCCTTGCGGCGGGCGGATCGTCTTCGCCGGCCCATTCCGCAGTTTCGGACTATTGTTGATTGTTGATTGCGGCGGCGGCTACCATTTCGTGCTGGCGGGGTTCCAGCGCCTGGACGCGCAGGTTGGCCAGTCCGTCCAGCCCGGCGAACCGGTGGGCATCATGCCCAATTGGGATCCCCGAGCCTCGGCGACACGGCCGTCGCTATATGTTGAGTTGCGCCAGAATGGACAGCCGGTGAATCCCGCGCCATTCCTGCGTGCCAAAGGCTAGGTTCACCTTGCCGGGCGTGGGCTTTTCTGGCGCATTCGCCGAAGCGGCGGTAACCTGGAAGTCACCGGTGTAATGACCATCTATGCGCGGATGCGCGAGAGGAAAATGGGTATGAAGCTTCGTACTGGGCTGCTGCTGGGGGCCGCGTTCACCGCCGGCGTGGCGATCGGGCCAACGTCGAACATGCTGGAGCGGCAGTTCGGCCTCTCGATGTTCCCAATGGCCTTTGCCCAGGACAGCAACCGGACCGACACCTATCGTCTGCTGGCGCTGTTCGGCGATGTTTTTGAACGCGTTCGCGCCGATTATGTCGACCCGGTCAAGGACCAGGAGCTGATCGAGAACGCGATCAATGGCATGCTGACCGGCCTCGACCCGCATAGCAGCTACATGAACGCCGAGGCCTTCCGCGACATGCAGGTCACCACCTCGGGCCAGTTCGGCGGTCTCGGCATTGAGGTGACCGAGGATAATGGCTTCATCCGCGTCATCAGCCCGATCGACGACACGCCGGCCAGCCGCGCCGGGGTGAAGGCGGGCGACCTGATCCTGTCACTGGACGGCCAGTCCGTGCAGGGCCTCGCCCTGAAGGACGCGGTCGACAAGATGCGCGGCGCGCCGAACAGCAAGATCGTGCTGACCGTGAAGCGCGACGGCGTGGACAAGCCGTTCGACATCGCCATGCAGCGGGAAATCATCCATATCAAGGTGGTGAAGTCGCGGCTGATCAACGGCAATCTGGCCTATCTGCGCGTTACCACCTTCAGCGACAACACCGATAGCTCCATGCACGCGGCCTATGCGGCGCTGAAGCAGCAATCGGGGAACAAGCTGAAGGGCATCGTGCTCGACCTGCGCAACAATCCGGGCGGCCTGCTGGATCAGGGCGTCGAT
>DASXIW010000244.1:0-2767 GCA_036497785.1 Acetobacteraceae bacterium | reverse complement strand
CGCCGCCGCCGGCGCCACCGTCGATGCCGCCCAGCGCCGCGATGCCCCCCGCGTCGCCCTGGGGGATGGGCACGGCGGGATGAGCGGTTGGGTCATCTGGCTGCTGGCCGGCCTCGCCCTGCTGATTATCGAGATGCTCGTGCCGGGCGCCTTCATGATGTGGCTCGGCCTGGCGGCATGCGGCACTGGGCTGATAGTCCTGGCGAGCGGCATCCGCTTCGAGCCGCAGGTGGTGACGTTCGGCGTGCTGGCGGCGATTTCGCTGGGCATCGGGCTGCGCCTCCGCCGCCATCCCGTCCGGCTCAACACGCAGGCATCCGGCCTGGCCGGGCGCTCCGCCATTGCGCTGGCGTTCCACGGCCGCGAGGGACGTGTTCGCCTGGGCGACAGCGACTGGGCTGCGCGTGTGGCCGCCGATGTGGCTGAACCCGCGGCGGGGGCCAGGCTGCGTGTGGAAGGCGTCGATGGCACGGTGCTGATCGTCCGCCCCGATCGATGAAGGGAGTGACACTTCAATGACCGACACGATGGCGCCCGCGCTTTCCTGGGATGCCGCGAAACGCCTGGTGCAGGACGTGGAGGATGCGTTCGGCGCCGCCGACCTCGCGCGGATCGAGCAGGGCTTCACCGAGGACGCCGTCACGCGCTTCGCCGATTTCCCGGAAATGCGCGGCCGCGCGGCGGTCATGGAATTCCTCCGCGCGCGCTTCGCCCGGACCAGGGGGTATCGGCTGACAAAGACCCTGCACTGTCTGATGGGCGATGTGCTCGCCAACACCTGGGATGCGAGCTGGGACGACGCGCGGACCGGCAAGCCGATGCTGGGCCGCGGCACCGAGATCTGGGTCGTGCGCGATAACCGCATCGCGGTCTGGGACGCGACGTTCAACGTCTGGGAAAAGGGCGGTCCGCCGAGCACGCCGGTGGTGTGAGCAGAGGCATGGCGGAAGGCGCCGCGCTCCTCCGCGCTACTGCGAAGCGATCCGCTCCCAGGTGATTTCGCGTTGTTCGGGTCCGCCGGCGTTCTGGCGCGGCGGCGGACGCAGCACCATGAGATCACCCTCGAAGCGCACGCCGCGGACCTGATCGGTGCCGATCCGGGCGGGATCCGACGCGGCATCGACGCGCGTGACCAGCGTGCTCCCGTCAAATGTGTAGTTGCCGCAATACGACGCGTAGTCGCGGGGCGTTCCCGCCGGCAGGTCCGGCCTGCCGTCGCACAACACGGCCATCATACGTCCGTCGGCATTGAACACCACGCGCCCCATGGCCTTCGGGCCGAACGGCGACGGCAGCGTATTGCCGGCCGCGTCACGCGCCAGGGCGGCAACGAGCCGCCAGGTGCCGACAATATCCGCCATTCCGTGCTCCTGTCAGCGCTTGCCCTGCTGGGCATCGACGAAGGCGCGCAGCACGGCATTCATCCGGGTCTGGTAGCCGGGGCCGCGATCGCGGAACCAGGTCAGAATATCCTGGTCGATGCGGAGCGAGATTGCCTGCTTGGGCTGCGGCAAGGCGACCTTGAGGTTGACCCAGTCCGTCCGCTTCGCCTGTGATGCGGACGCCGCGCCCGTGCCGCCTGCCCTGGCGCCGCCCGGCTTGCTCCCGCTTGTCGTGCCTCTGGGCGTCTTGCGCGATTGCTTGCCGGCGGAACGGGCCATGGTGCCTCCAAGGGAAGCCATGTCCTTGTGCATACAAGCGTATCCGGCGGACGGCAAGGCCGCGCCGGTCGCCCGCCCCGTGGGATTCAGGTCCGGCTCAATCCCCGCCGAGCGCCGCCTCGGCTGCGCGCACCGCCTGCAGCGGCACCGTGGCGCGCCCCACCACCTGGCCGCCGATGCAGGCGAGCCAGCCGGCGCCGTCGGGCGGCGTGGTAGGGCGCAGTTCGATCAGCTTGGCCTCCTTGTCCAGCGCCACCGCGCGGTAGGAGCGCCAGCCGGTCCACACTGGCCCCAAAACGCGAACGACGCGGGCGATAGCCTCGCCCGCGTCGTCGCGTCCGATCCATTCGAGGGTCCGGTGAATGCCGGGCCCCTCCTCCTGCCGTCCCCGCATCCAGTGGAGGCGGGGGGGTTGCACCTAGACTGCCTCCGTCATCTGCCGGACCTAAAGTCATGGGGGTCTGGGGCCTCAGGCCCCCGGGTCAAGCCCGGGGCAGGCTCCAGCGGGTCGAGGGCAGAGCCCTCGCCTGTCTTCCTTGACGACAGCCTCATGCACTCTTGGCCATGATCTCGTCCGCGATGTTGCGCGGCACCGGGTCGTAGTGGTGGAACTGCATGGTGAACGAGGCGCGCCCCTTGGTCATGCTTCGCAGATCTGAAATATATCCGAACATTTCCTTCAGGGGAACATGGGCCCGGACGATGATCGTGGAGCCGGCGCTCTCCTGGTTCTGGATCATGCCGCGGCGGCGGTTCAGGTCGCCCACCACGTCGCCCACGTGATCCGAGGGCGTGGTGACCTCCACGTCCATCACCGGCTCGAGGATGATCGGCGTGGCCTTCTTCATGCCGTCGCGGAAGCACGACTTGGCGGCGATCTCGAACGCCAGCGCCGAGCTGTCGACGTCGTGGTATTTGCCGTCGAGCAGGACGTATTTGAAGTCCACCGTGGGGAAGCCGGCGAGCACGCCGGTTTCCGCCTGCTGACGGATACCCTTTTCGACCGCCGGGATGTATTCCTTCGGCACCGAGCCGCCGACCACCTTGTTCTCGAACACGATGCCCTCGTTGCGGGCGAGCGGCTCGAAGGAGATCTTCACCTCGGC
>DASXIW010000243.1:0-2642 GCA_036497785.1 Acetobacteraceae bacterium | reverse complement strand
CTTCGTGCTGGCCCGCCTGTTCGCCGGGCGCCCGGTCGGCAGTGCCGACATCATGCGCATGGGCGTGGGCGGCCTGCTGAAGGAGATCGACACCCGCCCCTTGCCACGCGAGAAGGCGCCCGCCACGCCGCAGACCGGCATTGCGCCGCGCAGCGCTCCGCCGATCGCCGCCGTCGTGATGGCCGCCGGGCGGTCGCGTCGCATGGCGCCGCATAACAAGCTGCTGGTCGCCGACCGGACCGGCAAGGCGATGATCGCCCGCGTGGTGGACAACGTGCTGTCGTCCAACGCGCGCCCGGTTCTGGTGGTGACCGGGCACCAGGCCGAACAGATCCAGCACGCTCTGGGCGGCCGGCCGGTGCGCTATGTCCACGCGGCCGATTACGCGGAGGGCCTTTCGGCCAGCCTGAAGGCGGGCATTGCGGCGGTGCCGGAGGAGTGCGCGGCGGCCCTGGTCTGCCTGGGCGACATGCCGCTGGTGACCGGGCGGATGATCGACCGGCTGCTGTCGTCCTATGATCCGGACGAGGGGCGGCTGATCGTGCTGCCGACATTACGCGGCAAGCAGGGCAACCCGATGTTGTGGGATCGCCGGTTCTTCCCGGAGATCCTGCAGATCACCGGCGATTCCGGCGCGCGGTTCCTGCTGGGCAAGCACCTGGAAACCGTGGCCGAGATGGAAATGGCCGACGATGCGGTGCTGCGCGACTTCGACACCACCGATTCGCTCGCGACCCTGCCGCAGCGGCTGCGGCCAGAGACGATCGGGTGATGCAAGGGACCCCTCCCCCCAACCCCCTCCCGCAAGGGGAGGGGCAGCACGGTACGTGCCGCTCCCCCTCCCCTTGCGGGAGGGGGCTGGGGGGAGGGGTTCGCCCCGCATAACCCATGCCGATCTGCGAAGCCGATCCCTGGCGCTTCCAGTATTTCGAACACGTCGACTGCCCCGACGACGTCCGCATCTCCACCGAGGATCCGGATTCCTGGCAATGGTATCCACAACATCGCTGGATCTACGACAAACTTGCGGTGGCCCTGTCGCAAGGCCTGCAAGCCGCCCCACACGGCGTGATGCCGCCAAGCTTCCCGGTGTTCTCCAAGCCGATCATGAACCTGCGTGGCATGGGCTCGGGCAGCCAGGTGATTGCATCCGCCGTTGAATACCGCGCCGCGCTGACCGCCGGGCATTTCTGGTGCACCCTGCTGACTGGCCCGCATGTCAGCACCGACGTCGCCCTGGTGGACGGGGTGCCGCGCTGGTGGCGTCATACCACCGGCGCCACCGCCCCCGGTGGCACGTTCGATCATTGGGTGGTCCACGCCGCAGCGATGCTGGAGATCGAGGACTGGTGCGGCACCTGGGCACGTAAACATCTGTCCGGGTTCACCGGCATGGCAAACTTCGAAACCATCGGCGGCCGCATCATCGAGGCCCATCTGCGCTTCGCCGACCAGTGGCCTGATCTGTATGGTCCCGGCTGGGTCGAGGCGGTGGTGCGCCTGCACGTCACCGGCGAATGGGTCTATGCCGACCGCGACCGCGTGGACGGCTACAGCGTGGTGCTGTTCGGCCCGCACGGCCCGCGCTATCGCCATCCGCCGGCAGGCTTGGTGGACGAGGTCCGTGCCATGGCCGGCGTCTCAAGCGTGCAGATCACCTTCCACGAGGACAAGGATCCTGCGCACCACGCTATGCCGCCCGGTGGTTTCCGCCTGGCGATCGTCAATGCACTGAGTTTGAAGGCTGGTCGGGAGGCGCGGGAGAAGCTGCGGCGGACATTCACGCCATAATGGAGCGCACCGACGTCATCGGACGCCAGTGAACAACCAGTCCAGGGCGCGGGTTATCGCCTCCCGATGGTTGGCGATCGAGCCGACCGGGTTGCGGAGCGCGATTGTCGGAAGCGAGGTCATCGCTTCGAGCGCGAGATAAAAATCCTGACCACCATGCCGGATCACAGGAAGCAATCGCCCGACAGCGCCGGAAAGCGCGGCACGCGGCACCAATGGCGCGATGATCCGACCACGCCCCTCGTCCGCTATGTCTGCTTGCAGCACGGCAATGAACGGAAATGCTCGTCGCGTTCGCGGTGCAGGATTGTCGTAGACGTCATGCTGCATCGGGCGGATTGAACATTTCGCGCAGCTCTGCAACAGGATCGCCATGTTCGCCGATATAGTCTGCCAGTGCCTTCACATCCTGACGGATCTCCGTTCGCAGCACTTCAGCCTCCCGCGCCCTGAGCGCCTCTGCGAGCGCCAGTTCGGCGATGCGGGAGACATTCATGCCGGCAGCACGAACCCTGGCGTAGAGATCGCTGTTGAGCGTCAAACTGACAGTCCGCTTCCGGGCGGTAACGTCATACATTGCATTCCGCATGGGTAATTGAGGGCTATTTGCCCGTGTCCTATATATCGTGTCCTATATATGACGACTCGCGGACACTCAAGCAATCGCCGCCGCGACCCACTGTGCCCATGCCAGTGCCTGCCGGTCCTCGCCGATGCGCGCGACGATCTGAATCCAGAGCGGCAGGCCGTCCGGACCGGCACCGGCAGGGACCGTCACGCACGGCACGTGCAGGCTGGTCCAGATCAGGTTGAACGCCGGATCACCGGTCCATTCCAGCCCGGCCGGCGCC
>DASXIW010000242.1:0-7614 GCA_036497785.1 Acetobacteraceae bacterium | reverse complement strand
TCCCGAGCGCCTATCCGGCTGGCAGCAGCAGCGCGTGGCGATCGCCCGCTCGCTCGCCATGCAGCCGCGGCTGATGCTGTTCGACGAGGCGACCTCGGCACTGGATCCCGAACTGATCGGCGAGGTTCTGAACGTGATGCGCGACCTGGCGCGCGACGGGATGACGATGCTGATCGTCACGCACGAGATGCAGTTCGCCGAGGATGTCGCCGATCGTGTCGTGTTCATGGATCATGGGCGCATCGTCGACGAGGGGGCGCCGCACGAGCTGTTCCGCACGCCGTCGCATCCGCGGACACAGGCATTCCTGCGCGCCGTGGTGGACCGACAGGTGATGAGCGAGACGCCGACGTCATGAACGCCTGGCTGACTGTCGGGGCCCTGCTGCCTGTTCTGCTCTTCGGCGCCGTGACCACGGTCGAGGTCACTGCCGGCGGGTTCGTCGTGGCGACGCTGATCGGCCTCGTGTGCGCAATCTTGCAGCGTCTCAACGTGCGCCCGGTGCGGGCGGCAATCGCAATCTATGTCGATGTTTTCCGGGCCGTTCCGGTGCTGACGCAGCTGTTCATCATCTACTTCGGCCTGACCGAGATCGGCATCCGGCTGGACCCGTTGCCGGCCGCCATTGTCGGCTTCGGGATCAACGGCGGCGCCTACCTGACGGAAGTGTTCCGGTCAGGTATCGAATCAGTCCACCAAGGGCAGATGGAAGCAGCGCAGATGCTGGGCATGACACGGCTCGCGGCGCTGCGCATTGTCATCCTTCCGCAGGCCATGCGCGTGGTGTTGCCGCCGCTCGGCAACTTCGCTATCGGGCTGCTGAAGGATACCGCGCTGGCGTCCGCCATCGCCGCGCCCGAGCTGATGTTCCGTGCCCGGACACTGGTCGACCAGACATTCCTTGCGACGCAGATCTTCGTCGCCGCCGCGGCCATCTACCTGGCGATGAGTCTGCCGCTGGGTTACCTGACCCGCCGGGCCGAGGCGCGGCTGTCGCGAGGCCGGCGATGACTTGGGATATCTTCACCGACGGCATGCCCGAACTGCTGGTGGCGGCCGGCGGGACGCTGCGCATGACCGCGTTCGCCTTTCTGCTGGCCGCCATGGTCGGCCTTGTGCTGGCGCTTATGCGGCTCGCAGGGGGCTTCGCCGGCCGGTTCGCGTTCCTCTACATCGAGATCGTGCGCGGGATGCCGGCGCTGACCCTGCTGTTCCTGATCTATTTCGGCCTGGTCCCGGCCGGCATCGTGCTGAACTCGTTCGTGGCTGCCGTGGTGGCACTCGGCCTGAACGGCGCAGCCTATCTGGCTGAGGTCTATCGCGCTGGCATCCAGGCGGTCGATCCCGGCCAGCGCGAGGCGGCCCAGATGATCGGATTGCGGCGTCCGCAGGTGATGCGCGACATCGTTCTGCCGCAGGCTGTGCCGGTCGTGCTGCCGCCGATGGGCAACTATCTGGTTTCGTTGTTGAAAGATACCTCGATCGCGTCGCTGATCTCGGCGCCCGAGTTGATGCTCCGCTCGCGCGATCTGGCCGGAACATATTATTTGCCGATGGAGTATTACCTGCTGGCGGGTGTCATGTATCTGATCATGGCGTGGCCGATGATGCATGGCGTGCGGCGGTTGGAGCGTTATTTTGGGCGCGGTCGTCTGCAAGGGGGCAGGACATGAACGGTGAGGACATTCCTGAACAGGTCGATGCGGTCGTAATCGGCGCCGGCGCACTCGGGGGCTCGACGGCGTTCCACCTTGCAAAAGCTGGGCTGTCGGTGGCGCTCCTCGACAAGACGGACCTCGCCTCACAAACCTCGCCGCGCGCCGCCGGGCTGAGCGGCCAGCTCCGGTCCGATGCGACAATGACGCGGATCGCGGCGCGGGCGGTGCAGAAGATCCAGACGTTCGAGGCCGACACCGGCGAGCCGATGGTGTTCTTCCAGCCCGGCAGCCTCAAGATCGCGCGTCGTCCGGATCACGCGGAGCAGTTGCATGAGGAGGTACAGCGCGGCCGGCAGCTCGGCCTGGATGTCGCGCTGATCTCGCTCGACGAAGCACACCGTCTGATGCCTTACCTTGTAACGGACGGCGTGCGGGCGGTGATGCACATGCGCAGCGATGTTTACCTCGAACCGGTGCAGATCCCGATCGGCTACGCCCGGGCGAGCGCGCGGCTGGGTGCCACGCTGCTGCCCCATACGCCGGTCGAAGAAATCCTCACCGCAGGCGGCGCTGTCGTCGGCGTGCGCACGCCAAATGGCGAGATACGCGCCCGGATTGTGGTTGATGCTGCCGGCGCCTGGCTCCGCGTGGTGGCCGAGCAGGGCGGTGCGACGGTGAAGCTGGTGCCGACCCGCCACCAGTTGATGGTGACAGTGCCGCTGCCCGACGTGCGGTCGAACCAGCCGATCACGCGCATCATCGACGCCAACGTCTATGTGCGGCCGGACAAAGGCGGCCTGATGCTGGGTGGCTACGAGCCCGACCCGGTGCAATACGACATGCGCGACGTGCCGGCCGCGTTTGGCATCGAGGATGTGGAGCTCGATTTGTTGGTCCTGCGCCGGCTGGCGGAGAGTGTGGCAACGCAATTCCCGATCTTCCGCAACATAGCCATCCAGGAGCTCCGCGGCGGATTGCCCACGATGACGGCGGATGGCGAACATGTCCTGGGTCCGGCGCCCGGGGTCGACGGGTTGTATGTGATCGGCGGCTGCTGCGTCGGCGGTCTGTCGACCGCACCGGCTTTAGGTGAATTGCTGGCGGAATGGATCACTGAAGGTCATCCGTCGATCGACGTTTCCTTTATGGCGCCGAGCCGATTCGCGGCCGGCTTGGCGGAAAACAAGCTGCGCGATCTGTGTCGGCTGCATTACGCGCACCACTACTGGTCGCCGGAAACGAAGCCACGCCTGACGGTCGACTAGTGGTTTGATCCCGGAGTTTGATGGTGCAGGCGGGAATGGAAGGAAGAGCTATGGGTCAGGTTTCATTGCTACGCTGGCCGGCGACGCGCCGGACCGCGAGGAAGCGCGCGGAGACGCCATCGTCGCCCTGTCCACGATGATCGGCGCCATGACGTTGGCGCGTGTCGTAGCGGACAGCGATCTCTCATCGGAGATCCCGGATCGCGCAAAATCCACCTTCACCGGTAGGTCCGCCTCCAATTTTTCTCGGTCGGCCCACAAAATACCTCACAGCATCCATGAGGTTGCACGGGATCTGGGGCGCGTGTTCGCGCATCTCAAGCGGATCATCGGACTGGAACGTCTGCGATTACGAGGCCCCAGCGGAGCTCGCGAGGTGCGCGATCATCACCTCCGCGCCGGTGGTCCGCGCCTCCGCATCGTGCCGCGCGGTCCGCTCCGCCACCAGGGCGGCCCTCGCGTTACGGCGACGGGATCATAGCATCCCTCCTATCACCGGCCGTCGGCTTCCCCGGCAACCCACGCGGCGAGCCGGCTCGGGTCCTGCTCGCCCAGCGCTGCCCGAGCCAAGGCTTGCCCCATCAGCGGTCCGAATTTGAAGCCGTGGCCGGAGCAGCCGGTCAGCACCCAAGCAGCACCGAAGCGGCGCAGGATGAAACGCTGGTCGGGTTCGTGGGCGTAGCGGCACATCCGCAGCCGCAGCACGCGGAATTCCTCCCACCGGCGGAAGCGGGCACGGTAGAAATCCAGCAGTGCCGGCCCGTCCGCCGGCACTGGATCGGCGGCCTCTTCCAGGCCGCAGGGCCGATTATAGGCTCCGCACCCAATCTTGAACCCTCGCCCTTCCACCGGCGGGGCGAGATACATGCCACGCGGCCCGCCCAGATCGAGCATCACGGGCGCCGCCCGCCACGCGGCCGCCAGCGCGTCTGGCGGCGCGACATAGGCCACGACTTGGCGCAGCGGCACGTAGCTGGCGGCTAGCCGGGGATAAAGCCGCGCCGCCCACACCCCGGCGGTCACCAGCACGGCATCGCCGGCGATCCGCTCGCCTGACGAGGTGCGGATCGCCGCATGATCCTCCTCCACCGAGGCGACTGGGGTTTCTCCGTGTAGCGCCGCGCCATGCCGGGTCAGCCAGGCGGTCAGGCCATCCATGATGCGGTCGGCAAACAGCATGCCGCCATCCGGATCGAATAGGCCGAAGCGCGCATCTCCGGTCTCCAGCATCGGGAAGCGCGCGGCCAAGTGTTCGGGGGCGACCCGCTCGTAAGCGATGCCCAGCGCGTCTAGCGTGTCGGCGGACCGGTCGGTCCAGTCGCCGGGCGCGGTGGACAGCGCCAGGCAGCCCGGCGTGGCGACGTGGCGCTGGCCCAGATCGCGCCACAGCGTGTCCCAAGCCGCCCGCCCCTCCCCCATCATCGCCGCATAGCCGCGCTGGCTGCCATACGGCGTGCGGATCAGCCGGTGCTGGTCATAGGACGTGCCCTGCGTGTTGGGGATCGGCGCCGCGTCGAACACCCGCACGCGATGGCCGGCCCGGACCAGCGCCCAGGCCGCGCACAGCCCGTTGATGCCGGCGCCGACAATCAGGATCATCTTCCCGGCCATGGGGTCAGGGCATCCGCACGAAGCGCAGATCCAGCACGTCGTCCGGCCGCTGCACCAGCTTTATGCCCTTGCGCACGCCCCAAGACAGGCCCTGCTGATGCAGCGGGATATAGCCGACCTGGGCGATCATCCGCCCCCAGATCTGGGCGAAATCCGCGTTGCGTTTGGCCGCGTCCAGCTCGCTGCCAGCGGCGGCGGTCAACGCGTCGGTAGCGGCATCGCACCAGCCGCCGGAATTGAAGGCACCGCCGCTGGCCACCGCCACCGCCCGGCCGTCCAGCAGGTCGGGCGGGCAGGCCATCAGGCCGAACACAGTGCTGTATGCATCATAGGTAGGCGGCGTGGTACCCAGCATGTAGAAACTGGTGTCGCGCTTGGCCAGCCGGCCGAAAAACGCCGCCGGCATCTGAGTGATCACTTTCAGGCGCACATTGATATGCGCCAGCATGCCGGCGATGGCCTCGCAAATCCGCGCATCGTTCACATAGCGCCCAGCCGGGCAGTTCATGTCCAGCGTGAAGCCATTGGCATAGCCGGCCTCCGCCATCAGCCGCTTCGCCCGGTCCAGATCGGCATGCGGGTGCGCGGCCTGTGCCGCGTCGTAGCCGACAATGCCGGGGGCGGCGATTTCGGCGGTGGGCTGCGACTGGACAGCCATCACCCGGTCGCGGATCGCCCAGACATCGATCGCGGCATAGAACGCCTGGCGCACGCGGATGTCTAGGAACGGATTCTTGCCCTTTACGTCGCTGTACAGCAGCTCCGGCCGGAACTGGTCCATGCCCAGGAACACCACCCGCAGCTCCGGCCCCGTCATCAGCACCAGCCCGTCCGCCGCCTTCACCCGGGGCTGATCCTGCAGCGGCACCGGGTCGATCATGTCCACCTCTCCGGTCAGCAGCGCAGCCACGCGGGTGGCGTCGTTCAAGATGGGGGTGAAATCCACCTCGGTCAGGTTATGCTCGGGCTTGTCCCACCAGCCCGGATTGGCGGTCAGCACGGTTCTGGTGCCCGGCTCGCGCGTCTTCAGCACGAACGGGCCGGTGCCCATGGCGTGCAGCGCCGCGTAATTCTCCTTGGCGGACCGCATGTCGATCGGGTCGGTCGCGCCATGCGCCACCGCCCAGGATTTCGACATGATCAGCACGGCGGTGAGGTTGGCAAGCAGCGTCGGGTCCGGCGTGCGGGTGACGATGTCCACGGTCTGTGCATCGACGGCGGTGACGCTGCCGATGTTGGCGACGCGGTTGACCATGTTGGAGCCGGGCTTGTGCACCCGCTCCAGCGAGAACACCACGTCTTCCGCCGTGAAGGGCATGCCGTCCTGGAATTTCACGCTCTGCCGCAGATGGAAGCGCCAGCGCGTAGGCTCCGCCTGCTCCCAGCTCGCAGCCAAGCCCGGCTCGATTTCCATTTCCCTGCCGCGCCGCACCAGCGGCTCGTAGATCGAGGCCAGGAAATTCGTGGTGAAGGTCTCATCGACCATATACGGGTCCATGATGGCGACATCCTGCCCCGCCGCGTAGCGCAACACCGCCGCCCGCGCCGGTACCGCCAGCAGTATGCCGATCCCGAAGGCCCCGATCAGACCGCGCGACCATGACGACATCTGTTTCTCCTGTCCGAATGGTATGGCGCGATGTGACAATCGCGCGAATGTAACGAAGCCTGGGTCATGCGGATGGGCAGGGTAATCAAATTTCTTGCCTGGACTGCATGCGGATTTGTATGGCTGAACCATGGAGTGGAACGATCTGCGGATATTCCTCGCCGTGGCGCGGGCGGGCAGCCTGGGGGGTGCGGCGCGGGCGCTGGGCCAGACCCAGCCCACCATGGGCCGGCACATCACCCGGCTGGAGCAGGCGGTCGGCCACAAGCTGTTTCAATGCGGCAGCGACGGCTTCGTGCCGACCGAGGAAGGCGCTGCCGCCCTCGCCCATGCCGAACGGATGGAGGCGGAGGCGATCGGGTTCGAACGCCTGCTGGCAGGGCATGGCGAGCGGCTGGACGGGCTACTACGCATCTCCTCCCCCGACTGGATCGGCATCCATCTCCTGGCGCCGATCTTCGTCGATTTCACCAGAGCGCATCCATTGGTGACGATCGATCTGGTCACCGATCCGCTGCCTTTCAGCCTCACCAGGCGCGAGGCGGACCTGGTGTTGCGCGTTCGCCCGGTGGACGAGCCGGAGGTCGTGCAGCGCAAACTGATGCACCTGGACCACGCACTCTACATCGCGGCCGGCACGTCGCATCCCCAGCCGATGGCGCGGGCTGCGCGCTGGTGACCATGGACACGGCCCTGGGCGAGCTGCCCGACCTAGCTTGGCTGCGCCGCCTGCTGCCACGGGCGCGAACGGTATTCCGCAGCGCCAACCGCGACGCGCAAGCGCGGATGTGTGCCGCCGGGGCGGGGCTTGCCGTGTTGCCCCGGCTGATCGGCGACCGCATGGACGGGCTTGCCTGCGTCGATCTGGGCGAGGCCCCGCCCGGGCGGGATCTGTGGGTCGGCTATCATCGCGACCTGCGGCGCCTGACCCGCCTGCGCGCGCTGCTGGATACGACGGTCCGGCGACTTGCCGATAAAGAACCCGCTTGAAAGACCCCGGATGTCTGGTGCCGATGCCTGATGACGGCGCGCAGGCCCGCAAACCCCTTCAGGCTCTCTCTCGATGATTTCCGTACGTGCCCCCGTTTCCGTTGCGCGTGGAGGGCGTCGCCACCCTGAAGCATCTGCGCCAAGGGCTGCCAGACGATCACGTAGGCAATCTCCTCAGCCCGATGGTCGGATTGTCGCGCGGTATTTAGAGCGGCTTCACTTGGTTTGTCCGTAGCCTGAGTTGGCGAGATAGTTTCTGCACTCGGCTGGTCTGAAGCAGCCGAGCTGGCTGTGTTGCGAGTTTGCGGCGGCTGACCTGAATGGGTAAAGCCTCGGCATTGCGAGACAGCGACAGGCAGTGCGGGTACGGCAGGGCCGGCCCTTCAAGGGGCGGCAGTTCAACACCGAGGTGATCCTTTGGGCGGTGCGATGGTATCTGATGTTCCCGATCAGCTACCGCGATCTGGAGTTGATGCTGCTC
>DASXIW010000241.1:0-3288 GCA_036497785.1 Acetobacteraceae bacterium | reverse complement strand
CTGCGCCGGGCAAGTAATCCGGAACTCGCCTCACTGATGGTCACGCTGGGCGGGGTGCTGGCGCTGTATTCGGCGGCGACCTACTTCCTGGGGCCCGATATCCGCCGCTTCCCCCCTGAAGTTCTGGGGGCGGACGCCTTCGCGCTGGGCGGCGCGCGGGTGACGGCCGCGCAATTGCTGATCCTGGCGGCGACCATCGTGCTGGTGGCGGCGCTGCTGGTGCTGCTGCGCGGTACCAGGCTGGGGCTGGCGATCCGGGCCATGGCGGAAAAGCCTGATGCGGCCGAGCTGATGGGCGTCGACACGGCGCGGCTGGCGGCACTCTTGTCCTTTCTGTCCGGTGCGCTGGCGGGCGCGGGCGGCGTGCTGATCGGGCTGAATTTCAACGCCATTCACCCGTATATGGGCGAGGAGATGATGCTGCGCGGCTTCGTGGTGATCATTATCGGAGGTTTGGGCGACGTGCGCGGTGCGCTGATCGCGGGGCTGTTGCTGGGGCTGATCGAGGTGGTGACCGCCGGCTACCTCGCCTCCGACCTCAAAGACGCCGTCGGCTTCCTGCTGATGGTGCTGGTGCTGTGGACGCGCCCTTCCGGACTGTTCGGCCGCGCCACGGTGCGCCGGGCATGATCGACTTTTTCACCATGCCCGACTGGCTGGACGACTTCCTGTGGACCTACCAGAACGTGGTCCATTCGCTGGGGGTTAACGGCCTGTTGGGGCTGTCCATGTATGTGGTGCTGGCGGTGGGCCAGCTCTCGCTTGGGCAGGCCGCCTTCATGGGGCTGGGGGCCTATTCCTCGGCGCTGATGACGCTGAAGCTGCATTTGCCTTTCTATATCGTGCTGCCTGCCTCCTGCGTCACACCGATCCTGTTCGCGCTCGCTATTGGTGTGCCAACGCTGCGGCTGTCCGGCGTGTACCTCGCCATCGCGACGATCGGGCTGGGCGAGGTGCTTCGTGCTGTCTACCTCAATGTCGATTATTTCGGCGGCGCGCTCGGCCTGTCCGGCATTCCGAATAGTGCGGAGAGCTGGATGATCTACGGACTGCTATTCGCCGCCATCGCCATTTTGTGGATGGTCGCGCGCAGCGGCGTGGGACGTGCCATGGAGGCGATGCGGGAGGACGAGACGGCGGCCCAGGTGATGGGCGTGAATATCGGCCGCTACCGGATGGGCGCGCTGCTTGCTTCCGCCATGCTGGCCGGGCTGGCCGGGGCATTGAACGCACATGTATCCAGCTTCATCGGGCCGAACGATTACGGCTTCGAACCGGCCGTCACCATCCTGTCCTACGCGCTGCTGGGCGGGATCGGCACGCCGTTGGCCTCCGTGCTTGGCGCCTGGGTCCTGACGCTGCTGCCTGAAGTGCTGCGCGATTTCTCCGATCTGCGCATGGTGTTCAACGGGGTGATCATCGTGGTGGCAGTGCTGTTCCTGCCCAATGGCCTGCTGGGCTGGCGCATGGGGCGCATCGGCGTGAAGCGGGCCGCACCGTGACCCTGCCGCGAACCGATTTGTTGCAAACCGCCGGGCTGACCCGGCGCTATGCCGGCCTTGTCGCCGTCGATGCGGTGGATATGACCATTCCCGAGGGCGGCGTGCACGCGGTGATCGGCCCGAATGGCGCCGGCAAGACCACGCTGTTCAACCTGATATCGGGTTTGGTGCCGCCCAGCGCCGGCACGATCACCTTTGCCGGGCAGGACATCACCGCCCTGCCCCCGCATCTGCGCGCCCGGCTGGGCATGGCGCGCACCTTCCAGAACATCCGCATATTCGGCGCCATGACGGTGCTGGAGAACGTGCTGACCGGGTTGCATGTGCGCCTGTCCGCCAGCCTGCCGGAAATTTTTCTCCGGCTTGGCCGGTTCCGCGGGGAGGAACGGCAGGCTGTGGGCCGTGCGCGAGCCGCGCTGGATCTGGTCGGCCTGTCCGCCCGCGCCAGCGAGCGGGCCGCCGCCCTCTCCTATGGCGACCAGCGCCGGCTGGAGATTGCCCGCGCGATGGCCGCCGAGCCGCGCCTGCTGCTGCTGGACGAACCCGCCGCCGGCATGAACCCGGCCGAGACCGACGCCCTTGGGCAGCTCGTCCGCCGGATCTGCGGCTTCGGCACCACCGTGCTACTGGTGGAGCACGACATGGGCTTCGTCATGGACATCTCCGACACCGCGACGGTGCTGAATTTCGGCCGTCGCATCTATGCGGGGCCGCCCGCGGATATACGCCAGGAGCCCTTGGTGATCGAGGCCTATCTGGGCGCCAGGATGGCCGAACGTCTCGCCCGGAGAGCCGGATGAACTGCCTGCGGATCGAGGGGCTGACCGTCGCTTACGGCCGCACCACCGCCCTGAAAGGCATCGACCTTACCGTCGCCGAAGGCCAGGTGGCTTGCCTGATCGGCGCCAATGGCGCGGGCAAGACGACCACCATGCGCGCCATCTCCGGCTTGTTGCGCCCCCGTGCCGGACGCATCGTGCTCGACGGCACAGACATTGCCGGGTGGCGCCCGCACCGTATCGCCGCCGCCGGGTTGCGCCAGGTGCCCGAGGGGCGGCAGGTCTTTGCCGAGTTGACGGTAGATGAAAACCTTGCGCTCGGCGCCTGGCTGGTGAGCGACCGTAGCGAAATCGCCCGCCGGCGCGACGCCGTGCTGGCCCGCTTCCCCCGCCTGCGCGAACGCGTGACCCAAGTCGCCGGATCGATGTCCGGGGGCGAGCAGCAAATGCTGGCGCTGGGCCGCGCGCTGATGGGTGCCCCCCGGCTGCTGCTGCTGGACGAACCCAGCATGGGGCTCAGCCCGCTCTTCATCGAGGAAATTTTCTTCATCATCGGCGAACTCAAGCGTGACGGCATCACCATCCTGTTGGTGGAACAAAATGCCTCAGCCGCGCTGGAGGTGGCCGACCACGCCTATGTGCTGGAAACCGGCGAGATCGTGCTGGCCGGCGCGGCCGATGCCGTGGCGAACGACCCGGCCATCGTCGCGGCTTATCTGGGGGGATGAGGAAGGCCAGGGCTCTGCCCTGGACCTGCCAAGGGGCAGAAGCCCCTTGGATCCCATGACATAAGGGGTTTTGCGGAGGGGGCTGCGCTGTGATTGCCACCGCCCCGCAGCCCCCTCCCCAAAACCCCTTAAAGTAGCGGGTACTAAGGGCTCCGCCCTTAGTGGGGTCCAGTGGCAAAGCCCCTGGCCTTCCTTGCCTCCTCAGACAATCTTCGTCGTGATCGTGCCGACGCCTTCGACCATGCCCTCCAGCACATCGCCCTTCACCACGGCCGCCAC
>DASXIW010000240.1:0-19435 GCA_036497785.1 Acetobacteraceae bacterium | reverse complement strand
CGCCATCGCCGCAGCTGAATTCAGCGCGGCGATGGCGCCACTCGGCCCGTTCGAGCCGGCGCCGTCTCTGGCGGTGGCTGTCTCCGGCGGTGCTGATAGCATGGCGCTGGCGGTGCTGGCCGCGGACTGGGCCGCCGGACGTGGCGGGCAGGTGATTGCGCTGGTGGTCGATCACGGCCTGCGGGCTGAGTCTCGCATGGAGGCGGAGCTGAGCCGTGCGCGGCTCGACGCGCTTGGCATTCCATCGGAATTGCTGGTGCTGACCAAACTGCGCGCGGGCCCGGGGCTGGCCGCGCGGGCGCGGACGGCGCGGCACGAGGTGTTGCGCGCCGCCTGCGCCCGGCGCGGCATCGTGCATCTGTTGCTCGGCCACCATGCCGCCGACCAGGCGGAGACCATCGCCATGCGCATGCTGGCGCGCACCGGGCCGGCGGGATTGGCCGGGATGGCGGCACTGGTGGAGGTTGAGGCGGTGCGGCTATTGCGGCCGCTGCTGCCCATGCCGCCGGTGCGGCTGCGCTCCACGCTGCGCGCACGCGGGATCGCCTGGGTGGAGGATCCGTCCAACCAGAACCCGGCCGCGCAGCGGGTGAGGTTGCGGGCGTTACGCGGGGATGCGGATGGCGCGGGGCCGGTGACGCGCGCCATGGTGGAGGCTGCATCCTGGCGGGGGCGGCAGCGCGCCGAGACGGAATGGGCGATCGCGGATGTTCTGGCGCGGCGCGCCCGCATTCATGGGGAAGGCTACGCGGTCCTCTCCCCCGGCCCGATCGATCCGGGGGCGCTGGCGGCGTTGGTCGCAATGCTGGCAGGCGCCGCGCGGCCGCCATCGCTGCGCCAGACCGCGCGGCTGGCGGCGCGACCCGAACCGGCGACGCTTGGTGGCGTGCAGATCTCGCCGGCGGGAAGGCTGGGGGAGGGGTGGCTGCTGGCACGCGAGCCCGCTGCCATGGCGCCCGCCATGCCGGCGCGCCCAAGTGCCGTCTGGGATGGCCGGTTCCGGCTGGAAGGCGCCGGCACCTTGCCGGCGGGGCTCATGCTTGGAGCGCTGGGCAGCGATGCCGGGCGGCTGCGCGACGGACAGAACCTGCCCTCCGTGGTTCTGCAAGGCCTTCCGGCCCTGCGCTTGCACGGAACTCTGGTGGCGGTTCCGCATCTACGTTATCGTTGTGACGATACCGTTGCGGAGGTCGGTTTGGTATTTCATCCCAGGCTGCAGGCTGCCAGTGCGGGTTTCCTGGCGGCCGGGGGTGGCGATGTCGTGTTGGACAAATGACTGGGAACGCACGCCCGGACGGGGGTTGGGGATGCGAAACGCATTCGGACACCCTATGTTGAGAACAGACGCCGCGCCGGATCATCGCGGGGCTGCGGACAGGGTGGCATCGGGCTGCTGCTGTTCGCTCGTTGAATCGATGACTGCGTCTTCCGACTGATATAGCCTCGCCAAGGAACCAAATGAGCAATTTCGGCCGCAACCTGGCACTTTGGGTCATCATCGCGCTGCTGCTGGTGGTGCTGTTCAACCTGTTTCAGCCGGGCACTGGGCATAATGTCGCCACGCAGATGGCGTATTCTGATTTCATCGGCAAGGTGAATAGCGGCGCGGTTCGCGACGTCGTCATTCAGGGCCATACGGTCACCGGGCAGCTGAACGACAGCAGCAGCTTCCAGACCTACACGCCGGAAGACGCGACGCTGGTGCAGCGCCTGACCGAGAAGGGCGTGCGCGTTATCGCCAAGCCCGAGGAAAGCGACGTCAACCTGCTGCACTACGTGCTGTCCTGGTTCCCGATGCTGCTGCTGATCGGCGTTTGGGTGTTCTTCATGCGCCAGATGCAGTCGGGCGGCGGCCGAGCCATGGGCTTCGGTAAGTCGCGTGCGCGGCTGCTTACTGAGAAGCAGGGGCGCGTGACCTTCGACGACGTCGCCGGCATCGACGAGGCCAAGAGCGAGTTGCAGGAGATCGTCGAGTTCCTGAAGGACCCGCAGAAATTCCAGCGCCTCGGCGGCAAGATCCCCAAGGGCGTGCTGCTGGTGGGCCCGCCCGGCACCGGCAAGACGTTGCTGGCCCGTGCGATCGCCGGGGAGGCCAATGTGCCGTTCTTCACCATCTCCGGCTCGGATTTCGTGGAAATGTTCGTGGGCGTCGGCGCCAGCCGGGTGCGCGACATGTTCGAACAGGGCAAGAAGAACGCGCCTTGCATCATCTTCATCGACGAGATCGACGCGGTCGGCCGGCATCGTGGCGCAGGCCTGGGCGGTGGCAATGATGAGCGCGAGCAGACGCTGAACCAGATGCTGGTCGAGATGGACGGCTTCGAGAGCAATGAGGGCGTGATCCTCATCGCGGCCACCAACCGGCCCGATGTGCTGGACCCCGCGCTGCTGCGCCCCGGCCGGTTCGACCGCCAGGTGGTGGTGCCGAATCCGGACGTGAACGGCCGCGAGAAGATCCTGCGCGTGCATATGCGCAAGGTGCCGCTGGCCAGCGACGTCGATCCGAAGGTGATCGCCCGTGGCACGCCCGGCTTCTCCGGTGCGGATCTCGCCAATTTGGTGAACGAGGCGGCGCTGATGGCCGCGCGCATCGGCAAACGCGTGGTGGCCATGGCGGAGTTCGAGCACGCCAAGGACAAGGTGATGATGGGCGCCGAGCGCCGGTCCCTGGTGATGAACGACGCCGAGAAGAAGATGACGGCGTATCACGAGGCCGGGCATGCGCTATGCGCCATGCACGAGCCGGAATGCGACCCGGTGCACAAGGCCACCATTATTCCGCGCGGCCGTGCCCTGGGGCTGGTGATGAGCCTGCCGGAGGGCGATCGCTACTCCAAGAGCAAGTCCAAATTGCTGGCCGAGCTGACCATGGCGATGGGTGGCCGGGCGGCGGAGGAGATCGTGTTCGGCGCCGACAACGTGTCCAACGGCGCTTCCGGCGACATCAAGATGGCCACCAATCAGGCCCGCATGATGGTGACCGAATGGGGCATGAGCGACAAGCTGGGCATGATCGCTTATGGCGATAACAGCCAGGAGGTTTTCCTCGGCCACTCCGTGACGCAGAACAAAAACGTCTCCGAGGTCACCGCGCGGGAGATCGACGCGGAGATGAAGGGGATCATCGACAACGCCTATGCGCGGGCGAAGCATATCCTGACCACGAATCTGAACGAACTGCATTCCGTGGCGCAGGGGCTGCTGGAGCATGAGACGCTGTCGGGCGACGAGATCCGGCAGTTGCTGCGCGGCGAGAAGGTGATCAAGCGGGTGGTGGACGACCCGATGCCCGAAAGCCGCCGTGCCTCCGTTCCGCCCAGCAGCCGTCCTGCCCCGCCGTCGCCGGCTGGTGGCCTGGGCCCGGCGCCGCAGCCGGGCTGAACCGGGGGGCGCAGTCCCCCGAGCGGATTTATAGGACAAGCGTGAACGACGGGCTGATCGAGCCGATCGGACTGATCGATGGACAGAACGCCGCCGCGGCAGTGGATGCCGGGGCGGCGTTGTGGTTGGCGGGCGGGCCATTGGCGTTTCCCCTGGTGCGGATCGGCCAGCGAATCCTGCCGGTGGATCGCCTCCCCGCCGATTCTCAGTCGGCGTTGCTGCGGCTCACCGCTCCACCGCCGGTTTGGGCCGGGCTGACTGGCGCGCGCCCGCAGGTGATGGGCATTTTGAACGTCACCCCCGACAGTTTCAGCGATGGCGGGGATTTTCTGGACCCGGAACGGGCCGTGGCGGCGGGGCTGGCCATGGTGGCGGCCGGCGCGGATCTGGTCGATGTCGGTGGCGAGACCACGCGCCCCGGCTCGCATCCCACCCCAATCGCCGAGGAGATTGCGCGCGTGGTGCCGGTGGTCCGGGCGCTCGCGCAGGCCGGGGTGGTGGTGTCCGTCGATACCCGCAACGCGGAGACGATGCGTGCGGCCTTGGATGCCGGCGCACGGATCGTCAACGACGTCTCGGCCCTGACCCATGATCCGGCGGCGCTTGGGCTGGTCGCGGAACGCGGCTGCCCCGTCGTGCTGATGCATATGCGCCATGACCCCGCCAACATGACCCGCCTCGCCCGCTACGACGATGTGGCGCTGGAGGTGGCGCGCGAACTGGGGGCGCGGGTGGAGGCGTCGGTCGCGGCGGGTGTTCCGCGCGGCCATATCGCCGTCGATCCCGGGGTGGGTTTCGCCAAGACGCCGGCGCATAACATTGCCCTGCTGCCCCGGCTGGCGCTGCTGCTCAATCTCGGCTGCCCGATCCTGGCCGGCGTGTCGCGCAAGGTTTTCGTGGGGGAGCTAAGCGGCATCGCAGAACCCCGCCGCCGCGTGGCCGGATCGATCGCTGCCGGGCTGATCGCGGTGAGTCGCGGCGCCAGCATCCTGCGCGTGCATGATGTGGCCGAAACGGTCCAGGTCGCGCGCGTCTGGCGCGGATTGGCTGGAATCGGTTAGACAACGCTTAGGGCTTGGCGGCTTGTCTTGGCCGGTTTCGGAGAATTTTGGACAAATGGCTCCCACTCGACGCCTGTTCGGCACTGACGGCATTCGCGGCACTGCCAATATCGATCCGATGAACGCGGAAACCGCGCTGCGGCTGGGGCAGGCGGCGGGGCTGCTATTCACCCGTGGGTCGCATCGCCACCGCGTGGTGATCGGCAAGGATACCAGGCTGTCCGGCTATCTGGTCGAGCCGGCCTTGGTTGCGGGATTTATCGGCGCCGGCATGGACGTGGTGCTGATGGGGCCGCTGCCCACGCCCGCCATTGCCATGCTGACACGCAACCTGCGTGCCGATCTGGGCGTGATGATCTCGGCCTCCCACAACTCGTTCGAGGATAACGGTATCAAGCTGTTCGGCCCGGACGGCTTCAAATTGTCCGACGAGACCGAGGCCGAGATCGAGGGGCTGATGGGGGTAGACCTGTCCGGCCGGCTCGCGGCGTCGGCCAAGCTCGGTCGCGCCTCGCGCATGGAGGATGCGGCGGGGCGATATATCGAGGCGGCGAAGGCCACCTTCCCGCGCGGCATGCGGCTGGACGGGCTCAAGATTGTCGTCGATTGCGCCAATGGGGCTGCCTATCGCGTGGCGCCGTCGGTGCTGTGGGAATTGGGTGCGGATGTGATCCGGGTGGGCGTTGACCCGGACGGGTTCAATATCAATCGCGGCTGCGGCTCGACGGTGCCCGGCTTCCTGTGCGGCGAGGTGCGCCGGCATGGCGCGGATCTCGGCCTGGCACTGGATGGCGATGCCGACCGGCTGGTGATGTCCGATGAGCATGGCAGGCTGATCGACGGCGATCAGATCCTGGCCCTCATTACCCGTTCCTGGGCCAGCGCCGGGCGGCTCACCGGGGGCGGGGTGGTCGCCACCGTCATGTCCAATCTGGGGCTGGAACGGTATCTGGGCGGGCAGGGGCTCACCCTGCACCGCACCGCCGTGGGCGACCGCTATGTGGTGGAGAAAATGCGCTGTGCCGGACTGAATGTGGGCGGCGAGCAATCCGGCCATGTGATCCTGTCCGACTACGCCACCACCGGGGACGGGTTGCTGGCCGCGTTGCAGGTATTGGCAGTGCTGGTCGAGGACGGGCGTCCGGCCAGCGAAGTGTGCCGCCTGTTCACGCCGCTGCCGCAGACGCTGAAGAATGTGCGCTTCGACGGCATCTCGCCGCTGGAGGCGCCGCAAGTGAAGGCAGCCATCGCCCGCGCGGAGACGGCGCTGGCCAGCACTGGCAGGCTGTTGATCCGTAAAAGCGGCACCGAGCCACTGGTGCGGGTGATGGTGGAGGGCGAGGACGAAACCCTGATCGCCAGCATCGCCGATGAGCTGTGCAGCGAAATTGGCTTGGCCGCGGGCGTGAACTGATGGCGGAACCGATGCGGGGGCGCGTGCTGGTCGTCGCCGGCTCGGACTCGGGTGGCGGCGCCGGCATCCAGGCGGATATCAAGTCGATCATGGCCATGGGCGGCTTCGCCACCACCGCCATCACCGCCGTGACGGCGCAGGACACGCTGGGTGTGCATGGCGTGCACCCGATACCGCCTGAGTTCCTGCGGCTACAGATCGCCTGCGTGCTGCGCGATATCGGCGCGGATGCGGTCAAGACCGGCATGCTGGGCGATGCCGCGACGATCGACGTGCTGTGCGACGTGCTGGCGGCGCATGATCGCAGGATGCCTGTCGTGGTCGATCCCGTGATGGTCGCCAAAGGCGGGCAGAGCCTGTCCAGCGCGGCGGCAATCGCCCAGCTCAAGCGCCGGCTGCTGCCACTGACCACGCTGCTGACCCCGAACCTCCCGGAAGCCGAGATGCTGGGGGGCGTGTCCATTGTCGACGAGGCCGGCATGAGGCGGGCGGCCGAGGCGCTGCTGACGCTGGGCGTGCCGGCGGTGCTGCTGAAGGGCGGGCATTTGCCGGGTGACGATGCGATCGACTTGCTGGCGACCGCCGACGGGGTGGACGTGTTCCGGGCGCCGCGCATCCACACACGCCACACGCATGGCACCGGATGCACACTCGCCAGCGCCATCGCTGCAGGGCTGGCGCAGGGCATGGTGCTGCGCGCGGCGGTGATGCGGGCGCGCGGCTATGTGCGCGCGGCCATCGCGGCCGCCCCCGGATTCGGGGCCGGCCACGGACCGATGGGGCATGGCGTGACCGTCGATCCCGCGCGGATCGCCGCGCTGGATGGTCTTCGCTAACCCACCCGGATGCGATGCACCGCCTGGCGCTGCTCGCCGGGCGGGATCAGCATCAGGCCGGGTTTGTCGCTGAATTCGCCGTCGAACCCGGCCGGGCTCGCCATGCCGCGCCAGGGTTCGATGCACAGCAGATCGGCACCCGCGCGCGACCAGATGCCCAGTTCGGGGAAGCCGTCCCAGGATACTTCGATCACAGGGCCGCCATCGGCGGTGTAGCGCACGGACTGGCTAGCGGGGTGGTCCAGGATGATCGCGTCCGTGGCAAACAGCCCTTCGTTCAGGGCTAGCATTTTGTTCGCGATTGGCGTCGGGAAGCTGTCCGGCAGTAGCAGGCCGCCCGCGACGCGGCGGATCGGGGCGGGTTCGGCGGCGGCGAATTCCAGGCGATGGGCATCCTTGGGAATGCCATCCACCAGTGGCCAGCGAAACGCGGGATGCGCGCCCATCGAGGCCGGCAGCGTGTCCGCACCGGTATTGGTCACGCTGAAGGTGACGCTCAGCGTATCGGCAGCGATGGCGTATGCCACTTCGAAGCGGAACGGAAACGGGTACATGGCACGGCTCTCGGCATCGTCCTCCAGCACCAGGCGGCAGCTTGTCGGCGTGGTTTCCGCCCAGGTGAAGCGGCGGTCGCGGGCAAAGCCGTGCTGGTTCAGGCGATAGGCGCGGCCATTATGTTCCAGCTGGTCATCCTTCAGCCGGCCAACAATGGGGAACAGCACCGGGGCATGGCGCGGCCAGGGCGGGCCGGCCTGCCACAGCATTTCGCGCCCATCGGCGCCGCGCAGCGAACATAGCTCCGCGCCATCCGCCTTTACGGTTGCGCTCAGCCCGGGTCCCGCGATGCTATGCCTGTCCATGATGTTCCTCTCCGCCCTGCGCCGACGCGCCGATATTGATGTCGACCCCGGGGTTTTCCCCTGGTCGCTGAAGTTGATTGGCGGCCTGGAGTCGCTCAGCTTTTCCACCGCCGTGACATTTCTGGTCGGTGAGAACGGATCAGGCAAGTCAACGCTGCTCGAAGGGGTCGCCGCAGGCATGGATGCCGTGGCGGTGGGGCGGCGCGATTTGCGGCGCGACCCGTCATTGGCGGCGGCGAGGGCCTTCGCGGCAGGGTTCGTTTTCGTCCGCCGCCGCCATGCGCGCACAAAGTTGTTCCTGCGCGCCGAGGACGTATTCGGCTTCACCGGGCGGGTGACTGACGAGATGCAGGGGTTGGCGGCCGATGCGCGGGAGCTGGGGGAGACGATGCCGGAGGGTTACGGCCGCAGCCTCGCCATGGGTGTTGTACGAGGCCAGCGCGCGGCCTTCGCGCGCAGCTATGGCGAGAACCCGGACGGGCAATCGCATGGCGAGACCTTCCTTGCGCTGCTGCGCCGGCGGCTGGCGCCGAACGGGCTGTATTTCCTCGACGAACCCGAGACGCCGCTCTCGCCCTCGCGGGTGCTGGCGCTGATGGCGATGATCGCCGAGCAGGTTGAACAGGGCTCGCAATTCATCATCGCCACGCATTCGCCCATCCTGATGGCGCTGCCTGGCGCGCGGATCCTGCTGGCCGATGATGGGACGCTGCGCGAGGCGGCATGGGACGATATCGAGCATGTGCGGGTGACGCGCGCCTTCCTGAACGATCCTGGCGCCACGCTGCGGCATCTGTTGCCATGAACGCTCTGGGCATTCGGCGGCGCGTGGGGCGACCGGCCTTTCAATAAACCGTGCCCCGCAGCATGGCGAAATGCTCGGCCACCGGCCCCAGCGCCAGCGCCGGCAAATAGGTCAGGCCGCCGACGATGACGATCACGCCCAGTAACAGCCCGATCCAGACCGTCCCCGTCGTCGGCAGCGTGCCGAGCGAGTCCGCGATACGTCGCTTGGTGGCGAGCGAGCCGGCCAGCGCGATCACCGGCACCGCGACCAGGAAACGGCCAACGGCCATCGCGAGCGCGAGCGTGAGGTTGTAGAACGGCGTATTAGTGGAAAGCCCCGCGAAGCTGCTGCCATTGGTGTTGGCGGCGGAGGTATAGGCGTACAGCACCTCGGTGAAGCCATGCGGACCGGCATTGCCGAGACCGGCGAGACCTGTGGGGATGACCACCGCGATTGCGGTCAGCACCAGCAGGGCGGTCGGCACGGCGAGGATGGCCAGCATGGTCATCTTGATCTCGCGCGCCTCGATCTTGTTGCCCACATATTCCGGCGTCCGGCCGATCATCAGCCCGCCCACGAACACCGCGACCAGAGCGAATAGCAGCATGCCGAACAGGCCGGAGCCGGGGCCGCCGATGATCACCTCGTCCAGCATCATGTTGCCGAGCAGCACCAAGCCACTGAGCGGCATGTAGCTGTCCTGCATGGCATTCACGGCGCCGGAGGAGGTCGCGGTGGCAAGCTCGGAGAACAAGGTCGAGCCGGGCACGCCAAAGCGGAGGTCCTTGCCTTCGAGGTTGCCCAGATGCTGGTCGATGCCGGCGGCGGCCAGCACCGGGTTGCCGGCGCCTTCGACGACGTGAAGGGCCACCGCGCCGGCAAGCAGCAGCACCAGCATGGCGGCCAGCAACGCCCAACCCTCGCGCTCACGGCCGACCATGCGGCCGAATGTGTTGGTCAGCGCTGCGCCCAGCAGCGGCATCAGCAGGATGCCGAGCAGGTTGGTGAGCGCGGTCGGGTTTTCGAACGGATGGGCGGATTGGGCGTTGAAGAAGCCCCCGCCGTCGCCGCTGAGCAGCTTGATCGCTTCCTGGGACGCGACCGGGCCTAGTGAGATCAGCTGCTTCGCACCGTCCAGCGTGGCTGCCGCGACGGGGCCGGCGAGGGTCTGTGGGACGCCCTGCCAAGCCAGCACCAGGGTGGCGACGACGCAGATGGGCAGCAGCACGTAAAGCACGGCGCGGGTGGTGTCCGCCCAGAAATTGCCGATCGTGCCCGCGCCGCGCCGCGCAAGGCCGCGGATCAGTGCCATGGCCACGGCCAGGCCGGCGGCGGCGGACAGGAAGCTCTGCACCGCGATGCCGGCCATCTGCGCGAGATAGCTGAGCGTGGTCTCTCCGCCATAGGATTGCCAACTGGTGTTCGTGGCGAAACTGACGGCGGTGTTCAATGCGAGGTCCGGAGACACCGCCGGCTGGCCGGCGGGATTGAACGGCAGAACGTTCTGAAAGCGCAATATAACGTACAAAAGCAGCATGCCGGGCAGGTGAAAGACCATGAAGGCCAGCGCGTAGCGGTGCCAGTGCTGTTCCTCATCGGGACGGACGCCGGCGGCTCGGTAGAGCACCACCTCTATTGGCCGCAGCAGGGGCGAGAGCCAGGTCCCCTCGCCGGCAAAGACGCGATACAGATAGCCACCGAGCGGGCGGATCGTCGCCAGCAACAGGCCGAGGAAGATGAAAAGCTGGGCCGAGCCTGCCAATGTCATGGGTTCAGATCCGTCGGCACAGGCCGGCGAAGCCGATGGGACCCAGTACCGCCAGGACAATGAAGGCAATCATTAACGCGTCGAACAAATACCCACTCCGATTGGGGCGTTGGCCACAGATTAATGATGCCCGGAATAAGGATGCGATGCGCCGCATCCCCGGCGCGTATAGGAATTATGTAGGCTCGGCTCGCCGGTAGTTGCTGATCGGGATAGAACCAATGGCGATTGCACCGTCGGGTGGCCAGCGCTAGGAAAGGGGTGGGCCACGCTCCCCCACCGGAGCGCTTCTCTTCTGAAAGGGAGAGCCAAGCCATGGCAATCGCCACCACGCCGGAATTGCGTCCGGCCAATCCTGATTTTTCATCCGGCCCCTGCGCCAAGCGTCCCGGCTTCACGCTGGACGCGCTGGGCGGTGCCCTGCTGGGCCGCTCGCATCGCGCCAAGGGGCCCAAGGCCCGGCTGGCGGAGGTGATCGACCGGTCCCGGACCATCCTGGGCATGCCGGAAGATTGGCGCCTGGGAATCGTGCCCGCTTCGGACACCGGCGCGGTGGAGATGGCCCTGTGGTCGCTGCTCGGTGCGCGTCCGGTGGACATCCTTGCCTTCGAGAGTTTTTCGGAGGCTTGGGCCACCGATGTGGTGAAGCAACTCAAGCTGGACGAGGCGCGGGTGCTGAAGGCGCCCTATGGCGCGCTGCCTGATCTCGGGCAGGTGAACATGGCGTATGACATCGTGCTGGCCTGGAACGGCACCACCTCCGGCGTGCGCATGCCGGGTGGCGAGTGGATCGCCGCCGATCGCGAGGGGCTGGTGATCTGCGATGCGACTTCGGCGGCTTTCGCCATGGACCTGCCATGGGAAAAACTCGATGTCGTTACCTGGTCCTGGCAGAAGGTGCTGGGCGGCGAGGCGGCGCACGGCATGCTCGCATTGTCGCCGCGCGCCGTGGAGCGGCTGCTGACCCACAGGCCCGCCTGGCCGCTGCCGAAGATTTTTCGCCTGACCTCCGGCGGCAAGCTCGCTGAGGGTGTGTTCAGGGGCGAGACGATCAACACTCCCAGCATGCTCTGCGTGGAGGACGCGCTGGACGGGCTGCGCTGGGCCGAGCAAGTGGGCGGGCTGCGCGGCCTGATCGCGCGTAGCGAGGCCAATCTGGCCGCCGTCGCTTCCTGGGTGGCGCGCAGCAATTGGGCGGCGTTCCTGGCTGAGGATGCGGCCACACGCAGTTGCACCTCGATCTGCCTGAAGATCACCGCAGCCTGGTTCACCGCGCTCGATGCAGCGGCACAGGCCGAGGCGGCGAAGCGGATAGCCGGTCTGCTGGAGAAGCACGAAATTGCCTACGACATTGGCAACCATCGCGACGCCCCGCCGGGCCTGCGCATCTGGGGCGGGGCGACGGTCGAAACCTCCGACATCGCCGCTTTGCTGCCATGGCTGGATTGGGCGCATGCGGCGGTGAAGGCGGAATATGCCGGCCGGACCAACAGCGCCGCGGAGTGACGCGCATGGTCAAGGTGCTGATCAGCGACAAATTGTCGCCGGCTGCCGTCGAGATCTTCCGCCATCGGGGCGTCGATGTGGACGCGAGGCCCGGGCTGAGCCCGACTGAGTTGCGCGCCATCATCGGCGCCTATGACGGCCTTGCCGTCCGCTCGGCGACCAAGGTGACCAGGGAATTGCTGGAGGCGGGGACCAATCTTAAAGTGGTCGGGCGCGCCGGCATCGGCGTGGACAATGTGGACGTGAAATCGGCCACGTCGCGCGGCGTGGTGGTGATGAACACGCCCACCGGCAACGCCATCACCACCGCCGAGCACGCCCTCGCCATGATGTTCGCCCTGGCCCGCCAGATCCCCGAGGCCAGTGCCTCGACCAAGGCCGGGAAATGGGAAAAAAACCGATTCATGGGCGTCGAGCTGTTCGCGAAAACGCTTGGCCTGATCGGCTGCGGCAATATCGGCGCCATCGTCGCGGACCGCGCCATCGGGCTGAAGATGAAGGTGATCGCCTATGATCCGTATCTGACGGAGAAGCGGGCGCTCGATCTGGGTGTGGAAAAGGTGGAGCTGGCCGAAATCCTGGCGCGAGCGGATTTCATCACGCTGCATACGCCGTTGACCGAAGCGACCAGGAATATTCTTTCCGCCGATGCCTTCGCGCGGATGAAGGCGGGTGCGCGCATCATCAACTGCGCGCGCGGCGGGCTGATCGACGAGGCGGCGCTGGTGGCAGCCCTCCGATCCGGCCATGTCGCCGGCGCGGCGCTGGATGTGTTTGAGGCCGAACCCGCCACCGACAGCCCTTTATTCGCGCTTGAGAACGTGGTGTGCACGCCGCATCTGGGGGCCGCCACCGCCGAAGCACAGGAGAACGTGGCGTTGCAGTTGGCCGAGCAGATGAGCGACTTTCTGCTGACCGGCGCCGTGGGCAACGCCATCAACATGCCCAACGTCTCCGCCGAGGAAGCGCCACGGCTGAAGCCCTATATGGAATTATGCGGCCTGCTCGGCGCCTTCGCCGGCCAGCAGACCGTGGCGCGGGAAGGCGTGATTCGGCGCGTGGTCATCGAATATGAGGGCCATGCCGCCCATCTGAACCATCGGCCGCTGACCGCGGCGGCGCTGGCCGGGCTGCTGGGGCCGATGATGGTGGACGCCAACATGGTCAATGCGCCGGTACTGGCGCGGGAGCGCGGCATCGATGTCGCCGAGACGGTGCATGACCGGCCCAGTGAGTACCAGACGCTGGTGCGCGTGACGGTGGAGACGATGCGGCAATCGCGCGCGGTGGCGGGCACGCTGTTCGCGGGCGCGCGACCGCGCATCGTCGAGATCAAGGGTATCCGGGTCGAGGCCGATTTCGCCCGGCACATGCTGTACGTGACCAACCAGGACAAGCCCGGCTTTATCGGCCGGTTCGGCGCGACGCTGGCCGAGGCCGGGATCAACATCGCCACTTTTCACCTCGGCAGGGCAGAATTGGGCGGCGATGCAATCTGCATGGTGTCCGTGGACCAGCCGGTGAGCGAGGATGTGCTCGCCATGGTCCGCACCCTGCCATTGGTGGTGCAAGCCACGTCATTGCACTTCTGAGTCAGGGCGTTATTTCGTCCCGTAAAGCCGGTCGCCGGCATCGCCCAGGCCGGGCCGGATATAGCCGTCGTCATCCAGGCCGGAATCCACCGCGCAGGTGAAAACCTGCACCTCAGGATGCTCGTCATGGAACGCGGCCAGTCCTTCGGGGGCTGCCAGCAGGCAGGCGAAGCGGATATGGGTGGCACCCGCCTGTTTCAGCCGGCGCACTGCGGCGGCAGCGGAATGGCCGGTTGCCATCATCGGGTCGACCACGATCACCAGGCGATCGGCGATATTCTCAGGCAGCTTGGCATAATATTCCACCGCTTCCAGGGTCTCGGGATCGCGGTAGAGGCCGATATGGCCGACCCGGGCGGAGGGCACCAGGTCCAGCATGCCGTCCAATATGCCGTTGCCGGCCCGCAGGATCGAAACCAGGCAGAGCTTCTTGCCGGCGAGACGCGGTGCCAGCATCGGCTCCAGCGGCGTTTCGATCTGGACGAAATCGAGCGGCAGCACCCGGGTAACCTCATAGGCCAGCAGCAGGCTGATTTCGCGGGTGATGGCGCGGAAGCTGGCGGTCGATGTGGTGCGGTCGCGCAGCAGGGTCAGCTTGTGCTGGACCAGCGGGTGGTCGATCAGCGTGACTGGGCGGCGGGCCGGGGCGGGAGCGGACATGTGGTGCTGCTCCCCCCGCTTCAGACGTGCTGGCCGCCGTTGATGTGCAATTCGGCGCCGTTGACGTAGCTGGCGGCATCGCTGCACAGGAAATGGATGGCCGAGGCCACCTCCGAGGGCTTGCCCAGGCGGCGCATGGGCACTTCCCGGTCGGCAAAGGCCGCGGTGCCGGGCGAGAGGATGGCGGTGTCGATCTCGCCGGGGGAGATGGCGTTGACGCGCACCCCCTGGGGCGCGAATTCAGCGGCCATTTCGCGGGTAATGGTGGCCAGGGCGGCCTTGGATGCGGCATAGGCGGCGCCGGCATAGGGATGCACCCGCCCGCCGGCGATCGATGTCACGTTGACGATCGAGCCCTGGGCCGCGGCGAGTTGGCCGATCAACCCCTTCGCCAGCAAGGCCACGGAAAACAGGTTGACGTTGAAGACGTGCATCCAGGTGGCGGCGTTCGTATCGAGCAGCCCCAGCCGGGAGCCTTCTGGCCCTTTCGGCGAAATGGCGGCATTGTTCACCAGCGCGTCCAGCTTGCCGTGGGGCAGGCGGCTGCGCATTTCATCCAGACCGGCGGCGAGGCTCGGGATGTCGCCGAGGTCGAGCTGGAGATGGTCCTGCGGCCCTGCGGCCCAGGGGCAACGTGGCGAGAAGGCCTGGCGGGAGACCGTTATGACCCGCCAGCCCGCCGAGCTGAACAGCTGGGCGGTGGCGTGGCCGATGCCGCGGCTGGCGCCGGTCAGCACAAGCACGCGCTGGCGGGCTTCGGGGTCGGGTTGGGCGACGCTTTGTGACATGGCGCCTTTTTGCAATGTTCTGGCCGGCTTAGGAAGCGTTAGTCGAATAGGGGCTCGCTGGTGGCGCCGGCGGCGAGCGGCCTCATAAAAGGGATGTCAGGCCAGCGTGGATTTAATCAAGATGCCGGCTGTCCTCCAGGGAATGGATCGCCATGCCTCGTGAAATCTGTCTGAACGCGTTCGACATGAACTGCGTGGGCCACCTTCAGCATGGGCTCTGGACCCATCCGCGTGACCGTTCCAGCCATTACACCGACCTGGATTACTGGACCGGACTGGCCCGCACGCTGGAGCGAGGACTGTTCGACGGGTTGTTTCTCGCCGACGTGGTAGGCGTGTACGACGTGTTTGGAGGCTCGGCCGACGCGGCCCTGCGAAACGCCGTGCAGGTGCCGGTGAACGACCCGATGCTGCTGGTCCCGGCCATGGCCGTGGTGACACGGAATCTGGGGTTCGGCATCACCTGCAACACAACCTACGAGCCGCCTTTCCTGTTCGCGCGGCGAATGTCCACTCTGGATCACCTGACCAAGGGGCGCGTCGGCTGGAACATCGTGACCGGCTATCTGGACAGTGCCGCGCGCGGCATGGGGCTGCCGGCGCAGGCGGCGCATGACGATCGCTACGACATGGCCGACGAATACATGGACGTGCTGTACAAGCTGTGGGAGCGCAGCTGGGAAGACGGCGCGGTGCTGCGGGACCGCGAGGCCGCCATCTTCACCGATCCGGCACGGGTGCATCGTGTGACCCAAGGCGGACGCTACGGCATCGACGCCATGCATCTCTGCGAACCCTCGCCGCAGCGCACGCCGGTGCTGTACCAGGCCGGCGCCTCCAGCCGGGGCCGGGCATTCGCCGGGCGGCATGCGGAATGCGTGTTCATGAACGGTACCGGCAAGGCCAATGTGGCGAGCCTGGTCGCGGATTTGCGCGAGCGCGCCGGGGCGCGACCGATCAAGCCCTTTGTCGGCGCCACGGTGATCGTGGGCCGCACGGACAAGGAGGCCGCGGACAAGCTGGAGGAATATCGCCGCCATGCCAGCGTGGAGGGCGGGTTGGCGCATTTTTCGGCCTCCACGGGCATGGATTTCGCGCGGTTCGACATGGACGAGCCGATCCGCCACCAGAGCACCCAGGCCAACCAGTCCAATGTGGAGGCCATCACCACGCGCAGCGCGGAGACTTGGACCAAGCGCAAGTTGATCGATTCCATGGTACTGGGCAGCCGCCAACCACCTATTGTCGGCTCGGCGGAACATGTTGCCGATGCGTTGCAGGATTGGGTGGCGCAGACGGATGTGGACGGATTCAACCTGTCGCGGACGGTGACGCCGGAATGCGTGCAGGATTTCGTCGAATTGGTGGTGCCGGTGCTGCAGGAGCGGGGGGTGTATAAGCGTGACTACGCCCCGGGCTCGCTGCGGCAGAAGCTTTTCGGAGCCGATCGGGCACGTTTGCCGGCGGCGCATGCGGGCGCGTCTCGCGATGAGGCATCCGCCGCTGGCAGCGCGATTGCATAGGATGGCGCCAGTCCGGCGTGGCGCGGCGAACAACAACACGACCTGACTAGAAACCAGGCAGTTCGGCCGTAGGAGAACGTAATGAAGCGCAGGGATGTTCTGGCAGGAGGGGCCGCTGCCGCGGCGTTGGGCCTGGCGCGACCGTCTTTGGCGCAGGGCGCCAAGGTGCTGAAATATGTGCCGCAGGCCGATCTGGCCAATCCCGATCCGATCTGGACGACGGCGACCGTGGCCACCCTGCACGGCTACATGGTGTGGGACACGCTGTATGGCATCGATGACGGGCTGATCGGCCAGCCGCAGATGCTTGCGGGGCACGAGACCTCCAGCGACGGACTGACCTGGACCTTCACGCTGCGCGACGGGCTGCTGTGGCACGATGGCGAGAAGGTGCGGTCCAATGACTGCATCCCCTCCATCCAGCGCTGGGGCAAGCGGGACGGGTTCGGCCAGCGCCTGATGAGCCAGACCGACGAAATGAAGGTGCTGGACGACAAGCGCTTCCAGATCCGGCTGAACGAGCCCTTCCCGGTGATGCCCTATGCGCTGGGCGCCAATAGCTGCTTCATCATGCCGGAACGCATCTCCGAGACCGACGCGTTCACCCAGATCAAGGATTATGTCGGCAGCGGGCCGTATAAGTTCCTGCCGAAGGAATGGGTGTCCGGCGCTTCGGCAGCCTGGGCGAAGAATGAACAATACGTGCCGCGGCAGGAGCCGCCGAGCTATCTGTCGGGTGGCAAGATCGTGAATTTTGATCGCGTGGAATGGACCACGATCCCCGACCCTGCGACCGCCCAGGGCGCGTTGCAGCGCGGCGAGGTGGATTGGTGGGAGAATCCGATCTTCGATCTGCTGCCGATGCTGCGCGCGGACCCCAACGTCAAGGTGGAGGTGCTGAGCGCATTGGGCGCGGTCGGCGTGGTGGCGTTCAACCACACGCAGCCGCCATTCGACAATCCGAAACTGCTGCAGGCTCTGCTGCCGGCCTTCAGCCAGCAGGACATCATCGACGCGGTGTTGGGCGACCAGGCCACGGCGCTGTCGCATAAATCGGGCGTGTTCACGCCGGGCTCGCCTTATGCCAGCACGGCGGGGCTGGATGTGCTGCTGGGCAAGCGCGATCTCGCCAAGGCAAAGCGGATGGTCGCCGCGAGCGGCTACAAAGGCGAGCCGATCGTGCTGATGTCGCCCTCCGATCAGCCGCAGCTTCAGGCGATGGCCCAGGTGGTCGATGCGTTCTACAAATCGCTTGGCCTCAACTCGCAATATACCAGCATGGACTGGGGCACGCTGGTATCGCGCCGCGCCAGCCACGAGCCGTCGAGCAAGGGGGGGTGGAACAGCTTCTGCACCACCTGGGGCGGGTTGGCCGTGTCCAATCCCGGCAGTTCGTATCCGCTGCGCGGCAACGGCAATGGCGGCTGGTTCGGCTGGCCGACCGATCCGAAGATGGAGGCGTTGCGCGACGCCTGGTTCCAGGCACCGGATCTCGCCGCGCAGAAGAAGGTCTGCGACGATATCCAGCTGCTCGCCTTCCAGAACGTGCCGTTCATCCCGGCGGGGCAGTGGTTCTCGCCCACGGCCCATCGCAAGGATCTTACGGGTTTCGTGAAGTCGGACTACATGCTGTTCTGGGGCGTGAAGCGGGTTTGATCCGGCCGAGCGCCGGGCGGGGAGGAGCGTGAATGAAACGCAGAGATGTGCTTGCGGGCAGCGCGGCGGCGTTGGCCGCTGCCTTGGCGCGGCCGGCGCTGGCGCAGGGCGCGAGGATTTTGAAATACGTGCCGCAGACGGATCTGGCGAACCCGGATCCGATCTGGACCACGACGACCATCGCCGCCGTTCACGGCTTCATGGTCTGGGATACGCTGTACGGCATCGACGAGGGTCTGGCCGGGCGGCCGCAAATGGTCGCCGGGCACGACGTGTCCAGCGACGGCCTGACCTGGACCTTCACGCTGCGCGACGGGCTGCTGTTTCATGACGGCGAGCCGGTGCGGTCGGGTGACTGCATCGCCTAGGTCCAGCGCTGGGGGAAGCGGAACGGGTTCGGTCAGCGTCTGCTGGGCCAGACCGCCGAGATGAAGGCGCTGGACGACAAGCGCTTTCAGATCCGCCTGACCAAGCCCTATCCGCTCATGGCTTTTTCGCTGGGCAGCAATTGCTTCGTGATGCCCGAGCGGATCGCCGCCACGGATGCGTTCACCCAGATCAAGGAATATGTGGGCAGCGGCCCGTTCCGCTTCCTGCGCGACGAATGGGTGGCGGGGGCATCGGCGGCCTATGCGCGGAACGAGAAATATGTGCCGCGCCAGGAGCCACCAAGTCGTACGGCCGGCGGGAAGGTGGTCCATTTCGATCGGGTGGAATGGTCGGTGATACCCGATCCGGCCACACAGGGCGGGGCATTGCAGCGCGGCGAGGTGGACTGGGTGGAGCAACCGAGCTTCGATTTGCTGCCCAGCCTGCGCAAGATGCCGGGCGTGACCGTGGAAGTGCTCGACGACCTGGGCGTGCTGGCGGTGATCGGCTTGAACCACACCCAGCCGCCATTCGATAATCGAAAGCTGCTTCGGGCGATCCTGCCGGCGGTGAATCAGGACGATTATCTGGACGCGGTGCTGGGCGAGGAGCGCAGCCTGGGCCAGAAGGCGGGGATCTTTACCCCCGGATCGCCCTATGCCAACACCGCCGGGATCGCGGCGATCACCGGCAAGCGCGATGTGGAACTGGCCAAGCGGCTGGTGGCGGAGAGCGGCTATAAGGGCGAGCCTATTGTGCTGATGTCGCCTGCCGACAACCCGCACCTTGTGCAGATGGCGCAGGTGACCGATGCGATGTTCAAGTCGCTTGGCCTGAACTCGCAATACACCAGCATGGATTGGGGCACGATGACGACGCGCCGGGCCAGCCATGCGCCATCTTCCCAGGGTGGATGGAATGCGTTCCCCACGACCTGGGCCGGGCTGACCGTGTCCAACCCCGGCAGTTCCTATCCGTTGCGCGGCAACGGCATTGGGGGCTGGTTTGGCTGGCCGGTGGACGAGAAGATGGAGGCGCTGCGGGAGAAGTGGTTCGAGGCGCCCGACCTTGCCGTGCAGAAGGCGATTTGCGAGGACATGCAGCGCCTGGCGATCGAGGATGTGCCGTTTTATTCCTGCGGCCAATGGACCGAGCCCACGGCGTATCGCGACAGTCTGACCGGATTTGTGAAGGCCGGGGTGATGTTGTTCTGGGGGGTGAAGCGGGTTTGAGG
>DASXIW010000239.1:0-8178 GCA_036497785.1 Acetobacteraceae bacterium | reverse complement strand
GCCGCTCTTTGGCACGGTGATGACCTGCAGTGTGCAGTTATTGCCGGTCGGTCCGTTCACGTTGTTGAAGTTGTTTGGGTTGGTGATGCTGTTGTAGCCGGCGCTGGAGTTCGTGGGCGGGTTGAGCTGCGAATAGAAGGTATGGCTGGTGCCGGACTTGCTGCCGTATTGGTTGGCGGCGTAGCTGGAGGCGGTGACGTTGGTCAGCGCGAAGCCGATCTTGGCGCTGGCGGCGACCTGGAATGTAGCGGTGGCTGGGAATGTGCCGCCTTGGTTGGACCACATCACAGTGAGGTCTTGCGCCGTTGGCAGGCTGCCATCCGGGGGTACGACGTACCAGGAGATCGTGTTGTGATCCGGCGCACTGGCGCTGAACGCGCCGGCGGTGCCGGCAGCCGTGGGGTTGGCGCTGACCAGTGGGTTTTCCGCCGTGGCGGTGACGGCGACCGTGCGGCCGATGCTGGATGAGGCAGCACTGATATAGGCGGACACGCCGGCGATGGCGGCGGCGTCCACGCCGCCTTGCATCTCCGAGCGGAAATGCACGGAGCGGGAATAGTCGATCCCGCCGCCGACGGCGAGGAAGATCGGCACGGTCAGCAGGGCGAACGTGACCGCGACCGCGCCGCGTTTTTTTTGCAGGAGAAGGCGGTACGATATCATGGTCAGCTTGCCGCGGGGGCGGTGCGCGGCCGCGAGAAACCGAGATAGGTCAGTACGTAGCTGCTGCCGAGAATGAAGGATGTGGAGGCCGTGTTGGTGTAGTTGGCCTGCACGATGATGACGGTGTCGTTGGGATTGGTGGCGAGTGGCGTGGCCAGCGCGATCGGGTTGGCGATCTGCTGGGGGTTGCTGCAGCTTGTATCGGTCCAGTTCAGCGTAAGTGCGCCGGGGAAGCCTTTTTCGTGACGCTGGCGATGGCGATGGTCAGGCCGGTGCCGGGAAACGGTGCGACGATCAGCTTGCCGCCGTTGCAGGCATCCGCGATGTTGGCCGCGGTATCGGGGGTGTCGCGCGACACCAGGTCGGCCACCGCGTTGGCGGCGACGCCGAGGCCCATATAGACGCGGACCAGCTGTGTCACCTCGAAGCAGCCGAGGAACATGATCATCAGCAGCGGGGAAACCAGCGCCAGTTCCATGGCCACGGAACCGCGGCGGCCGAAATACGCAAGAGGGATGCGTTCCACCCTGTGCGACATGGCGGGCATCATTGGTATTTCTGGTTTTCGAAGGCGAGGGTGGAGACCATGACGGCGCCGGTCTTGCCGCCGAATATGGCGATCCAGGGCATCAGGTAGGGCCGGTTATAGGCCACCTGAACCAACACGTCCTGGCCGGCGCCGCCGGGCACGAAGCTGGTTGTGGCGAGGTTGCCATTGGCCGTGAGCTGGACGGTGGCGCTGAGCGAGGAAAACGCGGCGGCGGTTGCAGGCTGGCGCAGGGCACGATGACGCCGACATCGTTGCAAAGCGCCGTGGCGAAGGGGGATGGGCTGCCACCGGCGAGCTGGATCTGACCGGTGCGGATCAGCCGCGATGCGTCGAACACCGCATTGTCGAGCGTGGCCTGGGTGAACAGCACCAGCCCGTTCTCGATGATCATGCTGACAAACAGCATGAAGACGGGGAAGATCATGGCGAATTCGAGCGCGGTGGCGCCGCTGGATCGGGAAGACAGCAAACGCCGAACGCAGCGCGGTGCGGCCACGGCCAGCCTTTGGGCTGTGATATGTCGCGTCGGTTGGCCTAGCCTAATTGCTCTCCATCGCATCGTTGGTTCACCCCATGGGTTTCAGCGCCATGCAGCCGGAACGGAGCGGTTCTGCAACAACTGATAGGCTCAGCAATGTTTGGGAAGTGTTAAGGTGTGAAAGAATCGTTGCTCAGCGTAACGGCAGCGCATTCCAGCGTGGCGCCAGGTACAGATATGCAGGGGAAATTATTGCGGAGCCAGATCGGGATGGAAGATCGAACGCGAACGGAGGTTAATTATCCACCTGGGCGGCCAGCCCGTAATCCACCAACGACTTAGCGGACGTTCATCGAGTGGTAACTTTATTGCAACAATATAATTGATGTTTTTCAATGGCATAGAACTTTATTGCCAAACTGCCCCGAGATCCGTACTGCGGCGCACAATGGTAAATGTCCTAGGCTTCGGGCAGAAATCCCCCGAGTTATCCACAGGTTCATCAACCGGCTGATCGGATTTCGCCTTCGCCGGTCAGGCAGTCCCGAATCTGGGCGGAAGACTCCGCGCCACGGATGGTGGCGGCCAGTGACTTGTCGCGCAGGCGGCGTGACACGGCGGCCAAGGCCGCGAGATGGGCGGCGTGGTTGTCTGTGGGGCTTAGCAGGAGGAAGACCAGATCAACCGGGCGGCCATCGATGGCGGCATAGTCGATGGGGCGGGCCAGCCGCGCGAAAAACCCGGCCAGGGCGGGCAGCCCCTCTAGCCGGGCATGGGGCACGGCGATGCCGCCGCCAACGCCGGTGGACCCCAGAATCTCCCGCGCCGCCAGGCTGGCGGTGATGTCGGCGGGCGGCAGGCCCAGCGCGAGCCCGGCGCGGCGGCCGAGCTCGGCGATGAGGGCGGATTTGTCAGCCACGCGCAGCTTTTCGAATACCCGGTCCAGCCCAATCAGCTCGTCAAGCGTCATCGTCAGAGCCTCAGCCATTGCCGCGGCTTGTGCATATCGTCTGCCTCACTCTTTAACTGCCAGCCGGTAGCCCACCCCCGTCTCAGTTAGGATATGTACCGGCCGCTCCTGGTCCGCCTCGATCTTCTGGCGGATCTGGCGGACATACACCCGAAGCTGCTGCACGTCGCCTGTCGCTCCCCACAACTTGCCCATGATGAATCTGTGGGTCAGAACTTTGCCGGCATGCATCACCAGCAGGGTAAGGATGTCGTATTCGCGTGGCGACAGATGCACCTCCGCGCCCCGGGCCATGACGATGCGGCGGACCAGATCCACCGAGAGATCGCCGCTGCGAAAGATGGGGGTGGCGCCTTCCTGCTGCAGGCGGTGGCGCAGGGCCGCGCGCAGCCTGGCGGCCAGCTCCTCCATGCCGAAGGGTTTGGTGATGTAATCGTCCGCGCCGAGGTCCAGCGCGCTGACCTTGCCGCGCTCATCCTCGCGCGAGGAGACCACCACGATCGGCACGGCGCTGGTCGCGCGTAGCTGGCCGATTACGTCCAACCCGTCCATATCGGGCAGGCCGAGATCCAGCAGGACCATGTCGGGCTTTTCGGATTGGACCGCGGCGACGGCCGAGACGCCGCTATCGGCCTCGGCGGTGCGGTAGCCCTGCGCGATCAGGCTGGTGCGCAGCAGGCGGCGAATGGCCGGTTCGTCGTCGACGATCAGGACCAGAGGTTGGGTCATGCGGGTACCGGAAGGGTTATGGTGAAGACGGCGCCGGAACGGTCCTGGCGGTTGGCGGCGGTGATGTGGCCGTCCATCGCTTCCACGAAGCCGCGGCAGACCGCGAGACCGAGGCCGGTGCCGGCGCGCTGGCGATCCGCTCCGCGCGCACGATAGAATTTGTCGAAGATGCGCTCCAGCGCGTCCGGCGGGATGCCGGGGCCCTCGTCGATGACCTGAAGGCTGAGGGAGCCGGGCGGGGGGACAGCGTCGTGCCAGGCACGCAGCGTGACCACTGTGCCGGTGGGGGCGTATTTGCCGGCATTGTCCAGCAGATTGAACAATAGCTGCTCGAACAACACGACATCGAGATCGAGCAACGGCAGGTTTGGCGCGAGGTCGATCTGGACGCGATGGCCGTCCAGCACCTTGCCGGCGCGGGCCAGGGCGCTGCCCACCACCTCGCCCAGATCGGCCAGCTCGCGGCGCAGCTCGATGGCGCCGCTTTCGAGGCGTGTCATGTCCAGCAGGTTGGCGACGAAGCGGTTCAGCCGCTCGGCCTCGTCCTGGATGGTGCCCAGCAATTCCTGCTGGCCGGCCTCGTCGAGCAAGGTGCGGTAGGTTTGCAGGCTGCTTGCGGCGCCCAGGATGGAGGCGAGCGGGGTGCGCAGATCGTGGGAGATCGAGGTCAGCAGCGCCGAGCGCAGGCGTTCGGTCTCGGCCAGCAGGCGGGAGCGGTCGAGATCCTCCGCCAGCATGATGCGCTCGACGGAGACGGCCGCCTGGTCCGACAGCGCCTCCAGCAAGCGGCGCTGGTCGGGGTTGAGGATCGGGCCGGATTTGTTCTGTCCGTCCGTGGCGTCATCGTCGCTGTCGATGCCGATGACGCCGACCGGGCCGCGCCCGGTGCGCAGCGGCAGGAACATCCGTTTGGCGCCGGGCAGCGTATCCGCCCCCCGTCCGGCCGGGCGATTGTTCTGCCAGCACCATTTGGCCGCCGCCAGATCGGCCTCGTCCAGCGTGTCCTCCGGCGGATAGCCGGCGCGCACCGTGATCCCCTCGCCTTCCGGCAGCAGCAGCACGACGCGGATCTTCAGCATCGCCGCCATCTGGTAGGCGGTCGCCCAGAGCAGGTCGTCCAGACTGACGATGCCGGCGAGCTTGCGGCTGAACTGGTACAGCTCGTCCGTGGTGCGCGCCCGCTGGGTGGCCGACAGCGCTTGGGCGCGCACGCCGGCGGCCAGGTTGCTGGCGATCACCGCGGCCACCATGAAGAAGAACAGCGCCACCACGTTCTCGGGGTCGGTGATGGTCAAGGTGTAGGTGGGCGGCAAGAAGAAGAAATTATAGGCCAGCATGCTGACGACGCAGGCGTAGAGCGACGGGAACAAGCCCCATATCGCCGCCGAGGCGAGCACTGCGGTGAGGAAGACCAGCGATATGCTGGCCACCGCCACGAGCTGATGCAGCGCGAGACCGGCCGCCACGGCGGCCGCGACGATCGCCGTGCTGCCGATATAAGGCTTGGGATCGAACGGGCGGCGCGGCACCTGTGCGGCGGGGCGGCGTGCCTGCGGCTCCTCCTGTTCCTGGCCGACGACATGCACCGGAATATCGCCGGCGCGGGCGATGAGCGAGCGGACGACGGAGCCGCGCAGCCGGTCCCAAAGCCCCTCCGCGCCCGGATTGCCGACCACGATATGGGCGAAATTATGCTCGCGCGCATAGACCAGGATGTCGTTGGCGGTGTTGCTGCCGGGGATGACCACCGTCTCCGCCCCCAGCTTCTCGGCCAGTCGCAGGCAGGCCGCCATGCTGTCCCGGTCGGCTTCGGACAGGCGCAGATGGCGCGGTGTTTCCACATTGATCGCAGTCCACGGCGCGCGCAGCCGCTCCGCCAGACGGCGGCCGTAGCGCACCAGCGCGGGACCGGCGACGCCGGGTGTGACGCAGACCAGCACCTTGTCGCCCGCAGCCCAGGGGCCGCTGATGGCGTGCGCCTGCATGTGGTCGAGCAGCTGGGCGTCCACGCGCTGGGCGGTGCGGCGCAGCGCCAGCTCGCGCAGGGCGGTGAGGTTGCCCGGCGAAAAATAATGGCCCAGGGCGCGGGAGGCGGTTTTGGGCAGATAGACCTTGCCCTCGCGCAGCCGTTGCAGCAGGTCGTCCGGCGTGAGGTCGATCACCTCGATGGCGTCGGCGCGATCGACGATGGAATCCGGCACCGTCTCGCGCACCCGGATCCGGGTGATGCGGGCGACGACGTCGTTGAGGCTCTCCACGTGCTGAATGTTCAGCGTGGTCCAGACATCGATGCCAGCGGCCAGCAGCTCCTCGACATCCAGATAGCGCTTGGGATGGCGGCTGCCCGGAGCGTTGGTGTGGGCGAGCTCGTCAACCAGCGCGAGAGCGGGCCGGCGCGCGAGCAACGCATCCAGGTCCATCTCATCCAGGACCCGGCCCTTATAGTCGATCTTGCGGAGTGGTACCGCCTCCAGCCCCCCGATCAGCGCCATGGTCTCGGCGCGGCCATGGGTCTCGACGACGCCGATCACCACATCCGCGCCTTCGCGACGGCGTGCCTGGGCGGCGGACAACATTTCATAGGTTTTGCCGACGCCGGGTGCGGCGCCGAGAAAAATCTTCAGCCGGCCTCCAGCCCCCCCCTCGCGCGCTGCCTGCTTCAGCAGCGCATCCGGGGAGGGACGGCCGTCGCGATCCGCCATGCCTATTCCACTTAACCTATTTGGTGGCAGCCTGATCCAGCGCCATGTTCAGCGCCAGCACATTTACGCGGGGCTCGCCCAGCAGGCCGAAAAGACGGCCCTTGGTGTTGGCGTTGACCAGCGCCGTTACCTGATCCGGCGTCATGCCTCGCGCCTTGGCCACGCGCGGCACCTGGAAGGACGCAGCGTCAGGCGAGATGTCCGGATCGAGCCCACTGGCCGAGGTGGTGACCAGATCGCCGGGGATCGGCGCGTTGGGGTTTTCCGGCTTCAGCTTGGCCACATCGCCCTTGACGCGGTCTGCCAGCGCTTTGGAAGTCGGGCCGAGATTGGAGCCAGCCGAGTTGGAGGCGTTGTACGGAACCGGGATGGTCTTGGTGGCGTCGTTCGGATCGGTGTCCGTGGTCGCGGATGGGCGGCCGTGGAAGTATTTGTCGCTGGTGAAGTTCTGGCCGATCAGCGCCGAGCCGATCACCTTGCCGCCTTGCTCGATCAGGCTGCCATTGGCCTGATGCGGGAAGACGGCCTGCCCGATAGCTGTCATGGCCAGGGGATAGGCTAGCCCGGTGATGGCCGCGAAGCCCACGATCATCACTATGGCAGGGCGGATTTCCTTGAGCATGGTTTGACTTCCTTACGCCAGGCCGAGGGCGCTGACGAGCATGTCGATTAGCTTGATGCCCACGAACGGCGCGATGATGCCGCCCAGGCCGTAGATCAGCAGGTTGCGCCGCAGCAGCGCGGCCGCCCCGATGGGGCGATAGGCCACGCCCTTCAGCGAGAGCGGGATCAGGGCCACGATGATCAGCGCGTTGAAGATGATCGCGGACAGGATGGCGCTCTGCGGGGTGGCGAGGTGCATCACGTTCAGCGATGTCAGCTGCGGGTAGAAGGCCAGGAACATGGCCGGGATGATGGCGAAATACTTGGCCACGTCGTTGGCGATGGAGAAGGTGGTGAGCGCGCCGCGGGTCATCAGCAATTGTTTGCCGATTTCCACGATCTCGATCAGCTTGGTGGGGTCGCTGTCCAGATCGACCATGTTGCCGGCCTCGCGGGCGGCCATGGTGCCGGTGTTCATCGCGACACCGACATCGGCCTGAGCGAGCGCCGGTGCGTCGTTGGTGCCGTCGCCGCACATCGCCACCAGCTTGCCCTGGGACTGCTCCTTGCGGATCAGCGCCAGCTTGTCTTCCGGCTTGGCTTCGGCGAGAAAATTGTCGACGCCCGCTTCCTGAGCGATGGCCGCGGCAGTGAGGCGATTGTCTCCCGTGATCATCACCGTGCGGATGCCCATGGCGCGCAAATGATCGAAGCGCTCGCGCATGCCGCCCTTGACGATGTCTTTCAGGCGGACGGTGCCGAGAATGCGATTCGCCGTGGAAACCAGCAGCGGAGTGGCTCCCGAAGTAGCAACCATCTGGACGTCTTCTTCGATCTTGGCGGGAACGAGACCCCCGTGCTCGAGCACATATTTCTTGATCGAGTCGGGAGCGCCCTTGCGAATATGCGTGCCGTTAAAATCGACGCCGGACATGCGAGTCTGCGCGGTGAAGGGAACGAATGTCGTTTCGTGGGAAATGGGCCGCCCGCGCAAGCCATATTTTTCTTTGGCCAGAACCACGATGGAGCGCCCTTCGGGAGTTTCATCCGCGAGCGATGCGAGTTGAGCGGCGTCGGCGAGTTCGGCATCCGTTACACCGGGTGCGGCAATTAATTCGGTGGCCTGACGGTTGCCCAGCGTAATCGTTCCAGTTTTGTCGAGCAGCAGGGTATCGACGTCGCCCGCGGCCTCGACGGCCCGGCCGGACATGGCCATGACGTTGCGTTGAATCACGCGGTCAATTCCAGCGATACCGATCGCGGAGAGCAAACCGCCAATCGTTGTGGGAATCAGGCACACGAGCAACGACCACAACACAAATGCGCTTTGCGGTGCTCCTGAATAAATGGCCATCGGCTGCAGTGCCGCGACAGCCAGTAGGAAAATAATTGTGAGCCCCGACAGCAGAATGTTCAGCGCGATTTCGTTCTGAGTTTTCTGCCGCGATGCGCCTTCCACCATTTTGATCATGCGATCGAGAAA